>JBAQJU010000294.1:0-14776 GCA_049300475.1 Terriglobales bacterium | reverse complement strand
GCTGAGCACGCTGCTACCCTACGTCGTTTTCGCACTCATCGTGGTTTTCCAGTCTGAAATCCGGCATGCGTTAGCCAACCTCGGAAGCCGCATCTCGCTCATGCGGTCGTCGGCCTCAGCGGCCGATGTGTACGACGATATCGTTCTCGCGGCCAATCTTTTTTCGCAAAATCAAACCGGTGCGCTAATTGTGATCGAGCGTGAAATTGGACTGCGCACGTATATCGAAAGCGGCGTGGCGCTGGACGCGCGCCTCTCCTATGACCTGCTGGCGACGGTGTTTCGTCCGAGCGCTCCATTGCACGACGGCGCGGTGATTGTGCAGCGCGACCGCATCGCCGCCGCCGCTTGTTTCCTGCCGCTGTCGATGAACCCGGTCCTCTCCACCCAACTGGGAACGCGTCATCGTGCGGGCATAGGAATTACCGAAGAGACGGACGCGGTCGCCGTGATCGTTTCCGAGGAGACGGGCGCGATCAGTGTGGCCGTGTCCGGCAACATTGAGCGGGATCTGACGGTGGAACGATTGCGAGAGCGTTTGAGCAATCTGCTGCGGCGCTATGCTCCGGCCCTGAGCCTGCCTGATGCAGTGGGGGAAGACTTTATCGAAGATGAGCCGCCCAGTTCGCAATCATCCACTCGCCGGCACGATGCTGGTTCGCGGCTGGGAAGGGACGAGTGACCATGGCGGGTTGGTGGCGGCGAGTGTTCGTGCATAATTTTGTCGTCAAGCTGATTTCGTTGTTGTTGGCTATTGGCTTGTGGATGGCGGTGGCACGCTCTCCAATTGCCGAAGTCGAGATGAAGGTTCCGATTGAGTTCCGGAATCTGCCCGACCAGCTGGAGATCGATTCCGCGAGTTTTACCGAGGCCCAGGTCCGGGTGCGCGGACCGGAGCGTGTGATCCATCGCCTGGAGCCCGGCGACGTGCGCGCGGAGGTCGATCTGAGCAACGTCCAACCCGGGGAGCGGACATTCGATCTGACGGCGCGACACGTGCACTTGCCACAGGATCTTGAAGTGGTGCAGATCATTCCCGGGCAGTTTCATCTTTCCTTCGACAGCCGGGACACGCGGTCGGTGGACGTTCACCCGCGCGTGACCGGAAACTTTGCGAGCGGTGTGCGAGTCGAGCAGGTTACCGCCGATCCGCCAACCATACTGATCACCGGACCACGCCGGCGGGTGGAAGCACTGGAAGCAGCCAGCACCGACCCAGTGGACATCAGCGGGACGATGACGCGGGATACTTTTCTGACGCAGGTGTACGTGGCCGATCCTCTGATCCAGGTTGTGCACCCCCGACCGGTTCGGGTGACGGTCATCATGGAAGGCGGAATAAAAGATAAGAAGACCAAGTGAGTGTTCTGGCAGAAACGGAACAGCCATGATCCTACATAGGGACTATTTCCTCCAGACTTCATGACACAAACAAGACTGCTTTTCGGGACCGACGGAATTCGCGGGGTGGCGGAGGAATTTCCGCTGACGCGCGAGAGTGTGTACTGGATTGGAAGGGCTCTGGGCCATGATCTGGTGCGCGTGAATGCCACGCCGCGAGTTGTCATCGGGCAGGACACGCGTGTTTCCAGCCGTTGGATTGCCGACCGGTTTCTCCAGGGCCTGGCCTCGGTCGGAGTGGCGGCGCGGAGCGCGGGAATTATCACGACGCCTGGGGTGGCATACCTGGCGCGCGCGCAAGGGTTTGACGCGGGCGTGGTCATTTCGGCCTCGCATAATCCCTGGACCGATAACGGGATCAAGATTTTCTCCGGTGATGGATATAAGCTGCCCGACGCGCGCGAACTGGCGATCGAAAAAGAGATCTTCGCGCTGCTGCAGGACGCGGATTCCGCTTCCGTTCTGGATTCTGCGCCGGCGGTTGCAAGTCTGCCTGGGGAGCAGGAGCTGCGGCAGGCGTATGTACGCTGGCTGGCGGCGGGAGTTTCCGCGGATTTGACACGGCTGCGCGTGGCCGTCGATTGCGCCAACGGAGCGGCTGCGGTAGAGGCTCCGGAACTGTTTCGCGCGCTCAAGATCAATACCATCTTTCTGCATTCGACTCCCGACGGCAAGAACATCAATGAGAATTGCGGCGCATTGCATCCGGAAACGGTGGCGCAATTTGTGTCAGAAACCAAGGGTCAGTTTGATGTTGGCGTTACCTTCGATGGCGATGCCGACCGCGCCCTTTTCTGCGACGCCGAGGGCCGGGTGGTCAATGGAGATGCGGTGCTGTTGCTGGCTGCCCGCGACATGCAAGCGCGCGGCACGCTGGTGAACTCTACTATCGTGGCCACCACCATGTCGAACATGGGATTGGAACTGGCTTTGAAGCGCTCGGGCATTCGCATGCTGCGCGCGAATGTGGGCGACAAGTACGTGCTCGAGGAGATGCAGCGCGTGGGCGCGACCTTGGGCGGCGAGCAGTCGGGACACATCCTTTTCCGCGATGGCGAGGCGACGACTGGCGATGGTCTGCTCACCGCGCTGCGAGTGCTGGAGATCATGGTACGGTCGGGGAAGACGCTGGCCGAGCTGGTCAGTGACTTGAAGGTTTTTCCGCAAACGATTCGTAACGTTAGAGTACGAGAAAAAGTGGCGTTTGCGCAAATTCCGGCGGTGCAGGCGGCGATCACATCGGCGGAGCGGGAACTGGATGGCGATGGCCGCGTTGTCGTTCGCTACTCGGGCACGGAAGCGCTGGCCCGCGTGATGATCGAAGCCGAATCGAAAGAACAGATGAATCGGATTGCCGAGTCGATCGTGGGAACGATCCAAGCAGCGCTCGGAGTTTAGGACCCTTACCCAATTTTAGCCTCTCAGCTCTTCTGGTTGCGCGCGCGCCAGCCGCGATTTCGCTCCCCCCAGCATTGAAGAAGTACGTCCAAAAGTACGGACGGGTTATCTTGTGAGCAAAAGCGAATCGGCCGAGAATGAGATTCGATTACTTGTTCCGGGCAAGAAAAGACTCATGAGAATTCTCGTGGTGGAAGACGATGTTGCTCTCGCCAGTTTTCTTCGCAAGGGACTGCAAGCGGAACATCATGCGGTGGACGTCGCTCAGAATGGCGAACAAGGCCGTTCGATGGCGATGGGAATTGACTACGATCTGGTCGTCCTCGACCTGAATCTGCCCGGGGTGGACGGATTATCGGTGCTCAAGAGTCTGCGGCAGCGCAAAGCGAATTTGCCGGTGATGATCCTGACGGCTCGCACCCGGGTGGAAGACCGGGTGCAGTGCCTGGACTCGGGAGCGGATGACTATCTGGTGAAGCCCTTTTCGTTTCTCGAGTTATCGGCGCGGGCGCGGGCCCTGTTGCGGCGCAGCCACTCCCCCTCGGAATCTGTTCTCACGGTGCGGGATCTGAACATGAATCGAGTAGAGCGCAAGGTGGAGCGCGGGGGGCGTCCGATTGAGTTGACGACCAAGGAGTTCGCCCTTCTCGAATACATGATGCGCAACGCGGGACGGCGCTTGACGCGGGCGATGATCATCGAACATGTCTGGAACCTGACATTTGACTCGACCACGAATGTGGTGGATGTGTACATCAATTATTTGCGGCGCAAGGTGGACGACGGCTTTCCGACTTCCCTGATTCACACGGTTCGCGGTGTGGGATACCAGTTGAGCGCGGACGGAGCAGTGGCATGAGTGCGAGCGCACATTCTTTCTCCCGGTTGCCCAATAGGCCCACGCACGATCAGGAACTGCTCGGCGATCTGTTGCATTCGCTGAGCCAGCCGTTGACGAGCCTGCGATGCAGTCTGGAACTTTCGATCGATGAAGTGACAGAGCAGCAGCAGCAGACTGTTTCGGCGGCACTGCAACAGACCGAAACCGTGATCGGAATGATCCAGTTGATGCGGGAGTATCTGGATGCCGAGCAAGGTGCCGGGGAGGACGCGGTGGCCCTGATGCCGGTCTTAAGAACCATGTGTGAGGACCTGTCGTCGATGGCCGCGCTGCGCAGCGTAGGCTTGCGCGTGTTAGGAACATGTGCCGCAAAACTGCGAGTCGGCGAACCCCGGCTGCGGCTGGCTCTGCAGTACTTGATTCTGGCGATGATCGAGCAGCAACCGGAACGCAGTGAAATTACGCTGCTGCTGACCGAGGGCGCGGCCGGAACGGTGCTGCGGGCGCAGGGTGAACGCAGCCTGAATGGCCCAGAAGCCAGCCCTCCGGAGAAGGACCCGGGCACTCGACAATTGCAGCGCGATGCAGTGAGAGCGACGATGAGGCGGATGCGGCTGGCGATTGCCGGCCGTGTGCTGGAAACCGCGGGCGCAGCACTGACATTGGACGACGGCATTCCCGGATTTGTTTTGCGGATTCCGCGCGGAACTCACGCGTGACGTCTCACCCTCACACATTCTTACCCAATTTCTCTTCAATTGGGAATCTTCGGACAGGAGCACCCTTGACCCCCAACCTCCGTGCACCCCCGTGTACCCCGTGGTTTATGCTTTTTCCCCGCACTTAATCGGAGTTTCGTCAGGTGCCTGATTGACCCTCGCGCCGCCTTGCTGGGCGAAATTTTCAGCGACGCTCAAGCTCCCAGGAAGTACAATCCAACCTTCCCAGAGGTTTGTTATGAAACGTTGGATGGCGGTGGTGGGCATGTTGTGCGTGGCTTCGGTGACCTGGGGCCAGCAGGAAGCGCCGGTTCTCAAGCCGATGACGGTTATCCGTGCGGGAGCGCTGATCGATGGCGTGTCGAATTCTGCGCGCCCGAATGTGGTGATCACGATTCGCGGCAATATGATTACCGCGGTCGCCGATGCGGAGTCGGCGAGCATTCCGGCCGGTGCGGCGGTTATCGACCTTTCGCAAGCCACTGTGCTGCCGGGCCTGATCGACGCGCATACGCACATTTTTCTGCAGGGAGAAGATCCGGCACAGGGCGGATATGACATTCAGCTCTTGAAGTATCCATTGGCATTCCGGGCAGCGCGGGCGACGGTCTCGGCGCGGCGGGCGCTGGAACAGGGTTTCACGACCATACGCGACATGGAAACCGAAGGCGCGGGCTACGGCGACGTCGGCATCAAGATGGCCATCGATCGCGGGTACATTCCCGGCCCGCGCATGTTTGTTTCGACGCGCGCCATTTCAACCACCGGCGGATATCCGCTCGAAGGGTATGCGCCGGAGATCGAAGTGCCGAAAGGCGTGCAGATTATTGACGGCCCGGTCGAGGCGCGCAAGGCGGCGCGCGAGCAACTCAACCATGGCGCGGACTGGATCAAGGTGTACATGACGCATCGCTCATGGCTCGGCAAGAATGGAGAACTAATATCCCAACCGACGCTGACCGTCGAAGAGCTGCGGGCGATTGTGGACGAAGCGCACGGCTGGGGAAAGAAAGTCGCATGTCACTCCTACAGTGGAGAAGGGATGCAGCGCGCGCTCGATGGAGGATGCGACTCGATCGAGCACGGCCTCATTTTGACGGACGCTCAAATCGCGCAGATGCTCAAACAGGGAACCTGGCTTTGCGCTACGTTGAGCGTCTACTACGGAGACTGGGCTCCAGCGGATACACCGGACGGGCAGCGCGACCGGAAACGCGCGTCGGTGCATGAAGAGTCGTTTCGGAAAGCTGTGCAGGCGGGCGTGAAGATTGCCTTTGGCACCGACATGGGTGGAATTCCATGGACAGAGCCGATTGCGCAGGAGTTCCCACGGATGGTCGAGTTCGGAATGACGCCGATGCAGGCGATCCAGAGCGCAACCTCGCGGGCGGCGGAACTGCTCGACCGAAAGGGACAGTTGGGCGTGATTGCGCCGGGCGCCTATGCGGATGTAGTGGCCGTGGCGGGCGATCCCTTGATGAATATCAAAATTCTGGAGAATGTCGAGTTTGTCATGAAGGACGGAAAAGTCTTCAAGAACGATCTGGGACAGAAAAGGTGACGGATGAAAATTCTGGAGATGTGCGATTCGGAAGCGGCATCGGTTACGATCGATGCCACGGCGGAGCGGGCGATCCAAACGATGCTGGATCGACACGTGGGTGCGGTGGCCGTGGTGGACGAAAACCAGCGGGTGGCCGGGATTTTTACGGAACGGGATGTGTTGCGGCGGCTGTCACTCAGCGAGCGGGACCCGCGAACTACTTCGGTGCGCGAAGTCATGACCACGCCGGTAGAGATGGCGACGCGGGCGACCACGGCTGGTGAAGCGCTCGCCACCATGGTTGAGCGCCACTACCGTCACTTGCCGATCGTGGAGGAGGATGGGCATTTGCTGGGAATGCTTTCGATTCGCAATGTACTGCAAGCGCGAATTGAAATGCTGACCTATCAACTGGATCAGGCGCGGTCCGTGGTTCTTTGACGCTACTGGTGGGCGTGCGGGCTCTGCGCCGGGTTCGCGGCGTGCGCCTTCGGAGCATGCGCTACCTTCACATCAAAGCTGACCGGCAAATTCTTCGGCGGATAGCAGGCCGTATTATCGCAGGCCTGGTATTTTAGGCTTCCGCGAACGACATATTTGCCGGGTTGTATGGTGTGCAGGGGATGGACCATGACCTCCACCTTGAAGTCTCCGGTATAGACGTTGAGTTTCTCGTCCGGAGCAAAGGCGAAGCTCATATCCTGACCGTCGGGGTAGGTGGTTTTCCCGATGACGATGTCGGTGGCGGGCTCGATCTTGAGCGCCGTCGGAATGAGATACTCGGACTTCGGGTGATTGGAGTTGATGTGGAAGCCGTTGGCGACGTTGAAGGAAAGAGCGATGGTTGACGGTTGGCCCTGCACAGCAGCTACTACGGGCACGGGCGCTATCTTGACCACCGGACCTTTCGGGCCGAACTCTTCCTGGGCCGCTGCGAGCAAGGGGAGAAGCGCACAGATCAGAAGTGATTTCAGAATCTTCATTCGGCAAAGGTCGTTACTTGCGCTTCGAACTTAGATTGCGGTATCGCTAAAGCGATACCCTGATACGAAACTTACTTCTGAGCCCGCACCGATCCCTCCTGGCCGAGAGCTTGTTTGATGTGGTCGACGAAGACGCTCCGGCTCTGCAAGCCGAATTCGCGGGCGACGACCTTGCCGCTGCGATCCAGGAAAAACGTGGTGGGCAGGACATTGACGCCGCCGTAGCTCAGGCCGACCGATTCCTTGCCCAGCAGAATCGGATAATTTACGCCCATGTCTTTGGCGAACTTCGTGATGTCATCGGTGCTGGCATCATCCATGGCGACGCCGACGATCTGGAAGCCTTGCGGACCGTACTCCTTCTGGAGTTCGATGAACCAGGGCATCTCGACTTTGCAGGGTCCGCAATAGGTCGCCCAGAAATTGAGGAGAACTGCCTTGCCGCGGAGGCTCGACAGCTTAAGGTCGCCGCCATCGAGCGCAGCCAAGTCGAAGTCGGGAGCCACCGCGCCCATTAATTGTCCATTGGAGGGACCGTTGGCGCGGTCGTTGCGGGCGATGCGAATGCCGGCGAATAACATGACGGCGACCAAGGCGCCGACGAAAAACAGAATTAGAGGATTTCTTTGCACACCATAACCTCGAATTTTCTGGGGAATTACGCTTCGACTTGTCTTGATTTTACATCCTTCTCAGTAACCTGTGCACTCGCCACCGGGTTGTGCCCTTTGGCCAGCAGGCCCCGCCAAAAAGGTCATGCCGACCTCAGCCCCCAAAGGGGCCATTCCTAGCAACGGACGCGTGGCATACCTAAAGCGATGCCCTGATACCAATCCGACTTCTTCCGCAGCCCGCTAGAGGGCGAAGCGGTTCAAGAAGGAGAAATAGCCGGCCATGCGTGCGAACTGTCCCAGTACCAGCAAAACGCCAAAAGCGATAAGCAAGCCACCACTTGCCACTTCCACGGCGTGCATGTGGAACTTGAAGCGGTTGTAGAACTTGAGAAAGCGCTCGATAGCGAGCGAAAAAATCAGGAACGGCACAGCGAGCCCGGCTGAGTAGACGGCCAGTAAGAAAATGCCTTTCCACACTGTGTCCTGTGCGGCGGCCAATGTGAGCACAACCCCGAGGATCGGCCCGACGCATGGCGTCCAGCCAAAGGCGAAGGCGAATCCGATGACGAATGCGCCCCAGGGAGAAGAACCGCCTTTCAGAGTGTGGAGGCGCGTATCGGCGAGCAGCGCCTTGATCTGGAAAATCCCGGTAAGGTGAAGGCCAAAGAGAATGATAACGACTCCCGCGATGCGGGCGAGCAGCGATTTGTACTGCGCCAGAACCTGGCCGACTTCGGTCGAAATTGCGCCGAGCGTGATGAAGACGATGCTGAAGCCGATGATAAAAGCGGCGGAATTGAGCATCAACTTGCGAAAGAGATGGGCTTCGGAGGACTTCAACTCTTCGATGCCGGCTCCCGAAATGAGGGAGACATATCCAGGCACGAGCGGAAGCACGCAAGGCGAGAGGAAAGAAATCAGGCCGGCGACGAAGGCGGCGAGCGGTAATGGCAAACTTGTCATTAAGGTCCTATGGTGGTGATCGCTTCATTGTAACGGCGGGGCAGAGTTCGCTGCCTAACCTCAAGACGCTGATCCTCCAGATTTGACGCTAGAACGGTTGCGAGGTCTCGGAGTTCGGGTCTCAGTTCTCAGTAAGTCCTCTCATCTGCTTCTTGGTCTGTCCGAAATGCCCCGATTCAATCTGTCCGGGATGCGTCCGGTCTGTACCCATGCTTAGGGTACGCCCCCTACCCCACCGATCTATTGCAATCATAGATTTAGCGAGAATTTCCCGCCAAAATATTGAACGCCAATGACTTATATCTAAAATCTTGATTGCATTAGACTTAAATGGCCCCTATTCATCACCTTCGCTGCTCCAAGAATTCAGGGCATGATTAATGGTGACCAGGGTGGGCGTTAAGGTCAAGAAGAAATTGGCTGGCGGGAGATTGCCGTTGGGGAAGGAGGGGTCCAAGCTTCCTCGGCTGCGCTCGGGATTTCGGCGTGCGGCTCAAACGCCGCGCAGACGCTTCAACTTCGACTTCGCCGCGGCTACGCTTCGCGTACCGGCCCGCGCGTTCCGACTTGTGGCACCGCTAAAGCGGTGCCCTGTCTCCTATTTCCGCCGCCCGCTAGGGCTTGGCTGGTTGCGCGGTGGCGGGCGCTGGATCGGCAGGGGATTCGGATAACGCTTTCTTGATGAATCCCGGGGGGACAGTGGCGGTGAGGATGGCTCGATCATGCGAGCGCTCCACTTTGAGGGTGTCGAAAAAGGCTTTCACGTCGGGATCGGTGCCGTGGGTGCCCACGCTGCCTTCCGCTGCATGGAACAGGCTGAGAAAGGTGCTGACCTTGTCGACGATTGACTGCGCGTCCTGTTCGTTGCTGGTGAACGCTTCGGCCTTCAGATGCAGGGCCCGGAGGTAGCGCGCGGAGATTACGACCACGGCCGGATTCTGAAACAGGAAGCTCCAACCGCCGAGTCCGCCGAAAGAGCGCATGGCAGCAGGCTGCATGCGAAGGATGGCGAAGGAGAGACTCGCAATGGGCACATCGTGGTAGTACTTTCGCAGCAGCGATGGTCCACCGAAGGGCGAGGCCAGCTTGCGGGAGCGGTCGACGATGCCGCGAATCACGTCGGGATTGGGGTGATTGGAAACGGCGACGGTGTCGTAGGACAGAAAGGCCACGCGAACGATGCGGCCTTCGACCGGGATGTTGTAGATGTCGAAGCCGCGGTGATTGTCGATCGAGGAGGAAAGCCTCTTGAGGTAGGGAACGATGCGTGCGGAGTCGAACTTTCCGACAAATATGTCCGAGAAGCGCGGTTCGGGAGCGTCGCCGCCGGTGCCGTCCCCCCAGCTTTGCGGGTAGTGCACGGCGAAGGCAGCCTGGTCGAGATCGCGCTCGAACTGAAAGCCGGTCTGCTCGACAAACTTCTGGTATTCGGGATCGCGGGAGACGGGCGGCAGTTGGGCGGTGGCGTTGAAGGTGCGAATCCACTTGAGGTTGATGTAGAGGAAACCGTCGGCTCCCGGGAGGAGGCGGGCGGCTTCGGGAGGAGCGTTCTTGCGGAGCGTGACTAGCAATGCGATCACGGCCACAATCAGGAGGACGACCAGAACGATGGGAAGGCTGCGTCGAATGCGCATCGAAGATCGGCGGGTGCCGGGCTCATCCGCAACGGCAGCGGAGGAGTTTGCCTATCATAGCACTTGAAGTGCGGGGGTTTGTCTCGCGTGGGCGGCCTGTTACTGCAGTGGGAAGCGTTCCTTCATAAGCCGAAGGAGGCGGGGGCGGTAGAGAATGTCGTAGGCAAGTTCTTTATCGGGAAACATGGTCAGGGCAGCGCGGCGGGCATTGGCCGCGATCTCCGCCGCTTCTTCGAGGGTAAGGTCGGGATCCTGGCTGATGACGGACATCACCATACTCATCATGACCTGCAGGCGGCGGATTCTTCGAGCTTCCTCCTCATGATCGCTTTCGTTATTATTGCGATCGTTGTCGCGTTCGTGGTCGCCACCGGAATCGGCCCGCTGAACTCCCATACCGCCCCCTGAAGCTGCGCCGCCATGCGGCGTCCTGATTGGATGTAAACTTATTCTCGCCCGTTGCGCCTCAAACCATTGTGCCAGCTTGAGCGAACGATGCAAGCTGCCGTTGGCCCTGGACTTCTGGATATGCCTTTGTGACCTGGAAGACAGGGACGCGGTGACTGCCGTAATCTGTTACGAATAGTTCTTACGGAGGATGCATGGCTGATTCTAATTCCGGTCGCCGTCAACCCGAACCCAATGAGAAGCTGGTAAAGATCTTCGACACCGAGCAGGAGAGCGAAGCGATCGTCGTGAAAGGCTTGCTCGACTCGGCGGGCATTGAATCGGATCTGAAATCCATTGATGCGGTTCAAGAAACGTTCCCGGGCGTTGGCGGCTCGATCCTTCTGGTGCGCGAGGAAGATGCGAGCGAGGCCGAAAGGATTATCGAGACCTACCGCAAATTGCCGCCTCTGGATGACGAGACTGCCGACGTCAGTGGGTGAACACCAGGGAAGCTCTTATTCAGTGTCGGCAAGAAGCATAAACCACAGCGATCGCAGAGGTGCACGCGGGCACCCCAGGGACTTGATCAGAACTTCCCAGAGCGTGTTTCAAAAATAGAGCTTTGCAAGGGCCCGGCTTCAGCCGGGGCGCCCTGAGAAGCAAAGATATTGGGGCTTAGAGTGTGTGCGTGAACAAATTTTCAGGTAGACGGTGGAGCGGCTCCCGGCAAATTCCAGTCCCGCGGGGACGATCCACCCGAGCCCAGTGTTTTGGCGCTGGGTAAAGTGGGCTAAATACTCAAAGCTCCGAAGGGACGACCAAGTTCTCACGCTCACCCCTGAAGCCAGTGTTTCCAGGTGCTGGTAACAGCGAGGTCTATGAACCATGCTTTACTGGATGAGCGCGACGTCGGGAGTGACCGACCTTCCGTCGAGATAGAAACTGACCGCGCCCTCCTCGTCGGTACGGAAGGTGATGACTCCGGCATGCTGCAGGCGCTCGAGGACTTCGCGGCGGGGATGTCCGTAGGTATTCCTTGCGCCGACCGAAATGACCGCGTAGCGCGGGTGAACGGTCGCGAGCAGATCGGCGGAGGTGCCGCTCGCACTGCCGTGATGCGCCACCTTTAGGAGCATAGCCTCGGGATGCTCTTCAACGACGCGCCGTTCGGCGGGGCGCTCGGCGTCTCCCTCAAGCAAAGCGGCGGTCGCACCGAAGACGGCGGTAAACACCAGGCAATCGTCGTTTGGGCGCATCGATCCGGTGATCTGGTCGCGCCCCGGAGCGAGCATGCGGAAATGCGCTCCACCGAAGTCGAACTCATCTCCTTCTTTCTTCACAGAGACATCCATGCCGGCGCGCAGCGCTTGCGCCACGACCGGCGCGAGTTGTCCCACCGGTTTGTCGATGCTGATCCAGAGGTGCCGGGGATGGAAATTCGCGATGACCGCGGGCATGCCTCCGAGATGGTCGGCGTGGGGATGGGTAATCACAACCGTGTCGAGGCGGTCGATGCCGCGATTCCAGAGGTAAGAAGAGACAACCTGCTCTCCGATGTCGAAGTCGGAGTGCATCCATTGCGGCAGGCCCCCGGCATCGATCAGGATCGAGCGGCCCTGCGGTGTGACGAGCAGAATGGAGTCGCCTTGGCCGACGTCGATGGTGGTCATCTCCATTACGCCCGGACGAATATGCGGGCGCGAGGGAACGAAGGCAATCCAGGACGCAACCGCTGCGAGGAGTGCGAGCGAACCGAGAGCAGCGACACGCTTCTGGCGCGCCGCCAGCATTGCTAGTGCGAGGGCCGCTATAGCGGCCAAAATCATGGTGAGCGAAGGCATGGCAACCCGAAGATCGGCGAGCGATGTGCCTGCCGTTTGCGCGCCGCCCAGCCAGTGCACGGTTCCGGTGATGCCTTCGAGGGCGATGCCGGAGATCCAGACGGCGGGCTTGGCCAGCGTGGTCGAGAGGTAGCCCAGACCGACAGCAGCAGCAGCGGCGGGCATGAGCACCTGGGTGAGCGGAATGACGGCCAGGTTGGCGGGCATTCCCATGGTAGTCGCGCGATGAAAATGGTAGGCCATCAGCGGCGCCAGTCCCGCTTGCATGAGGGCGGAGATAAACATCAATTCGCCGAGACCGATGGTGATGCGGACCATAAGTGCCGGCAGCATTCGGCCAGCGCGAGTTCCGATGAAGCGCGATAATCGCGCCGCGAGCAAACGCAGATCAAGACGAAGCTGGGCTGCTTCGGGTGCGACGTGCAGATCGTAGCTGGTGGCATGTAAAGACCGCAGGCCGCGGATATAGGGCAGGGTGGTCCGTTCCAGCAGAGGAACTCCGATGCCGGCGATGATGAGCACGGCAAGAAAAGTGAGCTGAAAACTGGCGCCAAACAGCGCGTTCGGATCAGCGATGAGCACTCCGATGGCGGCGGCTCCAATCGCATTGAGCATGTTGCGATCGCGGTAGAGCAGGCGTGCTCCCAGATAAATGGCCAACATCAGGGCGGCGCGCCAGACCGGGGGACCGACTCCGACCACGAACGCGTATGCGAAAGAGACCACGACCGTGGTGACCGCGGCTAATGCGGGATCGAGGCGAAACTGGCGCAACGTCCAGAAGATGGCAAAGGCCAGGATGCTCAGGTTCATTCCGGAAACTACGAGCAGATGGTAGGTACCGGAGCGCTGGAACTCGGTGCGGGTGGCGTTGCGCAAGAAGGACTCTTCGCCGAGAACCATGGCGTCCATGAGCGAGGCCTGCTGGGCGGGCCAGAGCTGATGAATTTTTGTGATGATACTGGCGTGGACGCGGGCGCGCCAGAGCGCGACACGGCTGCCGGAAAATCCGGGAAGGAGTGCGACGTCTTCCAGGCGAGCGGAGCCGAGCACGCTGATGCGATTGTCGCGGAGATAGCCTTCGTAGTCGAAGGCTCCGGGATTGCGGAAGTTGCGTGCCGGATGCAGTTTGGCGCGAATGCGAACGCGCGTGCCATAGGTGAGAGCCAATGCGGGGGCGGCGAGCGGGGCGAACTCCGCCGGGCTATTCCGCGTATCGCGAGCGATCGGATTGGCGTTCGCTTCGCCAGCCTCCTCGATGAGTGTGGAATTGTTGGCGCGCCCATCGTCGGTGTGCCCACGGTCGGTGTGCCCACGGTCGGTGTGCCCATGGTCGGTGCGCCCAAAGAACGACAGGCGGATTCCGGCGCGCACGGGCCAGCTTTGGCCGTCACTTTCAATCGCCTCGGTTTCCACGTCAATGGATTGGCGAGTCTCGCGTGGGCTGGTAGCGCGCGCGTATCCTTCGTGAATGACGTGCGCGGTCAGGGTGAGGGGCCGGCCGTCGGAGAGCGCGGACAGGTGAGGGTCCTCGGGAGGGCTTCCGCGGATCTGAATGAGAAATGCGCCGAACAGGAACCAGGTGGCGAGCGCGAGCGTCTTGGCGAGCCACGCTCGCTTGCCAAGAAACCACCAGGTGGCGAGGAGGAAGACGGCAATTGCAATGGCCCACCACGAGGGCGGCCGCCAGGCGCGGATGCCGGTCCAGAGGCCGAGCGAAAGAGCCAAGGCCGCCCAGAACATTGGCTGGCGGGGTGGATTTTGGTTGCGCATCATTTTTAGCTCGATCTGTGATGGGCGCGTCGCGCGGGCTCCGAGGGGTTGCTAAACCAGTCTCAATAGGGAAGGGCACGACTTTGGTCGTGCCATTAAACCGACGAAAGACGTTCGGCTTCAGCCGCGGAGGGCCAAGGATCCAGCTTGAATCGCGCGAACGCCGAGCAATAGCGAAATTCAGATGCCACCATAACCAACTTCCTTTCGCGCGTCGGTTTCAAAAGCCCACCTCAGCGGCTGAAGCCGCGACGGCCTTGCGTTGCTTACGGCACGACTGGAAGTCGTGCCCTTCCCTTTTGCGGAGCACGCCCTTCCATCTCTGCAGGTCCGGATCCAGTAACCTTGGGCGGCCGTGAAAGTGATCAGCAGGCTAGCTTTATCACCGATTCGATGTGAAACGTCTGCGGAAAAAGATCGAACAGATGCGCCTCCTCGATGCGATAGCCGGCTGCGACCAGAGGTGCGAGGTCCCTGGCCAGCGTCGCCGGATCGCACGACACATAGCGGATGCGTCGCGCTCCGAGGTCGACCAGAGAGCGCGTCACCGCTTTGCCAACCCCGGTGCGGGGAGGGTCCAGCACGACCAAGTCAGGACGCTTACGCTCAGCCCGGTTTCTCAGGTATTCCTCGGTTCGCGTGCCAACCACTCTCACGCTCGCAGGCACATTCTGTC
>JBAQJU010000293.1:0-28059 GCA_049300475.1 Terriglobales bacterium | reverse complement strand
CTCGACAGTGCACCATCGAGAACTGCGCCAGTCTCCAGAGACGAACGCATTTCCGGCCGCAAACTTTTCACCGCTATTTGACAACCTATGGCCCCGGTCAGCACCCCCGCAAGTGCACGCCAAACAGAAAAATTCAACGCTAAGTCCTATCTTTTGAATATTTTGAATATAACTACCGTACTATCATCAACTTAACTCATTTAGGTAGGGGGGGTACCCCCCCACAAATCTCCTTCAGGGCAGCGATTTCCCCAGCGCGAGAGGAGACATCGCGTCCGCGATGGCAAATCCAGCGGGTGTTATGCTGAATCACAATCAAGGGGAAGAAAACCACGGTGCCGCGAAGAACCAATAATCGCTGGCTGGCTCTGCTGTTGGCTATGTCCGCCCTGGCTTCACTCGCCTTGCTTCTGATTCCTGCATACGTGATTCGTCCTTTCCGGTATCAGAGCAAAAACGCTCTGTCTCTCGCCATCGACGTGAAGTGGATCGCTCCAGCGCTTACAGTGATCCTCTTCATTGCCGCCCTGATACTCGCTGTGCGTTTGTGGGGAACCTCCTCGGCCGCCCTAAAAACCTTGGCAGTGGTCGCGTTGCTCGTCAGCATCGGCTCCGCAGTCATGGTGCGGCAAAACTATTTTGAATGGATGTTCCAGCCCATTACTGCCGCCGGATTCCTGTCTGCTGCCAATACCCACCTCCCCGACAAAGAAATGGTAATGACAGTGCAAATCGGCCCGGACGCGCGAGCCTATCCCATCGTGCAGATGGCGTATCACCACATTCTCAATGACACGGTGGGAACCGAGCCGATCGTCGTCACCTATTGAACGCTCTGTCACACCGGTCTGGTGTGGAAACGCGTGGCCAAAGGGCGGGAGCTCCATTTTTATCTCGCCGGAATCAACAACCAGAATTTCCTCATGCGTGATCGTGAGACCGGTTCGTGGTGGCAGCAGGTGACGGGCCGCGCGATCTCCGGCCCGCTCGCGGGCACCACGCTCGAACTGGAATCGAGCGACCAACTCACGTTCGGATTGTGGAAGTCGGAATCACCACAGGGCCTGGTGCTGGCGCCGGTCCCCGGCCACGAAAAAGATTACGACGAAGGGTGGGAAAAGGAAGTCGCGAAATATCCAGTGCCGTTGACGTTCCCCGGCCAGGCTTTGTCGAGCGAAGCTTTGTCAGGCCAGGGTTTGTCAGGTCAAGCTTCGCTGAGCCAAGCTTTATCCGGTCGCGATGTGGTCCTGGGGATCTCGCTGCGTGGACAAGCCCGGGCGTTTCCTCTGGCGCGCGTGCGCGGAACAAATCCGATCGAAGATCGTGTCGGAGGCATTCCAGTAGTGCTCGTGACCGGGCCTGACGGCGAGTCGATACGCGTGTTTCGTTCCCAAGTGAATAGCGTGGATGTTGAACTTTATCGCGACGCAGGCGATCAGAACGAGAAACGCCTGGATGCGGAAACCCAGCCCTGGCGATTGATCGATTCGCAGGGAAGCACCTGGAATTTTGCGGGATGCGCGACCAGCGGACCCGCCCAGGGACAGTGCCTGGAAAAGATTAATTACCTGAAAGAGTATTGGTTCGATTGGAAAAACTACAACCCTCAAAGCACGGTATACAGCCGCTGAACATTAGCCGAGCAAGAGCAGCGGAACGTCCGCCACGATTCACTTCCCTTTTTGTACTTTAGGAACGGGCGGCGGAGTCAGAGACAAATCGAGAGACCAGCAATCGGCGAGAATCTTCCACGTACCCGCGGGTTGGCGCACCAGCACCACCAGATATTTTCCGCGCTCTTCGCGCCGCTTCCCCATGGCGACTGGAACCAGCATCTTGCAGCGGCCGTTGTCCATCGCGATCTCACCCATCATTTCCAACCGCAGCGATTCCATCTCGACGTCGCCCAATCCGGCTTCCAGCATCGACACCAGGAATTCCCGAATGGCGGGCAGGCTGCGCACCGGAGGCACGCTGGATCGGATCAGAGTCGCGTCGGCCGCATACAGTTCCACCAGATCGTCGATGTGCCGAGTGTTGCAGGCCTGCGCCCAGTCCTGCACAATTTGGCGGGCAGCAAGCTCGGCGCGGCCTCCCGGAGCCGGGCCGGCAGAGCCGGGAGCGCGGCCGCGCGGCGCGGAACTCTCGGGCTCGGTAGCCGACGCTGCCGAAGGCGCTCCGGAGGCCGCAACCACATGATGGTAATGATGGTGAATGTGCTGTTGCGCGACCGCGAGCTGAGTTTTGTTTCCACCCGCAAAATTCTCTTTGGGCAATCCGCACCAGATGCAGAATCGCGCCACTGCCGGCAGAGCACCGCCGCATCCCGGGCAAGTGTCGGCCGTGAAATCGCCAGCTCCGTCTTGCGCAACTGGGGAACTGTCCGCCAGGCGATGGATAGCTTCCGCGGCGGCAGCAACCGCATCCGCACTGGGTTTCGGCCAGTGGAAATTGGCAGGCAAGCGGTGAAAAAACTCTTCCATCTCCTGGTTGTCAGCAGGCTTGTCGTCGGGCGGACCGGGACGCTTGGGATGGTCGCTCACTGCAACCTCACGCGAATGATTGTAGGAGAATTCGCGGTCTAACGGAGGCTGAATCGCACGCGCGCTTCGGAATCGGTGGGAACTCCATTGCAAAGCGCGGGACGATAACGCCACTGGCGAACCGCCCGCAGCACGGCCTCATCTTCTTCGGACCCCGCGCCGTCAAGAATGAAGGCACTGTGCACGAAGCCGTCCGAGCCTACGATGAAGCTAACGCGCACCAGCAGATCCTCGTCTTCAACCGGCAGCATGGGATCGGGAGTAAGCAGCGGTTCCGGCGGACGGACGCTTCCACATTTCGGCAGGGCCAAGGGCTCAGAGAATGGACTGAACTCGGAGATGTGCGCGGGCACTCGGCGCAGAGCGCCTTCCGTTTGCGAAAGCGAGCGGCGATTTGGATTGACCCGCAGCGGCCTCGACGCCGAACACCATGCGACGGAACACCAGGCAACGACCGCGGTCAGGACCAGCAGCGATACGACGAGCGCGAGCTTCTTATGCTCGAATCCTCCGTTCGTTCTTCCGAGGCTGGGGGAGTTCACTATAGGGTCCTTTGCGCTCTGCCATAGTCATCAGATCCGTCCCTTTGATGGCAATTCGACATCCAGTCGTGCGACATTTGCAACTGATTGATTTTGCGGTGGTTACAGATTGCGACAGTCTGGAACCTCAATCAGGGCTGCAATTGATTGCAAATGACTTGAAGTGGGACGACGTGCCCTGAACGCCAACCTTCGTGATCTTTCCACAATGTTGTGTGAGCCACGTCACAGGGCGAAGGCAATTCCGGGAGCAAAATTGAGGTGAAATTGGGCAGTGGGTAGGCGCGAAGGGATCTTGGGAGGATGTCATGTTCGAGCAGGAACTGGAGTTAGAAAAAAGAAATTCATCGATTGTTCCGCTACTTCTGATTGTGACCTTGATCGTAGCGATTGCCGGCGTGTCGCTTTATTTTGTCATGGAGAGCCGTAAAGTCCTCACGAATGCCGAAGTCAGTCCGGTCCTGCTGGCCAGCATCGAGGGGCAAGCGCCTGTGACGCTGCATTTTGCGACGGGCTTGCTGAAGACCGAAGTCGATCAGAAGCCGCACGATCCGAACTATCGCCTGCTTGAAAAAGAAGGCTATCTAAAGATCGGCAAGGACTCGAACTGGAAAACGCCGGTTTCCCTGACTCCAAAAGGGGAAGCATGGTTGGCGGAAATTGCGGGTGTGAAGAAGTCCAGGAATAAAGACAGCAACGATGAGTATTCTGTGCCCATGGCGGAACGGAAACTGGCAGAGATTGGCAAGATTACAATGCTGAGCCCGTCGAAAGCGACGGTGGAGTATTCCTGGAAATGGCAAACCACCAAGGCTGGAGATCTCTTCGACGCAGCTGGTTCGGCGGTGAAGGGATTCAACACCTGGGACCGCTCGACTTTGATTGACAAGTATGGAGCCAACTTCTATCACGAGGCTCCGACCAAGGTTACTGTTTTGCTCGCAAAGGACGCGAAAGGTTGGGAGATTTCGAACGGCGACTAGCAGATAACGGCGGCGGAGACAATCCTGCCGGCCCGGCGAAAAAAAAAGGCCCTGTACCAGGCTTGTTCGCAAGCTTAGTACAGGGCTTTTCAGTTCCTGAAAGTGGCGTCACCCAGGTTAGCGCCCAAAAGCGGGCGCGAACCCTGGGGCACTTATTGCAATCCAATCTGCGTGAATTTATAGGCCATGCTCGCCCCCTCGGCACACAAATAAAGGCTCGATGCTTGCCCGGCCAAGCTGTAATTGTCGACCACAATTCCGCTGGGCCCTCCAGCAACAGAGGCGGTGACGAGAGGCGCGAGGTCGGTGGTACGCTCGACCACACATCCCGCCGTACCCACGCAATTGGCCGTCAATCCAAACAAAAAGAAGTCGGTTCCGCCAGCGACGTTGGGGTTATAGAATTCCGTCCATGGCGTGCACGAGGCAGCAGCGTTGACGATTTGCTGTGAGAACACGGACGAAATGTTCATGGTAATACCAGTGAAACCGAAGGCATACTGCCATGGGGTCGTGTCGGACACGCCCGTTCCACAGAGCCGAATCACTCCATCCGGCTTCCCCAGGTAATACTCGTTGCTGAATGCAGGCTGTGGGATCGTCACTGTGGTCCCAGTGGATGATCCTTCTCCGACTCGGGCTTTGGCCATCACAACAAGGGTAGACGTGTTCACCTCCGCAAGAACAGCGGAAGTGCCGTCACTGGCGGTCGTGACGAACGTGGTGCCGTTCGTCAGATCGACGATGGGTGGGGCCACGATCGCCGTTTTGGCTCCGATGGGTACCACGTTAAGCGCGCCAGTTATGGTGTTGATCTGATAGAGATCCCCGGTTGCGCTCCCAACCATCAGCAAGCCCAGTTCACTGTCCAGAACGGGAGGAGTGAGATGGTGGCCCGTGGTGACAGAGATCGGCCAAGGGGCTCCGGCCAGCGTCGGCGTTCCATGGAAGACCCCTGTGATTTTGTACATCAGGCCCCCGTCTGCGCCGACGTATACAGTGTCGTGGGTGTAGTCAATCCAAGGTGCCGATGTCGTGCTGGTTGCGGTTGGGGAAAAGGTAAGAGAAGTCATGGTAGGGGCAGCCGCCGCACTAATCGTCCCCTGACCGGCGGTCCAGGTCAAAACATGGAAAATCGCAGATTTCGACGCCGACTCGACGAAGGCAATCTTGGTTCCGTCCAAGGAGACTATGGGGGAAAGATCGATCTTGCTAGCAGCAATGGTTGTGACGTTATACGCAAACATCACGGTCGGCATCGCGCCGCAGAGCCCGGCGGTACCGGCATAGAGATTGTTGAACGCCACCAGGTTGGCTTGTTTGCCGGTGGTTCCGGCAATATTCAATCCGTACACTACATAGTCGTTGGTGCAACTGGGCGCGGCGCCTGGATCGAAGGAGAACTTGGCCGGATACATGTTGACGGGGACGTGTCCTCGGACCAAACTGAAACTCCAGTCCTGGTCAGGGGCAGCGGCATCAACTCCGCCATCGACGCCCCCGAACAAATTTGAACCTGGGCCCCGAAGACGCTGCATCAGTTGGTGCCGGACGCGCGGCTCCTGATCGATCAAGTTCGGATGTTCAGCGAGTTTGCTGAGGCTGAACACAATACTGTGCTCGGACCAGTCTTGTGGAACTCCGATGTGCCCGGCAACAGCCGCTTCCTGAGCCCAGAGACATGGCGTAAGAAGCAAAAAGCCCACGCACCAACACGCTGCCATCACACCATAGGGACGATAGGGACGATTCGCCTTCACATCTACCTCCGGTTACAGTTGATTTTTTGTTATTGTAGCCGCTTTAAACCCGAACGGGGTTAACTGATTTTAGACGGTGGAGTCGGCGGTTCAGAGACCGCCGGATGCCGCTATCGTACGGTATCCGACAAGAACACGAAAGTAATCCGTCACGGCTTCTTACCGACTGCAAGACGCAATCCATGATGATCGAGCGAACCAGTCGATCGAATCCAGTCGAGCGGATTCGACCACCATCTTTCTCGCCTCCAGGATTTTCGCAGAGCGCTTGCTTTGGGAAGGTGATCCTGGCATTTCCGATTGAGAACAGCTTGTGGAACAATGAGAAGCTTTGGGACAGCCCGCAGGATTCATGACCCTTACGCCGAACAGCCTTCAACTTGCTCTCCTCTCGGCCGCGATTCTTGGCTTTCATCACGGGTTCGATTACGACCACATTGCCGCCATAACGGATATCACCAGTGTGCAACTGGATCGCTGGCGCGGCATGCGGCTGGGATTGATCTACGCTCTGGGCCATGCCGCAACCGTAGCTGTGCTGGGCAGCGCAGTCATTATGTTCCAGCTCTCATTGCCGCGTGGCATGGACCGCATCGCAGAACGCCTGGTGGGGATCACCCTGCTGCTGCTGGGAATTTACGTTCTCGGATCGCTCTTCAAAGGAAACCCCGCACCCCGCAGCCGCTTTCACATTATGGCCAAAGCATTGCGCTGGCTGCACTGGAAAATGAAAAGTTATTGGCACGACCACGATATTCCGGCGCCCGAAGACAAGACCTGGGATTACAACCCCAAGTCAGTGGCGATCATCGGCGTGGTGCACGGACTGGGCGCGGAGACACCCAGCCAGCTGATGATTTTCCTGCTGGCGGCAAACCTTGGCGGAGTCAGCAAAGGCTTTCTCGGTCTGGCCATGTTTATTGCCGGACTGCTGGTAATGAACACCATTATGACCGCTGTGTCGGTAGGTCTTTTCGGCGTCAGTTCGCGGCTACCCCGCTTTCAGTTTGTGGTTACGGCGTTGACCGCAATTTATAGTCTGGCTGTGGGCGCCTTCTTTCTCTTCGGATCGTCCAGTCTCCTGCCACCTCTGGGATGAGGCGACTGACGGGCGTTTCCAAAGGGAGGAGAATTATCCGCCGGTCACCATCCCGGGAAATATTGCTCAAGTAATTACATTTGGCGAGCAATAAATCTGGTCAGATAGCCAACCTAGTAATACAATGGCCGACGTAGTTACCCGAGGGGGTACTCTCTAAATGACAAACATTGCTAAGGCGCTAGTCCGGCTGCGCGAGGAACGCCGGGATGCACAGAACCAAGTCCAGAAGCTGGGGGAAGCGATTGCAGTTCTCGAAAAACTTACCCGGGGTTCTGGCATAACCATGAGCGCAGGCGCTCCGCATCGAGCCAAGCGCGTACTCTCCGCGGCAGGACGCCGGAGAATTTCCCTCGCCCAAAAGGCGCGGTGGGCAAAGCTCAGGCAGATGAAGAAAGCCGCCTGAAAGTTGGGCGGGCCACAGTCTCGCGATACTTGTTTCGCGAGACTGAAGTCCGCCATATTTAAGTCGGAGAATTCGTCTTACTCTTCGCCATTCTCTGCCGCGGTCATGCCTTCGACACGCAGGCCTTCGACCCGCAGGAAAAAGCACACCAGAGAATCAAGCTAGCTGTGTCCGCCACCCAGTTCACGCACAATATTGCTTACAAAGGCCTTGGCGTCTCCAAACAGCATCAGGGTGTTATCAAGATAATAGAGCGGGTTATCGATGCCCGCGAAGCCGGGATTCATACTGCGCTTGATCACCATTACGGTGTGGGCTTTATCGACGTCCAGAATCGGCATCCCGTAAATCGGGCTGGAAGCATCGCTGCGAGCCGCTGGGTTGGTAACGTCGTTGGCGCCGATGACCAGAGCGACATCCGTTTGCGGGAAATCGCCATTGATCTCGTCCATCTCCACCAGTCGGTCATAGGGAATATTGGCTTCAGCGAGCAGCACGTTCATGTGGCCCGGCATACGGCCGGCCACGGGGTGGATCGCGAAGCGCACGTCTACTCCTCGCTTGGTCAGAACGTCATAGAGTTCGCGCACCTTATGCTGAGCCTGCGCCACCGCCATGCCGTACCCGGGAACAATGATGACTCGATTGGCTGCTGAAAGGATCGACGCCGCTTCCTCTGCAGTGGCGCTGCGCACGGGTTTGGCTTCCTCCACCGTCGCAGCCGAAGCTTGTACTTGGCCAAACGCCCCGAACATAACGTTGACGAAGGAGCGATTCATGGCCTTACACATGATCACCGATAGAATGAAGCCCGACGACCCATCGAGCGCGCCCGCTACGACCAGCACTTTACTATTCAGAACAAATCCCAGCAGGGCGGCGGAAAAGCCGGCGTAGGAATTCAGCAACGAGATCACGGTAGGCATGTCCGCCCCGCCGATAGGCGTCACCAGCAGCACGCCAAAGATCAGTGCCACCATCACCATGATCGGAAACAGCATTGCGTGTGCGGGATTCACCACCAAGGCAACTGCCAGTCCGAGAGCACCCGCCAGAACCGAGAGGCTGACGATATTTTGCCCGCGATAAACAACAGGCCGCTGGGGCAGTATCTCCTGCAACTTTCCGGCGGCGATCAGGCTCCCGGTAAAGGTGAGCGATCCGATAATGACTTCCAGTGCGATCTCGCCCATTTGAAACCGCGTGACCGGCGCCGTGCCTACATAAAACTCCGCGATGCCGATCAAGGCCGCCGAAAGAGCGCCGAAGGCATGGCTCAGGGCCGTTCGTTGCGGCACGGCCGTCATCTTCACCAAACCCAGCGGGATGCCGACTCCAGCGCCCAGGATCAGGGTGATGACGATCCACCTGTACTGCACTAACTCGGGGTTGAACAGGGTGGCGGCGACCGCCAGCGCCGCGCCGATCTCTCCCGCTAGAACGCCCCATCTTGCACTTTTCGGCGAACTCAGGAACCTGAGGGAAAGAATGAAGAGAACGACTGCGACAATGTACGCAAAATCGAGATACTGCTGAAGCGCCAGCGCGGTCATGGTTGTTTCGACCTGCCGGATTTGAACATGCGCAGCATGCGGTCGGTGATTACGAACCCGCCCACCATGTTGCTGAAAGACGCCGCCACGGCAATCGCGCCGAGCACGGTGGTGAGCCGCGTCTCGTGGCGTCCCGCGATGATAATGGCCGCCACCACCACGATCGCATCCAGGGCGTTGGTCAGCGACATCAGTGGGGTGTGAAGCAGCGGCGAAACTCGCTTGATGACCTCAAACCCCACGAACCCCGCCAGGATGAACACGTAAAGATTGGAAATGAAATCTGCTGGCATTGCTTTGCCTCCTTGCACTCGTATTTCGATTGGCCCGTTACCGGATTGAGCGACCAGCCATCACACTGTACGAGATAACTGTGACTTGCTCACTGAGTCGCTGGCGCCGGCAACTTGTGAAATTCCCGCACGCGCACCTGCGCAATCTCGCCGGCGTCCGTAAGCAGAGTCTCACGCACAATGTCATCGGCGAGATTCAAATTCAACTTCTGATCCTTAATAAGGTGCGTGAGAAACGCGGTGAGATTGCGGGCGTACATCATGCTCGCGTGATAGGGCACGCCGGAAGCGACGTTGATGGCCCCGATGATGGTGACGCCGTGCTTGACGACGGTCTTATTGGCTTCGGTAAGCTCGCAGTTCCCACCCCGTTCCGAAGCCAA
Organism: Terriglobales bacterium; assembly: GCA_049300475.1. GTDB lineage: Bacteria > Acidobacteriota > Terriglobia > Terriglobales > Acidobacteriaceae > Acidiflorens. The sequence goes on along the minus strand of JBAQJU010000293.1, from coordinate 18,497 downwards.
ATCGAAGATCACCGACCCGAGTGCCATCCCCTTTACCATCTCCTCGGTGACAAGCACGGGTGATTTTTTCCCGGGAATTACAGCCGCCGCGATGACCACATCGCTTTCCTGAACGACTTTGCCCAGCAACTCGCGCTGGCGGCGATAGAAATCTTCATCCTGGGCGCGCGCATATCCGCCCGCATCCTGCGCGTCTTTCGCTTCAATCGGAAGCTCGACAAAACGGCCTCCCAGGCTCTGCACCTGTTCCTTGACCGCAGGCCTCAGGTCATACGCCGAAACGACCGCGCCCAGGCGGCGCGCCGTCGCGATCGCCTGTAATCCGGCCACGCCGCACCCGATGACAAACACACGCGCGGGCGTAACTGTCCCGGCTGCGGTGGTAAGCATGGGAAAGATGCGCGGATGCGAGTCGGCAGCCATCAGCACCGCCTTGTATCCGCTAACCGTCGCCATGGATGAAAGCGCATCCATGCTCTGCGCGCGGGTGATGCGCGGCATCAGTTCCACCGCAAATGAGGTCACACCTGCTTGCGCGATTTGCTGCAGGACTTCCAGGGATCCAAATGGACGCATAAATCCGACGAGAATCTGATTCCGTCGATATAAAGGCACGTCCAGTTCGCCGTTCACATCGTTCGAGCCGTAACAAAGCACCTGCACAATAATGTCGGCGGCGCCAAAAACTGCGGCTCGATCCGCCACGATCTTGCCGCCTTTCTCGACATAGAGCGAATCAGGATAGCCGGCATCGATTCCGGCACCAGATTGAACGTGAATTTCGAAACCCGCTTTGGTCAGCGTGGGGAGAACCGCCGGCACTATCGCTACCCGCCGCTCCCCCGGATAAATCTCTTTTGGAACTCCAATGATCACGTGATCCCGCCTGTCTGCCGATCCTCAAGTTTTGCAGTTTCAAGATCGGGCAAAGTCCTGCAACTTTACTATCCTGCACGCTGTTGTCGGCCGCTCTGATCTCTTGCACAATAAAGATCGAAACTTACTGCTTCACGATCGGTAGAGTTGCCTTGGCCGGTAAGCGTCCAATCCAACTGCCCGCGAACGAAGGATTCTAGTCGAGCGCATGAAGCGGCGCAAATATTCTCTTGAGCCAACCGCATAGGTCAGTGTATGAGACTCACCAACAGGTCGTCCCCTTCGCTACGGGCGGCGATGTCGGCACAGTCTCGCACAATCCAATTGGCTCCGGCGGCTTCCAGTTCGCGGCGCTCCATGGTCGTGGGAAACGCAATCACCCGGCAGCCCGCGGCTCTGCCGGCGCGAACTCCAGCGGGTGCATCTTCCACCACGACGCAATCCGGCGCGGCACAATTGAGGATCGCGGCCGCCTTCAAATAGGGTTCGGGATGCGGTTTCCCGATTTTCACATCGCTCGAGGTAATCATCGTCTTCGGAGTTGGCAGTCCAGCGGCGCGCAAGCGGACCTCGGCCAGCGGCCGCGTGCCGGAGGTCGCGATCGTCCAGCGATCCGAAGGCAAGCTGTCCAGCAGTTGCCGCGCTCCCGGAAACAAGACGACTCCGTCGAGGTCTTCCATTTCCCGGCGCTCCACTTCGCGGTCCTCGGCTTCAACATCCGCGTTTGGCAGAAGCTCGCGAATCGTCATTCTGCTGGGGCGTCCGTGCGCCATCCGCACAACCATTTCCGGATCAAGGCCATGCGCAACCGCCCATCGATGCCACACTCGCGCCACTGCGGGAGTCGAATCGATCAGTACACCGTCCAAGTCAAAAAGCATAGCCCGGCAGCGAATCTCGGTCATCTTATCTAATTTACATTGCCGGGTTTATGTTGGCGGGGAGAGATGAAGTCCAGATGGCTCGTCTCGACCTTGCGGGCATACCCACTCGTTAGGCTACTGGCTGGAAGCTCTCCTCATCGCTTGTGCGACCCAAGGTGAAATTCCATGCGGGACGAAAGGCTGATAGACGAACGGAAGGATCCTTGCGTTTTGCCGCAAAGTCGCCTTGGGAATCTCCATCCCATGACAGCGTTTGTACTTCATGCCGCTTCCACAGGGACACGGCGCATTTCTCACGAGGAGTTCCATAGTTCACCCCAAAGAAACATTCAGTAGCTAGGTACAGGTTTCATTCCCACAGAAATCCGGGGGTGATGGCGGGTCGCTGACCTTCACGCGAAAAACTGAACTATTAAGCCTACGCTACTCCCTATCCGCGAAGATGGCAATCGGGGAAATGCTGTATTGCCCAGTCGTACTGACGTTCTTTCAACAAATCCTTTGGAATGTTGGTGAGCGCGGCAGGAATCGAACCTGCGACCCACGCCTTAAAAGGGCGTTGCTCTACCAACTGAGCTACGCGCCCCACCGATTTCCAATCTAACACATTTCCGGCGTTGGACCCATCCAGCGCTGCTTTCCTGATTTGCCTTTATTCACCGCAGTTCACAGAGTCGCAGAGAAAAACTCGAACTCTTAGAAGCCAACAACACGGAGGTCTTGCCAAGCGGCTGGGTTTCTCTGTGTCTCTGTGATTCGGTGGTGGAAAATTAAATTAGGATTCTGCCGCCGGAGCCATCTGGGTGACCTTCGATAGCAAACGCGATACACTCGGCATCAATGTTGTGTCATCGATTGCTCCGAGCATTTGTTGCTCTGGCCATGTGCGCGGCTTTGCTGCCGGCGCTTAGCCATGCGAAGAAAAAGCAACTTCCGGTCGTACGCTGGACGGCCGGAGCTCCCGGCTGCTCGTTCGAGCGCGGAGAAGATGGACGCTATCGCTGGACGATGAGCGATAAGGATCTGGATGTCACGCTGCTCGTGGATTCCCAGGAGCTCACCAAAAGCCGTCGCCGCTTCTATCACGTTTTGGGCGTGTACGTCACCGTGACCTACAAAGGTCCGGGCAAATTTGAGTTCCCCGCTGATCTGCGAATGGATTTTGTTCGTCATCACGACGTCCTGGAGGGTTACGAGGATCCTACGGAACTGCAGACTCGCTTACAGAATGACGTGGATACAAAAATCTTCGTAACCGAGCGCCAGATCAAGAAAAATCCTGAAGTAGCCGAAGAAAAAACCGCGCTGCTACGCCAGTACCAGAAGGAAGCAGCGGAATTCATCGAATTTCTGACCACCCAGTATCTCGAGCCTGCCACGCTCAACCCCGGTAATCCCGAAGCTCACGGATGGGTCTTCTTCGCGACCAGCAACAAGTGGATCGGACCGTGGAAGGAACACGAGGATTTCCTGCTCAACGTGTTTATGAAGGATAAAGTCTGGCAATTTCCATTTTCCCTTCCACCTGCTCCGGGCGACCTGATCCTGCGCAAGCCGCCAGAATAGCGTGTGCGAGCGGCTATCGCGCGTATATCTGTCTGCGAGTTGTGTTACAGTCCGTGCTCATGGAGTCTGCTCCGAAGCCCGCGCCCACCCCGCACCAGCCCGCCGTGCTGCTCTACTGCCCCGTCTGCGCGATGGAGGTTACCGACCCTCTGACCTGCGGCGATTGTTCGGCGGTCATCTGCCGCCGCTGCGGAACTCCGCTCGAATCTCCCGATGAACTGGCCATGGGTTGAATCTGAATGGACCCCGCATCCGGTTCCGCACCTCCTGAACTCGAAGAGCCCTCTCAAAAACCGAGCCTCGTCCGTGGACTGAGTTTGCTCGACTCGGTATTGCTGCTGGTGAGCGGCATTATCGGCTCCTCGATTTTTCTGACCGCCAAGGATATCGCCGGCCCGCTACCCAATCCCAAATTGTTTTTCTTGGTATGGGTGCTCGGCGGAGTGATCTCTCTGTGCGCCTGCGTAGCCTTCGCCGAACTCGGCTCCATGTTCCCCGACTCCGGCGGCCAGTACATTTATCTGCGCGAGGCCTACGGCGACCTTGTCGCGTTTCTATATGGCTGGATGTTATTTGCCGTCGCAAACGGCGGATCGATCGCCGCGCTCTCCGTGGCAGCGGCCGCGTATATGGGAAATATCCTGCCCGCCATTTCCCAGACGCACGTGATCTTTTCATTCGCCGGAATTGTCTTTACCCGTGCGCATCTGGTGGGGCTGATTCTCATCGTCATCCTCACCTATGTGAACGTCTTCGGATTGCGCTGGGGCGCGCTCCTGCAGAACGTTTCTACCTGGACCAAGTTCACCGCCATGGCCGTATTTGTCGTGCTCGGATTCGCCATCGGCAAAGGTCACTGGTCGAACTTCAACGCGCAGGCGTCTGGCGGAATCACGATGGGCCTGAGCCCGGGGCAGTTGATATCAGCGCTGGGCGTAGGACTCATTGCCGTTTTCTGGGCCTACGACGGATGGGTCTACATCACCTGGGTCGCGGGCGAAGTCAAAGAGCCCCGCCGGAATGTGCCTCTGGCCATGGTGTTCGGTGTATTGGCCGTGGGAGCAATCTACCTTGCGATGAACATGGTGTACGTATACGCGCTGCCCCTGAGCGAGGTCGCGAAACACGAAACCATCGCGCACGCTGCAGCAACAGCCCTGTTCTCTCCCGGAGCCGCGGTCTGGCTTTCGGCCATGATCGCAATCTCCTGCTTCAGCGCCGCTGCCACCTGCACGCTCTCAGGAGCACGCGTTTATCTCGCGATGGCGCAAGACGGCGTTTTCTTCCGCCGCATGGCGGTCATCCATCCGAAGTGGCGCACACCCGCTTTCAGCCTGATCGGCCAGGGGATCTGGGCGGCGATCCTGACGCTAAGCGGACGCTACGACCAGCTCTACACATATGTAATTTTCGGGATGGTGCTTTCCTACACGCTGACCGTGATCGGCCTATTCCTGCTGCGCTGGAAAAGGCCGGACATCCCGCGCCCCTACCGCTGTACAGGCTATCCGTGGTTGCCGGGAATCTACGTTCTGGTTGGTGCTGCCTGGACGCTGAATACCATCATCACCCGGCCCACGGAAGCGTTCTGGGGCGCGGCCATCGTGGCGGCTGGCGTGCCCTTATATCTTTATTGGAAGTGGACTAACGCAAAGCTCGAACGCTGAAACATCGGCCGTTCTCTCTGTGCCTCCGGGTGAAAAGCGCTACACCGGTGTCGCCGTCTTCCGCTTCGGATTAAAGAATGGCAGTGGCACCACCGTCGCCGTCGTCTTCCGGCGCTGCGCTTCGATGGTCAGTTCCATCTGAAGTTTTGTCCCGGTCTTTGCGTACTCCGTGCTCACGCTCGCCAGCGCAATCAACTTCTTCAGCAGTGGAGAAAACGCAGTCGTGGTCGCCTTTCCCACTTGCCGGTCACCCGAGTAAACCGGCACCGCAACGCGCGATGCCTGGCTGGGCGCTGCCGGAGACAATCCGAATTTGTCGAATTGCTCTTCCACCTCCACCCAATCCACTTCGAGCCCGACCAACTGCCGCGCTACTCCCTGCTTGTTGTCCTGCGCCAGCGCGCGCTTGCCGATAAAGTTTTCTTTGTCCAAGTGCACCATCTTCCCGAAGCCCAACTCATACGGAGAATATTTCTGCGACGGAATGAGCGCCTTCTTCGAGCTGATGTAATCGACTTCAATCAGTAGCAACCCGGCTTCCACGCGCGCCACATCGAGCGCCAGCATTCCCGCCGCGTGAATATCGAATTGCTTGCCCAAGTCCATTAACGCGTCCCAAACTTTGACCGCATCATGCTCGTCATTAAGTGGAATCCAAATCTCATAGCCCAGATCGCCCGTGTATCCTGTGCGTGAGATATCGACCGGCACGCCCGCAATCTTGCCGCTCGTCTTGCGGAAATATTTCAGATTCGCAATGTCGGCCTCCGCGACAGTCTTCAGCAGCTTGGCCGACGCCGGCCCCTGCAGGGCCAGCGCTGCCGTCTGTTCGGAGATGTCTTCGATCTGGACATCCATGTTCAGCCCGTTCTGCCGGAACCAACGCAGACTGGGGTCAGCCGCCGTCCACCGATATTTGTTCTCCTCCAGGCGCGTGATCGTGCCATCGTCGATGACTTTGCCTTCTTCATCGCACCAGCACGCGTAAATCACCTGGCCAACTGCAACTTTGCCGATGTCGCGAGTGATTACGCGATTAACCAGCTTGGTCGCGTCTTTGCCCGTGACCAGATATTTATAGAGCGGCGAGATATCAATCAGCGCGCAGGCATTACGGATCGCGTTGTACTCGTGCTCATGGTGCACTTCATACACGCTGACCGTGTAATAGCCCGACCACTCGCGATAATTCAGGCTATGGCAGAGCGCTAAAGTTCTCTCGTGAAAGGCCGTTCCAATAGGCAAAGTGACCTCGCTGTAGGTATCCCCTGTGTTTCTCTGTGTACCCTGCGATCATCGGTTTTTCGAACCACACGGTTCACAGAGGCGCACAGAAGAAACCAAACTCTGGAATGTCGGATTATAAGCAGCGTCACCGCCCCGAGCAAGGCGGCAAGCGATCAGCGCGACAAGTTTGCATTTCTCAAATAGAATGAAAACCTAAATTCCCATGCGCCGCCTTATCGAGTGGAGCGTCCTTCCCAGTGGCCTCTGAGCCGCCCCAGTGGTATCGTACGTCTGCATCGCTAGAAGATATAGAAGAAAGATTCCCACTTACCTCGCCGAAAGCGGGATTCAAACGAAAAGCTGATAGCTGAGAGCTGACAGCTAAAAGCCAGGAGCTAGAAGCTAGTGGCTGGTCCTAAGTACGACGTGATCGTGATTGGCGGAGGCCACAACGGCCTTACCAACGCCGCCTATCTCGCCAAAGCGGGAAAGAAAGTTCTCGTTCTCGAGCGCCGTTATGTTCTCGGCGGCGCAGCGTGCACGGAAGAAGTCTTCCCTGGCTTCAAGTTTTCCGTGTGTTCGTACGTGGTGTCGCTGCTGCGTCCGGAAATTATCCGCGACCTCGATCTGCCCCGCCACGGCTTAGAAATTCTGCCGCTCGACGGCACCTTCACGCCCATGGCGAGCGGCGATTATCTCTGGCGCGTGAATGACCACGGCAAAACGCATCGCGAAATTGCCCGCCATTCGCGCATTGACGCCGAAGCCTATGACGAATTCGGCAAGGCAATGCAGGCCATGTGCCGCTTCGTCAAACCGATCCTCAGCATGATTCCGCCCGACCCGTCGACGCTCAACCCGCGCGAACTCATGAAACTGCTCTTTATCGGACGCCGCTTTCAGGGCATGTCGAGCGAGGACAAATACAACCAGGTCCAGCTCATGACCATGAGCGCGATCGATTTTCTCGATCAGTGGTTCGAGACCGACGTGCTCAAAGCAACCATGTCGGCATCGGGCATCATTGGCACGTTCCTGGGCGTGCGCTCACCCGGCACCGCCTACGTCCTGCTCCATCATTACATGGGCGAAATTGACGGCGCATTCCGGGCCTGGGGATTCGCACGCGGCGGCACGGGGGCGATTTCTGAAGCGATCGCTGGAGCGGCTCGCGAAGCGGGAGTTGAAATTCGCACCGAAGCGCCCATCGCCAAAATTCTCGTCAAGAACGGACGCGCCTCCGGTGTTGCTCTCGCCAACGGCGACGAAATCATGGCCGACGTGATTTCTTCCAGCGTCGATCCCCGCCTCACCTTTACCAAAATGATCGAGCCCGGCCATCTGCCCGATGAATTCATGGAAGGCGTGAAGCGCTACAAGTTCCGCGGTTCGTCCGGCAAAGTCAACATGGCGCTCGACGGTCTCCCCAATTTCAAATGCATGCCCGGAGTCGGCGCCCACCTTCGCGGAGCCATGTCGATTTCCCCCAGCGTCGAGTACATGGAGAAAGCTTACGACGAAGCGAAGTACGGCCACTGGTCGTCGGGCCCATACATCGACATGGTGATCCCGACGCTTACCGATACGTCGCTGGCTCCGCCCGGAAAACACATCCTTTCCTGCTTCGTGCAGTACGCGCCCTATAAGCTGGCGCCCGGGCTTGATTGGGATACCGAGAAAGAAAAATTCGGGGACAACGTTGTCAACACAATCGCTCAATATGCTCCGAACATAAAAGACATCATCCTGCACCGCCAGGTCGTTACGCCGCTCGATCTGGAGCGCGAATGGGGTCTGACCGAGGGCAATATTTTCCAGGGCGAACTCTCCCTCGAACAATTATTTTTCCTGCGCCCGGTCGCGGGATGGGCGCAATTCCGTTCACCGATCAAAAATCTCTATATGTGCGGATCCGCCACGCATCCCGGCGGCGGCATTATGGGTGCGCCCGGCCGACTAGCCGCGCTGGAGATTCTCAAAGACGGGAAGGCCGCATAAACAGATGGCCGAAACGCGCGACATCATCATCGTCGGTGGCGGACACAATGGCCTGGTTACGGCCTTCTATCTCGCCAAAGCAGGATTTAAGCCGTTGGTCCTCGAACGACGCTCACTGGTTGGCGGATCGGCGATCACCGAGGAATTTCATCCCGGTTTTCGCTGCTCGACGCTTGCCCATAACACCGGCCCGTTGCGCGCCGACGTCGTGCGCGACATGCAACTGGACCGTCACGGTTTAAAGCTGGTCACTCCCGAAGTCAGCACTGTCTCTTTACTGCCGGATGGCCGATCCCTCATCCTGTATTCCGATCCCCAAAAGGCCGCGCTGGAGATCGCGCAGTGGTCGCAGAAAGATGCTGCCGCATATGCGGACTTCGGCGCCGCTCTCGGCAAGATCGGCAAAGTGATCGGCGAAGCGCTCAGGCTCACTCCGCCGAATATCGATAATCCCTCCAGTGGCGATCTCTGGGGAATGCTGAAGACAGGCCGGTCCATCCGCAATCTCGGAAAGAGGGACCTGTATCGAGTTCTGCGTTGGGGTCCGATGGCGGTCGCCGACCTGGTCGCGGAGTTTTTCGACACCGAACCTCTGCGAGCCACCATCGCCGCGCGCGGAATTTTCGGAACCTCGCTGGGCCCGTGGTCCGCGGGCAGCGCTCTGGTGCTTCTGTTGCGCGCCGCCGCTGATCCGTCCGCCGCCGGTAGCGTTCAGTTCCCCACTGGAGGCGCCGGCGCAGTCACAACCGCCATGGCCGCCGCCGCCAAACAGGCCGGCGCGGAAATTCGTACCGGCGCGGCGGTCGCAGAGATTCGCGTAAAAGATGGCCTCGCCACCGGGGTTGTGCTCGTCTCCGCTGAGGAAATTTCGGCGCAGGCCGTAGTCTCGAACGCCGACCCGAAGCGCACTCTCATGCGACTGGTCGATCCTGCCCATCTCACCCCAGACTTCGTACAGAAAATCAAGAACTATCGCTCCGTGGGAACGGTTGCGAAAATTAATCTCGCGCTCTCCGCGCTTCCCGAATTCACGGCCCTCAAAGCGAAGGGCAACGGCAACCTGCTTCAAGGCCGCCTTCAGATCAGCCCTGAGATCGACTATCTGGAGCGCGCCTTCGACGAATCCAAGTACGGCAGCTTCTCGCGCGCGCCCTACCTTGAAATCACCTTCCCATCGCTCTCCGATGCAACGCTTGCGCCCCCCGGACAGCATGTGATGTCGATCTACATGCAGTACGCTCCCTATCATCTGAAGAACAGCGATTGGGAAAGCCAGCGCAAAGCGCTCGGTGAAACCATTGTGAAGGCTATCGCGCAGTATGCGCCGAATCTGCCGCAGACCATCCTCCGTCACCAGATCATTACGCCCAAGGATCTCGAAGAAACGTACGGACTCACTGGCGGCCACATTTTCCACGGCGAACTCGCTCTTGATCAGTTCTTCACCATGCGCCCGCTGCTAGATTGGGCGCGCTACAAAACACCGATCGACCGCTTGTTTTTGTGCGGGAATGGAACCCATCCAGGGACAGGACTGACTGGCGGCTCCGGCGCGAACGCCGCGAGAGAGATTGCGAAGGCCTTAAAGAAGTAGTTCCACTTTACTGGAAGAGAAGCTTAATGAGCAAAGCAACAGAAAACCTGCGAGCAGCACAAGAGCGGGCCCTGGCGGGTAGGCCGAAGGCCGGGGGCTTCCCATATCTGGCCGAAACCCTGCGGTGCGCAGGTGTGATCCGCAATCTCTGGTACCTGCCCGCATGTCAGAGTCTATATCTCACTAAGGATGGGCCCCTCGTAACGTTAGGAACACCGCTGTCGTCGGGCACCGTCGATGTAGCTCCATTCCGCCGAGAGGCTCTGATTACGGCGCTGCGCACCGATCAAGCTGGGAAAAGCACGTTTCCGGAATTCCTGGCGGCCTGTTGGCGCGCCGGCGTCGTGAGCTACGATGTCGATTTCGTGGCTCGCAAGGTCGCGTACTATGGCTGCAACGGTGAGGAGTACATCGAGGATTATCCGCAGGTCGAGGTCGGATAGCGCTAAGCCGAGTCGAAGGTCTTTATGCACAACTCCGCCATCCTCCTCGTGTCCTGTCCCGACCGCAAAGGCGTTGTCGCTTCGATTGCCGATTTCATCTTCCGCCACAACGGCAACATTCTCTCCAACGACGAGCATGGAGATGAAGAATCGAATCTCTTCCTCACCCGCGTGGAGTTCGACACCTCGGATTTCGCCTTTGATCTCTCCGACTTCGCCCAGCGCTTCGCTCCCATCGCCCGCGATTTTCAAATGGATTGGCGCCTGGCCCGTTCCTCCGATCGGCCTCGTATCGCCATCTTCGTCTCTAAATACGATCACTGCCTGCAGGATCTGCTTTATCGCCATCAGAGCGGCGATCTGCACTGCGAAATCTCGCTGATCGTCTCCAACCATCCCGACAATCAGCGCATCGCCGACTTTTACCGCGTCCCCTATTTTCTCCTGCCGGTCACCAAAGAAAACAAGCGCGAGGTCGAGCAGAAGCAGATCGCCCTCCTGCGCGAACACCAGTGCACTCTCGCCGTGCTGGCGCGCTACATGCAGGTGCTCTCCGACGAGTTCATCGCCAACGTGGGCTCCGAGAACCTCATCAACATTCACCATTCGTTCCTGCCTGCCTTCGTGGGCGGCAAGCCCTACCATCAAGCCTTTCAGCGCGGCGTCAAGTTGATCGGCGCCACCGCCCACTATGTGACTCAGGTGCTGGACAACGGCCCCATCATCGAACAGGACGTCGTGCGCATCTACCACCGCGACACCGTCGACGATCTCATCCAGAAGGGCCGAGACATCGAAAAAGTAGTGCTCTCGCGAGCTGTCCGCTGGCATGTTGAAAATCGTGTGTTGCTTTATGGCAACCGCACCGTCGTATTTCAGTAATTATTGACATCCCGGCAAGGCAAACCGCGTCCCCCGGGAACCGGTACGTTCACCTCCGTAACCGAGTAACCAATTGCGCCGCCGTTCAGTTTCGGCTTTACTTAAAGTGTTGCATTGCAACGTGGCTACCGATCTCGAAGGAGCTGAATTTGGTTGAGGATCCTCAATGGGAGCTGGCTCTGCTGGCAACTGTCCAGGCCTTTTACCAGCGGCTGCTCAGTGAACAAATTGGCGGACAGCTTCCCGCTCCCGCCGAATTGGCTCCGGACGTAATTGGCCAAGCCCCGGACATTCGCCCCACCCTCCAGAAGATGCATCTCTGGATCCAACTCCTCGACATGGCGATCAACCCGGCCATGCTGCGACTGGGAATGACGCCGGACCTCGATGCGGAAGTCGCCGAGGCCCTCCTGCGTTATTTCGCGCGCCATCGCGACGACTCGGCCGCTAACCGCGACAAAACCGACCTGGTCGCAACCTTCCTCTTTCGTCACCCGCGCGTGCCCGGCCAATGGGAGCGCCACGGTTATGGGTTAGATGGATCCATTCCTCTTTCCCCGCTGGAAATTGCGCTTCTCGAAATACTGTCCGAGTCCGATGTGCCCGAACTTCCTGAGCAACATGTACAACTGTTGCGCGAGTTCGGCCCGTTGCTCGACCAGGCAAATCGCTTCCAGGATTTCACCGCCCTTATTGATTCCGGCATTATCTCCCGGGTTCGTGAACTTAAAGCTTCGCTCGGCGAGTCCATCTATCATCCGGGAGTGCTGGCCACACTCGCTCCTTACAATGCTGCTTTTGGTGATCGTTTTCATGGGCTATTCGCCGCCGCCGCCGACGAGATAAGAGATTTTGCGCGGCAGCTCGAAGAACTCGGTGGCAGTATTCTGACTACTCTCGACGGAGTCGAAATCACGGTCGAGCACATCGCGGCCCTGGACGAAAAAACATTGCTGAAGGTGGATTACGTCGCCGCTCTTGAAAAATTTCGCCGGGTCTCGCAGCTGAAGAAGGAACTGGAGCGCAGACCGCCCATCCGCCGCACTCAACTGGCATCCACGCCGAAGGCCTACGCCGTCGGTGCTGGGGGCGCCGCAGCCGCGCCTGCCCGCGAAATCCCGTACGTGCCGGCGGCCATTACTCCCCAGGCATTGTCCGTCGAAGAAGCTAAGTTGCGGCGAGTGGAAGAATCCATTCGCGTCTTCGTGCGCGTGGCCGATCCAAAGTTCCGCCAGATCGTCCCCATGCGTTATTTCAACTTGACGCTGAACCAGGCGGAAATTGACGCCTATACGGCGGACTACCTCGAACGGTCGAGCCCCTCGGCCGATGTAGCGCGCATGTTGCTCCGGGTGGTCGCGCTCACCGCGCGCATGACTACGGAGATGGAAGAACTCAGACGCTCTCCACACGGGACCACCGTGTGGAAACTACACGCCGATTCGTTGATCGTGCTTCTGGACCTGTCCAAACGCATCCCCGAGGCTGTGGATCGACTCACTTCGACGCCTCCTGGTTGGCCCGCTATGCCTGGAAATAACGAGTCTCTCGGCGCTTCGCTCGACAAACTGCGCATACGCATCGTCGAGGCTCAAGCACTTCTCGCCAACGCGTAACACATCTTCAAGGAAGGTCTGATCAGGTCCAAGGGGGCCTCGCCCGGCGCAACTCTCTAAATCCTGTGGTTTGGCCTTTTTTGCCGACACTTAATCGGAGCTTCCCTAAGGCGTTTGTAATTTCCCGGCGATATCACCGCCGAGCCTCCGAAAGTGGGCCACATTCCAGGTGTAGATCGTCGTCGCGCGCGCCTTTAAGGCGCACTGCCCCAACAAGGCGTCATAAATCGTCCCGCCGACGATACCGTTGTTCGCGGCCTCTCGAATCGCATGCCGATATTCGGTGGGCTCCAACGATATTAACTCCAGCCGTTCCGCGACTGAATCGAGCGACCACAGCGCCTGATCCAAGCTCAAGCCCAATTTTCCGGGCAGCCGCGTAAGGGTCGCATAAAGTTCGGCAAGACTATGAGCCGCGCAGCAGGCATTTTTCCGATTGGCACCGGCAAGAACGGCAAAGCTCCGTTGATAATGCTCATGACCGTCCAGGAACGATGCGAACAGAACCGATGTGTCGAAGAACGACTTCACCGTTTCGTGCCCATTATTTGCCGCTCCCGTTCCCTGCGAACCTTACGGATGGTTTCGTTGACAACCGACGCCTTCAACGGGCCGGTTCGAAAAACCAGGATGCCCCGCTTCTTATAAGCCTTTGCTTTGCCTCGCACGGGACGTAAAACGACGTGGTCCTCGAATGACTCCATTTCGAGCGATTGTCCGGGCTCAAGTTGTAGCTGCTCGCGAACTGGCTTGGGAAGGACCAGACGTCCGGCCCGATCGACGCTAATCGTGGCATTCATGATCGCATAATACCATAATAAATCCCACAATCGATACCATTTCGTGCACCATTTTACATTCCCTATTGAGCGTGGCGGCCGCATCAAAACACTGGCATTCACTCTCTTGCACCTTCGCGCCCGTGCCGAAACCGCCAAACCAATGCTGCCGAACCCGCCGCGAGCGCCAGATAAGCAAGAATCCGGCCTATCCAGGCAAGGAGCGTCCCTCCGAACCGTGCAGCAGCATTAGAACCCACGGTACAAGGCCAACGATTGACGTCGAGGCAGGATGATCCTTGCTCAAAAGGCCGACCAGAAATCCGATCAGCACCGCAATTGCAGGATTGAAGATGAAGTGAATCATCAGAGAAAGATGCCCTTCGCCTAGTCCCTCTGACAATTTGAACAGAATGTACCCGCTGCAGGCTGTCCGCGAAAACTGGAAACCACCGCCATCACCACCAGCGACATCCTTCGCAGCATGGACTCCTCTCAGCCTTGCTGCCCGACCAACTTATTAACCACTTCAACCAAAAAGGTGGTGGGAACGGACTAGTGAGAGCCAAGCTTGGTGCATCGGACGAGCGATGGGCTCGTCCCTTATGGTTTTATCTCGAAATACTCTTTAGTGAATGTCGAATTGCTCCTGGTGCAGAGCCGGATCCGACTTCACAATAATCGTTTTCTTCGTCAACTCTTCCATTTCATTGAGCAACCGCGCGTTGCCCGCCTTCAGCGCTTTCGCAACCTCCGGGTTCACGCGCAGCATCACGTCGCTATGCTCCAGGTGCTGTGAAATCTTGCGCATCTCCACGTAGATCTCGTTGCAAATCGTGTTCACGGCCTTCACAAAGCCCGTGGACTGGCAATAAGGGCACGGTGAGCCGATAGTGCGTTCGAGCGACTGCTTCACCCGTTTGCGCGTGATTGCCACCAGCCCGAAATCGTTGAACTGCAGTACCTTCGACGGCGCCCGATCGAAGCGCAGCGCCTCTTCCAGTGCCTGCATCACCTTCTGCCGGTTGCGGCGCTCATCCATGTCGATGAAGTCGATGATGATGATGCCGCCCAGGTCGCGTAGCCGGACCTGGCGGACGATCTCCTTGATCGCGTCCACGTTGGTCTTCACGATGGTGTCTTCCAGCCGCGAGGTCTTCCCCACATACTTGCCCGTGTTCACGTCGATCGCAACCAGCGCCTCGGTCTGGTTGATGACGATGTAGCCGCCGCTCTTCAGCCAGACTTTTGACTTCAGCGCCTTGTTGATTTCCTCATTCAGACCGAACTGCTCGAACAGCGGCGTCTCTTTCGTGTAAAGCTTCACGCGCTTGACCAGACCCGGCTGAAAGCGGTTGGCAAAGCGCAGGATGCGCTCATATTCCGTCTCGGTATCCACCCAGATCACCGAGAAATCCGAGCTGACCTGATCGCGGAGCACGCGCTCCACCACATTCAGGTCGTGATAGATCAGCGCCGGCGACTTGCTGGCTTCCGAGCGTGACTTGATTTCGCTCCACAGGTTCTTCAGGAACCGGATGTCAGCGCGCAGTTCCTCGTCGGTGGCGCCCGCCGCCGCAGTGCGCACGATGAACCCACCGCCGCCATTCTCGCGCTCGCTCTGGATTATGTGCTTCAGCCGCTGCCGTTCTTCTTCGGACGCGATCTTGCGCGACACACCGGTATGATTCACCGTCGGCATGAAGACCAGGAACCGCCCCGGCAGCGCGATGTGGCTGGTGATGCGTGCGCCCTTCTTGCCGATCGGCTCCTTGGCAATCTGGACCAGAATTTCCTGTCCCTCTTTCAGCAGTTCGCTGATCTGCGGCACGACCGTGTTCTCGCGACTGCGGAAACGCCGGCGTTGGCCACGCCGTCCAGCGCGCCGGCGATCGAGATCCGGAACACGCTCTCCGCCGCGACGCTGTGTCCGCTGCAACAATCTTGCCTCTGACGCCGGGCCGCGGACTTCGGCGCTTGCGTCCACGGTGCCGTCGCCAATTGCCTCCGCCTCCAGAAGCGCCTCTGCTTCCGCTTGCGCCTCTTCAAGTTCCAGTTCCTCGGCCTCGCGCTCTTCGGCTTCCAGAACTGCCTCGGGAACCTCGCCGTTCTCGCTTGCTCCCGCCGGCCCAGCCGGGGAAGGATCCGTCTCTCCAACACCTGCCGCCGGCACTAATTCGCCGCCAGCCGCCCGGGTTTCTTCTTCCACTTCCTCAAAGCCGTCGTCGTCGCCGGGCTCTTCTCCGTAGGCCGCAAGATCGGCTTCCTCTTCCTCGATCTCCTGCTCCTCTACGTGGCCGTGCGCCGTCCCGTGCTCTGTCGAATCATGCTCTGCCGTGGCGTGGTGAACTTCTTTTGTGGCCTCCTGCGCCAATGTGTCAGGTGCAAGCGCCGCCGCGAAATCCGCTTCGTGGGCGATTTCGTACTCCGCGGTCTCGTCATCCGGTCCTGCCGCAGGTTGTGCTTCGTGCCTGAATTCCGCCACTTGCCTTGCCAACCCTGCCGCCGCTGACGGCTCTTCCTGCGCTATCGAGGATGTTTCTTCATCGGTCTCCGGTTGCGAGACATGGTCATGTTGTTCGTGCAGAGGCTCAGTAACTTCCACCGCGAAAATGGGCTCGTCGTCGGGAAAGTTCGACAGGATTGAGGTTTCAAGCGGCTGCTCCGGCGCCGCTTCGACAGACAGTGCCGATGAAGCGCTCTGCGCCTGCCGCTGATACTTTGAGATGGATTCGCCCGGCAGGATGATCGGCTGATATCCAGGAGGCGGACCGTAATCGTAGTCGCGGCCAGTCCGACCGGTCGATGTCCCCCGCTGAAACCGCGAGGACGAACCACCGCGTGGTTCGAATCGTCCCGATCGTTCGCCTCGATCACTGCGAACATCATTGCGCGGCTCACCGCTTCGCGTGTCACTGGTTTTCGAATCGACGCTTCGCGGCTCGCTGGCTCTCGAGTCAACGATTCGCGGCTCTATCCCTCGCGGTTCCCCGCGAACTTCGCCGCGATCACCACTCACCCCGCGCCCGCCACTCTCCGGACGACGCCCCCGGCGCCGCCGCCGTCCCCGGAAGTCGCGGCTGTCTCGCGACGGCTCCGCAGTATTGCCCGGCTCCGCGGCGGCCGCCTCAAAACCATCTTCTTCATCGGCTCCGGGTTCCGCAAATTGACCCTCGCCGCCCCCGCCCGTTTCCGCGCCACGGCGCGGCTGCGCTTCATTCTGCTGCACCGGACGATTGGCCGGGATCGCTTCATCCAGGTCTTCGTCCTGCTGCTCCAGATCCATGAAATCGGAGACGTACAGAAATGCATCGCGTTCGAGGCCAACATCCACGAAGGCTGACTGCATGCCGGGCAGCACGCGCGTCACTCGGCCTTTATAAATCGAGCCGGCTAAGGTGTATTCGTTTTCGCGTTCGAGGTAAATTTCCGCTAACTGATCGTCTTCTGTGATCCCCACTTTGGTTTCATGAGGTGTGGCCGATACAAACAATTCCTTGTTCATTGCTACTCCGGTTCTTCTTCACCGGACCAGAAGCACAAGGCGGACGGAAGGATCGATAGCGTTCAGCGCCGCTCGTTATGAGGTCAGGAGCGGGCCAGTTCCCGGCACTCATGCCGGCAACCGCACTGCAGTGAATTTTTCTTACTCGTCTGCACTGATCGCGTTAAGCCATTCTGTCAGACCTGTGGCCACTCTCTCTCGAATCCCGAGGGGGCCGTTCCCCGCCTGACCGGCTTCAATCCTGTCCGGCTTCTGCTTCGCCGGTAATCTGCCCTACTTTTCGCGAGGGCGGCTCGTAATTAATCTTGTTTCTTGCAATCTTGTTTCATGGCGCCGTTCTCGCTGGTGAGAAACGATCGCCCACTCTGCCCACCGTCTCAGTTCACAAACCGGCGCATCCTGACGTTCATCACGATCCCCAGCGCCAAAAACATGAAAAGAACGGAAGATCCTCCGTAACTCATGAGCGGCAGAGGTATTCCGGTGACGGGCATAAACCCAACCACCATGCCGACATTGACCAGAATGTGAAAGCTAAGCACAGCCACCACACCCATTACCAGAAATGCACCGGCGCGGTCGGGCGCCGTCTGCGCATTCTGCGTCAAACGCATCAGCACTATAAAGTATAACAGCAGAACCGCTAGAGCTCCTACAAACCCATGCTCTTCGGCAAAAGCGGCAAAAATAAAGTCCGTCTGCGGCACGGGCAGAAACGCCAGATGGGTCTGCGACCCCTGGCTGCTGCCCCAAATGCCTCCCGAACCCACCGCAATCAAAGATTGATTCACTTGATATCCGGAGCCCTGACGGTCCGCATCCGGATCGCGAAAACTGGTAAGACGCTCTTTCTGATAAGGCTTTAGCACTTTTATCCAGGCCACCGGCAGTAGCATAGCTAGAATCATGACGACCACCAGCGCCTGCTTCCACCGGAGCCCGCCCAGAAACAATCCCATGATCGCCACTGGCATGTAGGTCAGCGCTGTCCCAAGATCGGGCTGCGCCAGCACCAGCAGCATCGGGAAACCAACGATCGCACCCGCTTTCAGGAAATCCGGCCACGACAGTTCCCGCTGCTGCAGGTCGGAGAAGTATTTCGCCACCGCCAGAATCAGAATCAGCTTGACCCATTCCGACGGCTGAAAATGCGCTCCCCCCGGCATCTTGATCCAGCGCCGCGCACCCAGGTACTTCTGCCCGAACAACAGCACCGACATCAGAGAGGCCAGCGAAACAATGTACATCCAGTGCACTTGTTCCAGCAGTGCCTGATAGTTGACCAGGCTGACCAGGAACATGGCGCCCAGTCCGCCCAGAATCCAGTAGATTTGTCTGATGTGAGAGCCGGCAAACTTGGTGTGCTCGGTCGCGCTGTGGATCTGCAACACCCCCAGAGCGCACACCACCAGCACAAAGCCCAGCAGGACCCAATCGAAATCACGGTAGGATACGTAGCG
>JBAQJU010000292.1:0-11883 GCA_049300475.1 Terriglobales bacterium | reverse complement strand
AGCATAGCCCCGTGACCACACGAGCATAGCCCCGTGACCACACGAGCATAGCCCCGTGACCACACGAGCATAGCCCCCGTGACCACACGAGCATAGCCCCCGTGACCACACGAGCATAGCCCCCGTGACCACACGAGCATAGCCCCCGTGATCACACGAGCATGGCCCCGCGACCATCGTTGGCGCTCGTTGCTCGCGACTCGTCGCGTTCTTGCCTTACTTTTTGGTCTCCGATTTTTCTTCTTTCTTGGCTGCTGCTGCATGGGCGGCCTTCGGCTTCCAGAAATCCGGATCGGCTTTGACCCATTCATCCGGCGGATAGCTCATGCGCGGATTAACAACGAACAGGTTGCTTTGACTGGATTCGATGGTCGCGGCCGACAGTTCGCTGATTTTTTTCATGCCCTCTTCGCCCATCGCCGCTTCGAACTCTTTCCCTTGCGCGAAAGAATGGTCAACTTCCGATAGAGATTTCATGGGGGTGATTACGAGGTAGGTTCCACCCGGTGTGCCGTAAACCGCCTCAAAGGTGTCCCAGTGGCTACCCTCTATTTTTTCAAAGGCGGTGGTGTACATCTTTACCAGAGTTTCCCAATCTTTGTCGTGTCCGGGACGCACGCGGAACACGGAAATGTCGAAGTAACGGATGTGCGGGATATCGGCGCCCGGCCGGAGGCTGTAGTCGGGACGAAACGCGAAATCAGACGTGTCCAGCTCAGTCAGCAGGTCTCCGTCGACGACTCCGGCGCGATCGAGGGCAGCGGAGAGCGAGGCATTTTTCTCGACTGCGCGGGCGTCCTTCTCCATGGCTTCGAATGAATCGTAGGGGGTGAAGAACAAAGAGCGCGGCTTACCGGTGAGCGAGTCCATGGCGAAGTAGTGGGTGGGCCACTTGGCTTCCCGCATGGCGTGAACGAATGCGCCTTCAGTTTTCTCATGAGTGGCGCCGGCTTTGCCGGGCTTGGTGAATTCGCGAGTGATGTTGATTAGCTTGGGAGGCATGTGCTCCGCCCCCGGCGCTTCCTGAGCTGCGATCGTGCCTACCCCTCCCAGGAGAAGCGATGCGACTAACAGAGACTCCGTGAGTCTTTTCATGGATGGTGTTCTCCTTTAGACAAGGATTTATTGTTGGGTTTCAAACCGGGGGCAATTCTACACGCATTGGGAGGGATGGCAAGGTTCCTGCGGAAAGCGTGGGGTCCGATATAATCCTCAACTCAGATGACATTGACTGCCGGAACGAAACTGGGACCTTACGATATTGAGTCGATGCTGGGCGCGGGCGGCATGGGCGAGGTGTATCGGGCGCGGGACGCGCGATTGAACCGCACGGTCGCGATCAAGGTGCTCCCCGCATCGTTTTTGGCCGATGCGGACCGGATGCAGCGCTTTGTGCAGGAGGCGCGCGCGGCCGCGGCGTTGAATCATCCCAACATTCTTTCGATCTTCGATATTGGGGAGGCGAATGGGGCGCCTTATATCGTCTCCGAACTGCTGGAAGGATCGACGCTGCGCGAGCATTTGAAGAGTGGAGGAATCGGGTCGAGGAAGGCAATCGACGTCGCGCTGCAGGTGGCGCGGGGGTTGGCAGCCGCGCATAACAAAGGCATCGTACATCGCGACCTGAAGCCGGAAAACATTTTTGTGACGGACGACGGACGCGTGAAGATTCTGGATTTCGGGCTGGCGAAATTGACGCGTCCGGAAACGTCAAGCGGGAGCGACGACGCGCCTACCGTGCAAGTGAATACCGAAGCGGGACAGGTTCTGGGGACGGTCGGGTATATGTCTCCGGAGCAGGTGCGCGGGAAAGCGGCGGACCATCGTTCGGACATTTTTGCGTTTGGATCGATTCTCTACGAGATGCTCTCCGGCAAGCGCGCGTTCCACGGGGAGACGCCGGCGGACACGATGAGCGCGATTTTGAAGGAGGAACCGGCAGAGCTTTCAGAAACGGCACGGAATGTTCCGCCGCCGTTGGAGCGGGTTGTGCGGCATTGCCTGGAGAAGAATCCGGCGCAGCGCTTCCAGTCCGCGGGAGATGTGGCGTTCAACCTGGAGAGCCTGGCGGACAGTTCGGCGAGTTCGAGGACGAGCGGGCAGGCGGCGATCGTGGCGGATTCGGCGGCGAGCGCTGCGAGTGGGGCGATTCCGGCGAAGCGTGGAGTGTTGGGGTTGGGGGCGGCCGCAGTCCTTGCAGTTCTGGCGATCGGCGGGGGTTGGTGGCTGGGGCGGAGCAGTGTGCACACGGCGTTGCCGGAGTACCAGCAGATTACATTCCGGACGGGCTCGCTGGGGAATGCGCGTTTCACTCCCGATGGCAGCGTGGTTTATAGCGCGTCGTGGGAGGGCGGCGACGACCAGCTTTACATGGCGCGCACGGATGAGACGGGCTCGCGTGAACTGGGGATCAAGGATGCGGAGCTGCTTTCGATCTCAAAGAGCGGAGAACTGGCGATCCGGCTCAACACGGTTCATTACTCCGGATATGCGCGATCGGGAACGCTGGCGCGGGTTCCGCTGAGCGGGGGAACACCGCGCGAGATGCTGGACAATGTGCAGGATGCGGATTGGGCGGCCGACGGAGAAAAGATGGCGGTGGTCCGCTATGTGCCGGAAAATCGGCACTGGCGGCTGGAATATCCGGTGGGGAAAGTTTTGCTGGACAGCATCAACTGGATCAGCCATCCCAAGATTTCTCCGGACGGCAAGTGGGTAGCGTTTGCGGACCACGAAAATACCGGCGGCGACGACGAAGGCTCGGTGGCGGTGATTGACCTGGATGGGCACGAGAAGAAGCTTTCCTCGGGATGGGTATCGCAGCAGGGAATCCAGTGGTCTCCCAAAGGCGATGAGATCTGGTTTACGGCGACCCGAAACGGCAGCGCGCAAAATTTGCACGGGGTGACGCTGGACGGCAAGCTGCGGACGATCGCGAACGTTCCGGGCGGGATGTGGCTGCAAGACATGCGCAACGGGACGGCGCTCATGATCACGCACCAGTTTCGGCTGGGCATTCGAGGCATTCCGCCGGGCGCAAAAGAAGAGCGGGAACTGGGGTGGCTGGGATGGGCGGAGCTAAGAGACCTCAGCCGCGACGGCAAGAAGGTTTTGTTCGAAGAAGAAGGCGATGGAGGCGGGCCGAACTATACGGTGTTCTTGCGGGATACGGATGGGTCGCCTCCAGTGCGGATTGGCCCGGGCGTGGGAATGGCGATTTCTCCGGATAACAAATGGGTGATCACGAAGCCCGCGAAGGAAGGCGCGCTCAGCCTGGTGCCGACAGGCGCAGGCGAGGCGCGGCAGTTGACGCATGACAATATAAGCTATGAGGGCGTTCGCTATTTGCCGGATGGCAAACATCTGGTGGCGAGTGGAATTGAAGCCGGGCACGGAGCGCGGGATTACCTGATTGATGTAAACAGCGGAGACTCGAAACCCATCACACCCGAGGGCACCGCAGGCACGGTGCTGTCTCCGGACGGCCATAATCTGGCGGTGATGGGGCCGGATGGGAAATGGGGCGTTTGGCCGCTGGATGGGAGCGGCTTGCGGCTGGTTCCGGGGCTGGACTCGAAGTGGGGAGTGTCGGGCTGGACGGTGGATGGAGCGTCGTTGTATGCGGGCCCAAGGCAACTGCGCAAAAAAGCAGCGGATGTGTACCGGGTGAACGTGGCAAGCGGCAAAATGGAGTTGTGGAGATCATTTGGAGAGAATTTGCCGGCGGGCGCTTCGCGGGCGTTTCGGCCTGCCTTCTCGAGCGACGGAAACGCGTATGCCTATGTCTATTTTCAATCGTTGTCAGAGGCGTATGTGGTGAAGGGACTGCAGTAGACGGACGGCATAGAATGGAGATCATGAAACGGGTTGGAATTGCGATGGGAGTCATTCTGTTGCTGGCGGGCGCGGGCGGGATTCGTGCGGCCTGGGCACAGGACGAAGATGATTATGAAGGGCCGATGTCGAATATGCACTTTGTGGTGGTGCGCGACGTGAACGGCAAGCCGGTAAAGAATGCGGCGGTGGTGCTGCATCCGGTGAATCAAAAAGGCAAGCAGTCGATGGGCGGGCTGGAACTGAAGACGGATGATGACGGACGAACCGAGATTGAGGGAATTCCGTATGGAGTGTTGCGGGTGCAGGTGCTGGCCCCAGGCTTTCAGACCTTTGGAGAGGACTACGAGGTCAAACAGCCGGAGACAAAGATCACGGTGCGGCTGAAGCGGCCGAAAGGGCAGTACTCGACCTATGGGGTGCAGGAAAGGGACAAGAAGCCGGAGGATAAGAGTACGCAGCCGGATAAGGCTCCGGCGGAGCAGAAGCCGCAATAGCAGGTCAGAGAGAAGTTAAAAGTCAGAAGTCAAATTGCAGAAGTGAAATCCTGCGGGATATAGGGTGGAATGAAAACAAAAACCGGGAAATGGTTCTTGATCGCAGCGGTGGTGGCCGGAGTAACGATATTGGTGAGCTGTGGCTACGTCGCTTGGGCGCAGGAGGGTGAGGGTCCGGCTTCCTCGGTGCGGTTTGTGGTGGTGCGCGATACGGACGGCAAACCGATCAAGTATGCGCAGGTGGTGGTGCATTCGGTGAATCGCAAGGGCAAGGCCAGCAAGGAAGAGATGGAATTGAAGACGGACGCCGAAGGGCAGGCGAGTGTGGACGGGATTCCGTATGGATCGGTGGAGGTGCAGGTGCTGGCCAAGGGCTTCCAGACATTTGGCGAGGACTATGAGGTGAACAAGCCTCAGGTGGAAATTACCGTGAAGCTGAAGCGACCGGCGGGGCAGTACTCGACTTACGAAAATCATGAGGACAAGAAGGCGCCGGAGCAGAAACCGCAGTAGCTGAGGTTCGAGGTCAGAGGTCAGATTGCAGAAGTAGGGTCAAATCACATGGAAGAAATGAAATCATAAGGCGCTCCAGTTTTTTCGGAGCGCCTTATGGACCTCCAGACCTGTTGAATTCAGCCGCCTTCCTTCAAGCCCTTCTTCAGGCCATTTTCGTTCAATCTTTTTTTTTGATCCTTACTTTTCAATCAGTGGTGGTCGCGATCGTGATCATGGTCGTTCCAGTCGCGCTCGGTGTGCCAGCGATGGGCGTCTTCGTCCCACCAGCGGTGGTAGTGGTCCCAGCAAAATTCGCGGGCTTCATGCAGTTGGGCGCGGGCGCGGTCGGCCTGCGGGCTATTCCAGCCGTCATGTTCGGCCGCTTGGTGGAGCCGGTGATCGGCCCGGACGATGCGCCGCTGGCAGTCATGTTCGTCAGCCATGGCGCGCGGGGTTCCGGCAAGAAGCAGGAATCCGGCGAGCGCGAAGGCGGCCACCAGCGATGTTCCACGCAGTTTGATGTTTCTGGTCAGAAAAGTCTTCATCAGTTCTCTCCTTTGCTTCTCCCCTCTCCTTACGCATGGGGGAGCGTTTCGGCCATCCGACACAGTAACACAGCAAAAAGTTGCCTGTGAATCTGTCTAGCAGGCTGCTGAAAAACTACTTCGCGGGTGGAAAGTGTGACCTCAGCGGCTGAAGCCGCATTGAAAAGAGGCCAGTTATCGCAGCGGTAAACCGCTGCGCCACCCAAAACAAAATACAACATCGGTTACCGGAGCGGTGAACCGCTGCGCCACCCAAAATCAAGAGCAATATTGAGTTTTTCCGCAGCCTCTTCAAGCCGTGCCCTTCCCAAAACCTATTTTTGAAACATACTCTAGCTCGACAAGTTGGGCATAGGCAAGGTGACAGATGGAGTCCGGTGGCCTACAATCGGCAGCCATGGGCGGCGGGCAAGGATTGGAAGTCGAGCGTTATGAGGGCGTGGCGGAGGATCAGCGGATCCTGCTGCTGAAGGGCCCGATCACGATCGAGACCACGGCATATTTTGAAGAGGCGGTGCGCAAGGAGACCGCGGAGACAGTGATTCTGGACCTGTCGGATGTTCCCTATATCGATTCGGTGGGGCTGGGGTCGTTGGTGGCAACCTACGTATCGCACCAGAAACGGGGACGATGCCTGGTGCTGACGGGTGTGAAGCCGCGAGTGGGAAAGATTCTGGAAATCACCAAGGTGAAGGATTTTTTTGTGACGTTCGCCACCACGTGGGAGGCGGTAGAGGCGATGGCGAATACGGGGAGCGCGTAAATCGAAGTAAGAAGTCAGATTTCAGATTGCAGAAGTAAAAACCTTATTGGTTCCGCGGTTTTTCAGCGCGCCGATACAGTCATTCGGCGCAGTCATTCGGCGAGGTTGATCGATCACTGCTATGAACTATCTATTGAAGACTGAGCCCTCTGTTTATTCGTTTGCGAATCTGGAAGGCGAGAAGACCACGATCTGGGATGGAGTTACGAATCCGGCGGCGGTGAAGCATCTGCGGGAGATGCAGCCGGGCGAAGGGCTGGTGATTTATCACACGGGCGACGAGAAGAGCGCGGTGGGGACGGCGACGGTGGTATCGGTGGATGCGAGCGATGCGAAGAATCCGCAGGTGAAGATCAAAGTTGGGAAGGCGATCGCGGCCCCGAAGACGCTGGCCGGGATCAAGGCACACAAGCTGTTTGCGGAGTCACCGCTGGTGCGGCAGGGGCGGCTTAGTGTGGTGCCGCTGAGCGACAAGCAGTATGGGTGGCTGGTTGGGTGAGGTCCTGTACCTTACGCAGCGGCCGAACAGTTTGTTGAAAAAGTCGGCAGTCGCGAAAAAAACGACCACTAGGGCTAAAGCCCTACTGATCCAAGGCGACTTACGCGGCCCTGAAGGGCCGCTCTTCCACGGTTGTGCGAACGTTTTGGAGTTTTCCCCGCAAACTGTAAAGCCGTCAGAGATGCCATGAATGGCAGCGCTGAAGCGCTGCGCCACCCAAAACCTCTGCGCGGCCCAAGAATTGTAATATCCAAAACTGAACCACCCAAAACCTGCGCCACCCAAAAATTGTAGCTATCCAAAAGTGAACCATCCTAAGCTGTGCTACCCAAGAAAACGTGCTACGCAAGAAAACGTGCTACGCAGGAAAGCGTGTTCCCGAGCAATGCGCCACTCCTAAGTGCTCATATCAGGTGCGCAGTACGCGTTCCGGGCAATCGGGCTCGGCGCAGGCATAGGTGGCGTGATTGCGCTGGCGATCGAGGGAGATGATGAACATGGGGCGTCCGTGGCGATTGCACTTGGGCTGGTTGGGAGTGATGACGGGCATGGCTCCTCGCTGAGGAGTGATGTAGCCGGTGCGCTCGCCGAAACAACGATGGCAAAACTTGTCAGTGCAGCGGAAAAATTCGATGAAGAAATCGGCAGTATAGGGAGCGAGAACCGGCTCCATGGTGCGGTAATGCTCGTCGCAAAGCGGTAAGAGATCGGTCCGCATCGCAAGCGAGTGTAGCATCTGGGATGGCGATGGCGGGAGAGTGGTTTGTCCTTGCTGCCTGTCTCGCTTAGGTGCCTTGTTTCCAACCCCGAGACGGGGCGGAGCGGCGTCACCACGCCATCAGGTTTTCCGGCGTACCTGTAACAGAGCCGCGAAATTTTACGATGCTTCTCTTGCGGGGCGGAGCCCCGCCACCACACGATCACGTGTCATCCGCACACGGTCAGAACAGGGCAGTGGGCGTTGCCGATGACCTCGGAGGCAGTGGTTCCGGGGACGTGGGCATCGACTCTGGGCAAACGGGCGCGGTGCACTCCCATGACGATGAGGTCGGCTTCGAGTTCTTCGGCTGCGGTGAGAATTCCGGGCGCTGCGAGATCGAATGCAACGGTGACATCGATCAGGCAACGTTGCGGACGATCCTCCGGAATGAGCTTGCGCAGGCGTTCCTGATAAGTCACATCGAGATCCGACTGCTGCTCCCAGGGGACGAGGGGGACGGCATGCATGACCAGCAATCTCGCGTCATTTGCTTCCGCCAGAGCAATGGCGCAGGGGAGCGCGTGAATAGAACCGGCGGAAAAGTCGGTGGCAAAGAGAATGCGCTTTGGTTTCCAGGCCTGGGGCGCGGGACCGACAGCGGGACCGACGATCAAAATCGGGCAGGTGATGGTGCGGAAAATTTCTTCGGCAAAAGAGCCGGCGAAGAGCTTGCGGAAGCCCTGACGGCCGTGGGTGCCGAGGACGATGAGATCGGCGGCCTGTTGCGTGGCCAGATCCTCGATGACCTCGCGCAGAGGTCCATGTTCGAGCACGAACTTGTGACGCAGGCCAGTGAAGGGATTGACCTGTTCGTAGTTGCGCATGGCCTGCAAGGCAGCGCGCCATTCGGCGTCGAACTCGACCATGGGAGGGACAGCCGCGAGTCCGGAGAGCGCTTCGAAGGGTACGGCATGGACAGCGATGATGGTGGAATCGAAGCGATGGGCGAGGCTCAATAGATAGGGAAGCGCAGCCTTGGAGGAAGACGCAAAATCGGTTGCGAAGAGAATGGTCTTGAAAGATGCGGCGACACTTGCCTGGGAAGTCACCATGATGTGCCTCCGGTCAGGCGGATATTCCGTCTGCTTTTCTTATACCGCGGGTTGCAGGGTAGGGCAGTGACTGGCATCACCGGGGCGGGTGAGGAATTCGGGCAGTCTACGAACAAGACTCGTGGATAGGATATAGTCAAGACCTGTGGATCGGCGTGCCACGATGAGGTGGCAAGATCAATTGCTATGGAGGGGACGAAGTTGTCGGAGCGATCAGGAACCCTCGCCGACGATCCGTTCCGTGGTCGGCACCCAACCAGTCACGAACGGATGACGGGACTGCCGTGGGATGCGTCGTATCACAACGGCCCTGCGCCTTGGGACATTGGCCAGCCGCAGCCAGCGATAGCGCGTTTGGCATGCGAAGGCGGATTCGCCGGAGCGGTGCTCGACGCGGGCTGCGGCACGGGCGAGAACGCTCTTCTCGTCGCCTCGCTGGGATTGTCGGTTCTGGGCGTCGACGTGGCTGAGACGGCACTGGCGACGGCCCGACAGAAAGCCGCCGACCGTGCGATCGAGGTTGAGTTCGCGGCGGCTGACGCCTTCCAGTTGGAGCGTTTGGGGCGCAGGTTTGAGACGGTGCTGGACTGCGGACTGTTCCACACCTTGGACGGCGACGAGCGACCAAGATATGTGGCGAGTCTAGCGTCGGTGACCGAGCACGATGGAACCCTGTATGTGTTGTGCTTCAGTGACGATGGTCCCGATACTGGCCCGCACCCCATCCGTAAGGAAGAGCTGAGAGCGGCGTTCAACCCCAGCCATGGATGGAATGTCGCCGCCATCGAACCGGACCGGATTCAGACGAGATTCCACGACAACGGCGCCCCGGCCTGGTTCGCGACAATCAAACGGATCTAGACTGCGGACGGGTCGACCCGGTGAGCGATCCGTGCCGTCACTCATGACTCTGTGGATTTGTTCAGCATTTTCCGCTCACGCATCCAGACTTACACCAGGAGGCTGCCAGGGTTCGCGGCAAGGAGAAGAGTTTGGTAGCGCAAACAAAATACCTAGGTCCTTCGCTCCCCACCCCGGCAAGCAAAGAACGCTTGCTGGGGACCCCGGTCGCTCGGGACGACTCGTAAATCTATGTCGCGAACTTGTGGGACAACGCGCTAGCCGATGTGGCGGAGGGCGTCGACGATGCCGAGGTGCGAGGCGCGATAGGAGGGAATCAGGGCGCTGGCGAGTCCCACGAATGCGGCTACCGCGAGAACGACGGCTCCGGTCTGCCAGGTCATGTGCATGGCGACGGGCAAGCCGATGCCTGGCCGAGCCATGAAGAGGATGACGACAGTGCCGAGCAAGACACCGGCCGCGCCCCCAATCAGAGCGACCGCGATCGATTCACTCAGCAGCAACCGCAGAATGCTGCCGCGCGTAAAGCCCAGCGTGCGCAGGACGGCGACTTCGCGGGTGCGTTCGCGGATCGACATCGCCATGGTGTTCGCGCACACCAGCAGGGTGGTGAAGACGACGGCTCCGCAGATGCTGAGGATGAAGGCTTTGACGTTGCCCAGAGTGGCGATGAAATCGGCTTTGAAGGCCTGTTCGCTCTCGCTCTTGGTGGGAACCGGGCTGCCGTGGAACATGGCGTCGATGGCGTGGGCGACGTTGGGCATGTCTTCGGGGGTATCGACGCGAGTGAAGTAGAAACCAGCCGTGTCTTTGAACCAGTCGACGGACTCCTCCAAATACTTGGCGTGGAAATAGAGAGCGCTGTTGGGCGGGTCGATCCGGTAGATGCCGCGGATGGTGAGATCGAGATTGACGGGAAAGATGGTGCCCTGAAGATAGACGTGATCGCCGATCTTCCAGTGGTGTTTGCGGGCGAGGTCGATATCGACGACGCAGCCGGCGCGGTCTTTTTTCCAGGCGGCGAGTTGGCCGGCAGGCATGATCTTGTCGGCCGCGACATCGAAGTATTCGTCAGGGTCGGTGGCAAACTGCGCGAAATAGTTTTCGGGCTTGTCGTCTTTATATTTGCCGCCGAACCAGGTCATGGGGACGACGTGCACGACGCCGGGGACGGCGCGGATATTGTCGCGATAGTAGATGGGAAGGAAGTTGGCGAGCGAAACTTTGTGGCGCGTCATGATACGGAGAGCGGAATCGGGGGCTCCCTTGTCGATGTAGAAACTGCGCCAGACGCTCAGCATGACGCTCAACAGGAGCAAGGAGAAGGCGATGCTGGCGACAGTCAGGAGGCTGCGGCGCTTGTTGCGAAAGGCGGACTTGGTGACAAAGCGGGAGAGGGTCATGGGCTGTTGATGAGATATTTTACATCGCGAGGTGGGAGGGTTGAGGTGACGCAAGTCAAAAGTCAGAAGTCAGATTGAAGAAGTGAAAACCAACCCTCAGCGATGCAACAAAAATG
Organism: Terriglobales bacterium; assembly: GCA_049300475.1. Classification (GTDB taxonomy): domain Bacteria; phylum Acidobacteriota; class Terriglobia; order Terriglobales; family Acidobacteriaceae; genus Acidiflorens. The sequence continues at coordinate 1,058 of JBAQJU010000292.1, read as the reverse complement.
CCCGGGCGATCGGGAGCCGTTGGCGAGACTTCACTTGGTTTTTTTAGCGCCGCCCGCGCGGGGAAAGTTCAGGCCCCATGGTCCGCCGCCCAGGCATAGGAGTGCAAATGCGATGGTCGCCAGGGCCATCGGAAATTCGAATCCTCCGGGGCCGGTCAGTCCATTCTTGAAGTGCACCTTCCAGATGGCGACGCACATCTCGATCAGAAAGGCGAGCGAGAAGAAGCGCGTAAACAGACCGAGCACGATCGCGATGCCGCCGAAAAATTCGGTGCCAGTGGAGAGGTAGGCCATCCAGGCGGGAAGGCCCAGGGACCCGACCATATCCATATGATGATGAAATCCGCCCCAGACCTTGTGATAGCCGTGGGCGATCATGATCGCTCCGAGGACGAGCCGCATGACCAGCAGGGCAAAGGGCTGTAGACGATTCAGGGTGTCGAAATTCAAGAGATCACCTCCACCAGGCGAAGTGATTAAGGTAGCAGAAAGCCTAGATGGCTGTCAGGAGGATGTTGGTGCGCGGGAGATGACGATCATTCAGGACGATCATTCAGGGCGAAGGCTCCACGTATCGGACACGATCACTTGACCTAACCAAGGCGATTACCTCTTACAACCCATAGTTGGTGCAATGGCGATATTACGCCAACAACCGAGTAAAATGGCGGGCATGAACGAATTGCGAGAGCGCCCGTGGCTGATTGTGATGGTGCTAGTCGTGGTGTTTCTGGGCGCGCTTAGCATGCATTTGGAGCGGATGGTGGGGTGGAGTTTCCTGATCCTGTGCTTCGTCGTAGGTTCACTTGGTGGCTTGGGGCTAATGTGGATTCGGAATCAGGCGGCTCTGCGTTGGAGTGAGTTATCGAAGCTGCAAAGGCGAATCGGTATCGCAACGGGGGCGGTTCTGGTCATTGTCGTGACCTTCGCTTCTAATCGTCATAAGCCGGATGAGTTCGCCAACGATGCAGCAGTGTGCTTTGGGCTTATTGTCGTATCGTTCCTTTGGGGGCTGGCTATCCTCGTGTCGCGCCTCGTAAATGCTCTCCATGCGAGAC
>JBAQJU010000291.1:0-3207 GCA_049300475.1 Terriglobales bacterium | reverse complement strand
CGATGGTCTGAATGTTCGCGTTCTTCAGGCAGTTGTAGCTGCGGACGGAGAGTTCGAGTTCCTCAACCGATCGGTTGAGGTTCTCGTTCTTGATCTCGGGCCGGCGCTCTTCGCTCGAGGCCGCGGTTTCGATTTCCTCTTCGAAGTTGATGAAGATGTTCATGTGATCCTTCACCAGCTTCGCCGCCAGGCCGAGCGCATCGCCCGGGGTGATCGAGCCGTTGGTCCAGACTTCGAGGGTCAGCTTGTCGTAGTCGGTGATCTGGCCTAGACGCGCCGCTTCTACGGTGTAATTGCATTTGCGCACCGGCGAGTGGACCGAGTCGATCGGAATGAATCCGATGCCGAGATCGTCTTCGAAGTTCTTGTCGGCTGCGACATAACCGCGGCCGCGTTTGAGGCGCATTTCCATGTCGAGGCGACCGCCTTCGCTGACCGTCGCGATGTAGATTTCTTTATCCAGAACCTCGACGTCGGCGTCGGCTTCGATCATGCCGCTTGTTACAACTCCCGGCTGATCGGCGCGCAGGTAGATCGCCTTCGGACCGTCGCCCGCAAGTTTGAACGGGACCTGCTTCATGTTGAGGATGATGTCGGTTGCGTCCTCAACCACACCGGGGATGGACTGGAACTCGTGCAGGACGCCTTCGATCTTGACGGCAGTGACGGCCGCCCCTTCGATCGAGCTGAGCATCACCCGGCGAAGAGCGTTGCCGATGGTGGTGCCGAAGCCGCGCTCAAAGGGCTGCGCCCAGAACATTCCGTACTTGTCGGTGAGCGAACTTTGGTCGCTCGCCAGTCGTTTCGGTTTTTGAAAACCTCTCCACAGCATATTGTGTTTCTCCTCTCGGCCATGTGGCTCCGCCGCGGCTCTCCGAACCGGCCCTTGTTCACTTAAGAACGTTCGGATCAAGCGCTGCTGCGGGCTGATCTGGCGCGAAAAATCAAGGTTTCATTGTTGCAGGGTTTCAAGGTCGCAAGGTTTTGAAACCCTGAAACCGCTGAAACTGTGAAACCTCAGGCCAAAACTTGATTCGTGCAGTACGGGGCAGAGCCCCGTCACCACACAAACACTTATTTCGAATACAGTTCTACAATTAGCTGCTCGTTTACCGGCAACTGGATATCTTCGCGCTTTGGCAGGGCGGTTACTCGGCCCTTGTAGTTGTCGCGATCGATTTCCAGCCACATCGGCGCGGGCTGATGGCTGGCGAAATCCTTGGCGATTTCGAGAATCGGAATTTTCTTGCTGTTCTCGCGAATCGCGATTTCCTCGCCCACGCTGACTTCGTACGAGGGAATGTTCACCTTGCGTCCATTCACCTGCACGTGCCCGTGACGAACCAGTTGGCGCGCCTGGCGCCGCGAGATGCCGAAGCCGAGCCGGAATACCACGTTGTCGAGACGGCGTTCGAGCTGCTCGAGCAGTTTCTCACCCGTGACACCCTTGGAGCGAACCGCGTTCTCGAAATAATTGCGGAACTGGCCTTCCTGGGTGAAATAAATGCGCTTCGCTTTCTGTTTTTCGCGCAACTGCAGACCGTAGCCGACCACCTTGGTCTTCTTGTCTTTCCCGTGTTGTCCGGGAGCGAAGTTGCGCTTTTCAATGGGACATTTGTCGCTGAAGCACTTCGTGCCTTTGAGGAAGAGCTTGATGCCTTCCCGGCGACAGAGACGACACACTGCATCGGTATAACGTGCCAAGTTGTTCTCCTTTTAGATGACCGGTTTACGGGTTTGGCTTCACCCTTCGTCCCGGACGAAATAGCTGTCAGCCATCAGTTCTCAGCCATCAGTAAAACCGCAAATCTCAAAGCTACCGATTTCACCGGGTACTGGCTACTGAGTACTGGGTACCGTTGTTACACTCTGCGCCTTTTTGGCGGCCGACAGCCGTTATGCGGAATCGGCGTTGTGTCCTTGATCGAACGCACTTCGATGCCGGCGGCGGCCAGCGCACGCACGGCCGACTCGCGGCCCGATCCCGGCCCACTGACGCGGACATCCACGCTGCGGACGCCATGATCACGCGCCATGTTGGCGGCGTTCATGGCGGCCTGCTGGGCGGCGAATGGAGTTCCCTTGCGCGACCCGCGGAAGCCGAGCGACCCCGAACTCTTCCACGAGAGCACGTTGCCGGTCATGTCCGTGATGGTCACGATCGTGTTGTTGAAAGAGGCCTGCACGTGCACCAGTCCGTGGGGAACGTGTTTGCGCTCTTTCTTTTTGAACTTCTTCGTTTTGCCTTTTTTATCCGGAGCGGCTGGGCCGCCCGCTGCTGCTGGTTTCGCCATATCTGAGTTCTCAGTTCCCGGTTCTCAGTTCTCAGTAAAACCAGCGCTCAGAAAACCGAGAACTGACAATTGAGAACTGAGAACTGCTTCTAAGTCTTTGCCGCCGACTTCTTCTTCTGCGCTACTGTTCCTTTGCGCGGACCCTTGCGGGTACGGGCATTGGTGTGCGTACGCTGTCCGCGAACGGGCAGGTTCCGGCGGTGGCGGAATCCGCGATACGAACCGATTTCGATGAGCCGCTTGATATTCATCGAAACGTCCTTGCGCAGATCGCCCTCGACGCCGCCTTCGCCTTCAATGGCCTGGCGAATGCGGTTGACTTCGTCTTCCGCGAGGTCCTGCACCTTTTTCGAGGGATCCACGTTCGCCGCCGTCAGAATGCGCGCGGCCCGCGAATGCCCAATGCCATAAATGTAAGTGAGCGCGATATTCGTGTGCTTGTTACGTGGAAGATCGACGCCTGCAATACGTGCCATAGATTCTCTGGTCCTTCCCGCTACCGTCAGCTTCGAGCTACGAGCCGCGAGCTACGAGCAATCTTAGCTCGCGGCTCGAAACTCGAGGCTCGCAGCTGCCTTATCCCTGACGCTGCTTGTGCTTCGAGTTCTCGCAAATCACCCGCACCACTCCCTTGCGGTGGATGACCTTGCACTTGTCGCAAATTTTCTTGACCGATGCTCTTACTTTCATAATCAGTTCTCAGTTCTCGGTTGCCAGTTCAGCGGAAGTGTCGGCGGTAGAGACCCTCCGCTCCGCTCAGGATGACAACCGTTAAAAAAATCTATTTGTAGCGATACACAATCCGTCCACGATTCAGGTCGTACGGTGAAAGCTCGACCGCGACTTTATCTCCCGGCAGAATGCGGATGAAGTTCTTTCTCATCTTGCCGGAAACATGCGCCAGCACCTGGTG
>JBAQJU010000290.1:0-2986 GCA_049300475.1 Terriglobales bacterium | reverse complement strand
GCGATCCTTGACCGAGAGTTCAACGCGATTTCCTGACGTCGGCAAAATCATAACCCTTGTCACTCTGGTCGTCGTCCTCCTGATCGCATACCGCCAATACGAATTGCCGACAGCATGTCTGCTTATTTCACCCTCCGACCTGTCCAAGCTTAGTCAAGGCGGCCAACTAGCGAGCGACGTCAGTCAGATCCTGCCTTTCCTCAATCAGATGATGCAGGGGATTCTGAACGCAGAGGTAAATTTAGCGATGGGTGCGACTCTGACAGCGATTCAGAATGCGGCGGTCCTAGTGCTCCGCCGGCCCCCGGATATCTACGGTTGGACGTTCTTGATTCTCGCTGCAATCCCGATGGTTGGAATTGTCGTCCTGATCTCTCGAAATCTGGACGGGTTTACGGACATGATTTTTCACGCGGCATCATCTACGAGTCGGCTAACAGTGGTTCGCTCAACAAGCAGCGCACAAACCGCGCGTCAATGCGGCAACTGCGGTGAGCAGATGGCCGCTGAAGTGAAGTTCTGCTCGAATTGTGGGACGACGGCGTGTGCGCCGATACCGATCGTTTCTTCACAGAGGACTTGTTCCTCATGCGGTGCGGACAACTCGGCTAACGCAAGGTATTGTACGGCATGTGGAAATGCAGCTTAGTTACGAGAAAGAACATGCGTAGAGAGGAGAAGAGCATGAAACCTTCGAGACAAACTGCCCACTTTATGATGAATTCGCTGGCCACATTTATCTTTGTCCTATGCCAATCTGCGCTAGCTTTGGCTACGTCGCTGTCAGCGCAGCAGCAGATCTTTCCGGCGCCCATGGCGACGACCGGGGCAAGTCGGAATTTCTGGGGATGTAGTGGACGGCAAGCGAGCGGACAGATGTTCCTGATGATCACCAGTTTGGACGTGCGTACAGGGATTGTTAATGTCAACGGAGGCGATTACCGGCGGCCGATCAAAACTCCATTTACTTGGAATTGGGGAGACGGCAGAATTACCCAAGGTTGGTTTCCTCAATCACATACATATGCCAGTACTGAGCACGATTACATGCTTCAGGTCGCATCTCATGAAGATGATGGTTCAACTGATTGTGTACAAATTTTCATCCCCCTTTATAAGAGTCAGATTTCTGAGACCTCGACTGCCCAGGGTCATAGCACAGACTCTGATTCGGGCGACGCTCCCGGCAATCCTACAGCTAGCTTTGGAGTAGGAGCCCAGCCCACGGGTGTGGCTTTTGATGGAACTAACATTTGGGTGAGCAACAACAGTAGCAATACGATAACCAAGCTGCGAGCACGTGATGGAACGACGCTGGGCACGTTCAGGACTGGAAGCTATCCGGTAGGCACCGCTTATGACGGCGCCAACATCTGGGTAGCAAACTACGGATTTGACGGTGCTAGCGATACGGCGACTGTGCTGAACGCGAGTACCGGTCAACCTGTCTCGTTTTCGCCCGTAGTGGTGGGACAAGGTCCGCGCGGGCTGGCCTTTGACGGCGCCAACATTTGGGTGGCAGATTCGGCCAGCAACGCGGTAACGAAGATGCGAGCCAGAGATGGGACCCGGTTGGCCACGATCCCAGTGGGGCTGGGACCGGAATGTTTGGCTTTTGACGGTGCCAGCATATGGGTAACCAACCGAGGCGCTAGCTCTGTGACCAAACTGCGGGCTAGCGACGGCAAGATACTCGGAACATATCCGGTGGGAAACAGTCCCTTCGGCATCGCTTCTGACGGCGTTCACATATGGGTGGCGAATGGCGGCAACAACGTCACGGAGTTGGCCCTCAATGGCTCCATCCTGCGCCGAGTTGCTGTGGGCAATGGCGCCTCTGGAGTCGCATTCGACGGTACTCATATTTGGGTAGTCAGTCAAAACAGCCACACCGTGGCCGAGTTACGGGCCAGCGACGGCGAGGTGTTGGGCACGTTCGCAGTGTCAGGTAACCCGTGGGGTGCTGCTTTTGACGGGACCAACATCTGGGTATCCAACTTTACCGGCAGCAACGTTTGGAGGTTTTCCTCGCAGCAAACCCGGCTCGCACACGCAACATGGTTGGGCTTCGCCAACGGAAATGCGGCACAGGACAGGGATATCGAAATTCGCCGCAACTGCGGTGACTTCAAGCGGGTTTATGTGCCGGATAGCGTAGGCAACAGGTTCAACGATCTTTGTGGGTACATGAACAAGACCTGCGAAAAAGTGTGCGATTGGGAAGGAAGGATACTCTCTTGCAACGCCGTTTCCTTGGGGGGCAATCGGGACGGTACCAGAGTAGCCTCCTGTCACTGATGCAGCGAAACGAAGGGGCGTTAACTGATTGGCAGCGGCTGTGGTGAGAAGACTGCTGAGTATTTAAGCCGGATTGAACTCCGCCCGAGAGTATGTTTCGAGCGTTTCTGCGCGAACTTCAGTTTTATCGACGACCGCTAGAGAACTCTGAAGCGGCGCAACTGATAGCGTTCTCAGCGTAAACTGTACAATTATCGAAAGCTCCGACCAACGCCCCCGACCTGCTCCCTGTGCCAGACAACCCCCACTAAGCTGCGGGTTGGCTCGCCTGCCAATGTGGGCCTGTGGCGCAGCTGGGAGCGCGCTTCCATGGCATGGAAGAGGTCGTCGGTTCGATCCCGACCAGGTCCACCATATTTTCAACTACTTGCAGATACCCCGCTTTTCAGTTTGGTAGCATTTGGTAGCAAAACGCTCGTCCCGCGCGTGACCTCTTCCAAATTAGGAAGGAGTCGAAGCTCGGCACTGATGGCGTCGACCGTCTTCTGCACGCTCTCCGGAATCTCCTGCATGTAAACGTCAGTTGTCGTTGCGATGCGGGAGTGCCTGAGCACGCCTTGAATGTCCTTCACTGTCCCCTTCTTTTGCGCCAGCGTCGCAATCGTCCGCCGGATCACTTGGAAGGTCAGCTTGGGCAACTCAAGTTCCTGCGCCAATCCGTTCAGAACCCGATTCCGGTAGTTGTTGC
>JBAQJU010000289.1:0-13051 GCA_049300475.1 Terriglobales bacterium | reverse complement strand
GCTCTACACTGCCCTCATCGAGCGCGCCTGGTTTTCCGCCCTCCGCAATGCGGTGGGAGCGCGCCACGATCACGAGCGCGTGCTGGAATTGGACCCGCACTACACCGATGCGAAGCTCGTCGTCGGCACCCACAACTATGTTATGGGCAGCCTGTCATTCGCTGTGAGAATGGCCGTCGCCCTTGTGGGATTGAGCGGTGACAAAGGGAAGGGCATTCAATACCTCTACGACGACTACCATGCGAATGGTGAAACCAGCGTCGATGCCGGCATGGTACTGTTGGTTTTTCTGCGCCGCGAACATCGCTACAACGACGCGCTGGAGATCGCGACGGCCCTCGCGCCCCGTTTCCCGCGCAACTATCTTCTGCCCATCGAGCAGGGCAATCTGTTGCGCGCTTCCGGCAAACTGGATCTCGCTGAAGAGCAATATCGCCGCGTCTGCCAAAATGGGCGTGAAGGCAAATACGGTAGCCTGCACTACGAACTTGCCGCGCTCGCGCTCGGCGACCTGCTGCGCAGCGAAAAAAAATATTCAGCCGCTGCCGCTGCTTACGAACAAGTCAGCGAAGTCGCCGGGGCCGACCCCGAGTTGCTCCAGAAAGCCGAGCTCGGGGCCGGAGAAATGTACGATCAACTCCAGAATCGCGAGCTGGCCATCAAGAACTACCGGGCCGTGGTGGCCCTGGATTCCGGCAACGCGCTTGCCGAGCAGGCCCGCAAGAGAATAAAAGACGCCTACCGGGAGTAGGCGCGCCGGGTAATCGCTTTGTATCTGGGTATCGCTTTAGCGATACCGCGGGTCCTTTCGAAATCAACTGCCCCTTGACGGGCCGGGGATTGAATCTCGAATTTTCCAGCAATCTGTAGCACCCGGCCCGGGAACATTTCCGCCGCCGCGCCCGTATAATTCATTAGGAGGCGACCCATGGACTCCCGAACCGTTTACTGCAACGCATGTGGTAATGCGCTCACCGATCAAGCATCCTTTTGCTCGCATTGCGGTCGATCCGTCGCCCATCCCCATGCCCCGGCCAGGATGATGCGCCCGCGCCATGACCGCAAGATTGCCGGCGTATGTGCCGCCTTCGCCGAGCATCTTGACCTGGACGTCTCACTGGTCCGCATCCTCTGGATCTTTCTGACTTTTGCGTCAGGATTTTTCCCGGGCCTCATCGCCTACATCTTGGCCTGGATCATCATTCCCGAGGAGCCCTACCTGCTGACGACGGCGCCCTACCAACCGCCGAACCATCAACAGCCGGTCGCGGGCTGACGGCTCGTCTTTGATACTCTGAGCGTCATGCACAGCCTGCGCTCGGACGATGCCGAGATTTTCTACGAAGTTCACGGCAGTGGTCCTGCTGTTGTTCTTCTTCATCCATTTCCTTCCCACCACGAATTCTGGCTGCCGGTAATTCCGGCCCTCGAGTCGCGTTACCGCCTCATTCTGCCCGATCTTCGCGGGCATGGCGCATCCGAAGCCGGGCAGGGGCCTGCATTCATGGCCAAGCATGTCGCGGACGTGGCCCGTATCATGGATGCCTGCGGCGTTGGCAAAGCCGCGTTCATCGTCTGTTCCATCGGCGGCTATATCGTTTTTGAATTCATGCGGCACTTCCGCTCCCGAGTCGCCGCGCTTGCCCTCTGCGACACGCGGCCCCAGCCCGATACGGCCGAAGCCCGTGCCAATCGCCTGAAGTCGGCCGATGCCGTCCTCGAGCAGGGAACGGAGCCTTTCCTTCAGGCCACGATTCTGAAGTTGGTGGGGGCGACCACGCTTTCGTCCCGGCCCGACCTGGTGGAAGGCGCTCTGCGCATGATGCGCAAAATGTCGCCCGAAGATATCAGTCTCGTTCTGCGCGGAATGGCGGAGCGTCCCGATTCCGTTCCCGACCTCAAGTACTTCAATGTGCCCACGCTCATCGTCATGGGCGAAGAAGATGTACTCGCCAGCGCCGGGGATGGTGAACTGATGCGCCAGAACATTCCGGGCAGCCGACTGAAGCTCATTTCCAAAGCCGGTCACTACGCGCCCTGGGAGCGCCCCGAAGCGGTGGCCCCAATGCTTCGCCAGTTTTTGGACTTCGTGCCGCTGATGTAGAACCAGTTCTCAACCCTCGGTCTGCTTTCCATGGGGTTCTGCGTGGTGACGGGGCTCTGCCCCGTCCTGTCGGGGCAAAGCCCCGACACCACACACGACTCAGACCCCAAAGCCGTGACCCCAATCTGCTAAAATCGCCTCGTCATGATCGAAGCCTTCCTCGTCCCCGAAAAAACCGTGGCCACGGCCAAAGGAGATGGCCCCGCCATCGACCTCGGCCCCGCCGCAACCCGTGTCTTCCTTCTGACCCTTGCCATCACCGACATCATCGAGCAGGAGTCGCTCGACGTGAGCATTCACACCTCCACCGACGGCACCGCTTTTGATCCCAAGCCGGTCGCGGCCTTCCCGCAAAAGTTCTATCGCGGAGAGTTCCCCCTACTGGTCGATGTTGCTTCCATGCCAGATGTAAAAGCGATCCGCGCCCATTGGGAGGTCAACCGCTGGGGTCGCGGCACCGAAACGCCGATGTTCGAATTCTGCGTAACCCTCCGCGAAGTGCCGCAGGAAATTCTCGCCGAAGCCGCCGGCCGCGCGCGCGTGCAGTGAATCAGGTCAGAGGTTAGAGGTCAGATTGCAGAGGTTTCGAGCTACGAGCCTCGGGCCTCGAGCAACCTGTCTCGGTCCAAGCTCGCGGCTCGAAACTCGCGGCTCGCAGCTTGGGTTTTACCTCTGCAATCTGACCTCTAACCTCAGACCTCACCTGACCTGATTCAAGAATCTTCGCTATAGTTAGTGCGTCATGAAACGCAGAGAATCGCCGAACTCCGCCCGCCGCTCGTTCCTGCAGACCACTCTTCTGGGGGGAACCGCCGCTGCCCTCACTCCGCTCTATCCTGCCCTGGCCGCCGCGCGCGACATGTCCACAACCGCTGCGGATGTCCAGCCCGGCGCTTCGGCTTCCGGGGTGAAGCCGTTCGAACTGGATGAGATCACCGTTGCCGAACTGCAAGCTGGAATGAAATCCGGCAAGTTCACAGCCCGGTCGCTGGTCGAAAAATATCAGGAACGGATTGCTGCGGTCGACAAAGGCGGCCCTGGCATCAACAGCGTCATCGAACTGAATCCCGACGCGCTCTCTGTCGCCGACGAGCTCGATCAGGAGCGCAAGGCGAAAGGCCCGCGCGGACCGCTGCATGGCATCCCCGTCGTCATCAAAGACAACATCGCGACTGCCGACCGCATGATGACGACGGCCGGATCGCTCGCGCTGGTCGGTGCCAAGCCGTCCAAAGATTCGTTTGTCGCAGTAAGGCTGCGCGCTGCGGGAGCGGTCATCCTCGGCAAGACCAATCTTAGCGAGTGGGCGAACATCCGCTCCAGCCGCTCCACCAGCGGATGGAGCGGGCGCGGAGGGCTGACCCGGAATCCGTACGCGCTCAATAGAAATCCTTGCGGGTCAAGTTCCGGTACGGGCGCCGGCATCTCCGCGAACCTGGCCGCGATCGGCATCGGCACTGAAACCGACGGCTCGATCGTCTGTCCGTCTTCGTCGAATGGCCTGGTCGGCATCAAGCCCACGGTGGGTCTGGTCAGCCGCGCCGGTATCGTTCCCATTTCGCACAGCCAGGACACCGCCGGCCCCATGTGCCGCACCGTGCGCGATGCCGCCATCCTCTTAAGTGCTCTCACCGGCATCGATCCCGACGATGCCGCCACCTCGGCCAGCGCGGGGAAATCGCAACCGGACTACGCGCAATATTGCGATTCCGGCGGCTTGAGCGGAGCGCGCATCGGTGTCGCGCGAAAGCATTTCGGCTTCAACGATGCCGTCGACGCTCTCATGGAGCAGACGCTCGACGTGCTGAAAAAGCAGGGAGCGATACTCGTCGATCCCGCCGATATTGAGACCTTCGGTAAATTCGATGACACCGAGTTCCTCGTTTTGATGTATGAATTGAAGGCCGACCTGAATGCTTACCTCTCGCATCTTTCAGACGCCCCCGTCCACACCTTGAAGGATGTTATCGACTTCAACGAGCGCAACCGGCAAAAAGAAATGCCATACTTCGGACAGGACTTATTCCTGAAGGCCGAGGCCAAGGGACCGCTTACCGACAAAGAGTATCTCGATGCGCTGGCGAAGAATCATCAACTCGCCCGCACCGAAGGCATCGACGCGCTCATGGACAAGCACCACCTCGACGCCATCGTCGCGCCCACCGCCGGTCCGGCGTGGCTTACCGATCTTATCGACGGCGACCACGCAGCCGGAGGCAGTTCCAGCGCCCCCGCCGTCGCGGGCTATCCCAACATCAACGTGACGGCTGGTTTTATTTCCGGTCTGCCGGTCGGAGTCTCTTTCTCCGGCCGCGCCTGGAGCGAGCCCACCCTGATCAAGCTCGCCTACGCGTTTGAGCAGGCCACCAAAGCCCGCCAGGCGCCCCGGTTCTTGCCGAGCGTCAATCCGCTCTGATTCACAGCACGCAACGGGTGTGATCGGTGTGCTGCGATTGACGCGCAGACGTCTCCCTGTGCGAATCACACGGCTGTGCGACCGTCGTCACAGCGGTAGGACAAGCCACGCAGAACAATCGAATCGACGAGGTAACCCTTATGCCTGCAAATGTTCTGGAAAAACCGACAACCGTTGAGAGCACTCCTCCCGGAGTCTCCAGGGTTGGATCGACCAGGGTCGATCCCCTAGCAGATCGTGCGCGATCGGCGCAGCAAAACGTCTCCGGCGAGCGCCAGCCTCTGAGCCGGCGTCAGCGTATCGATCTGGTCCTGCACAACATTTTCGAAGGTCGCGAGGAGTATCTGGGCTGGACGCCGGAATAGTTAATGCAAGCAAAGGTTCGTATCAGCCAACCGCTTTGGCAATACCGCAGGGCCGGAGCTTCTTGCGCGTCAGGGATTGCCCGGAGCCTGCCGAGGAACTTTTCGCGTCAACTTGCGAACGATAAATTCCTGAAATAAATTAGCGATGCCCGTTGCGCCAATTCCGATGGCAGCGTTTTCAAATGTTAGCTCTGCACCGTCGCGATCCTGTTTTGGATAGTAGAGATTGGACAAACCGCCCGCTGCCAGGCTGCCACCGATATTCGAATAGTTCGGCTGCCAATGGCCATTGTCACCCTTGCAGATCAGTGCATTCGCCAGCGCGTAGGCAAACCTCGAGGCCGTGCTCCCCGTCCCCTTGTAAAAATAACGTGGGTCCTGCTTCAGCAAGGTCGGCAGCAGGGCAGCGCCGATGAATGTGCCCGTCACCGTGTCCGCGTATCCCGCGCCGAATCGTTTCCCATAACCTTGCGCGCCTTGTCCATATCCGGCAAAGTGATTTTGCCACTGTTCCACTCCGGCCGCGCCTGCCACGACGACGAAGGTGAATGGGTCGATCACCGTCTTCCAGGCGAGGCTGAACTTCTGTTTCGCATCTAGAGGGGCGGCATTTGGGACGTAGGTGACATAGAAATTTGGGATGACGGCAAGCACCCGCTGCTTCTCTTCAACCTTGATCTGCTCCTCGGCAACTTCGACCTGCGGGAGGCCGACATTCACCTCCGTGACAGCATTCGCAAGATTCAGCGCGATTGGCCCAACCGTCTGGGTCTCCCCTGCCTGCAGGTTGCCCGAGTATGTTTGCGATGCGAAACCCGCTGCTGTGATGGTCAGTTGGAAGGCTCCGGGAGCCGTGCCGGCAAAAGCAAATTGCCCATCGGCGCCGGATCGTACCTCCCGATGCAAGCCTTGCTGGCCTTGACCCTCACCCGCAAGCTGCACTCGCGCGCCCGCGACCACCGCTCCGCTCGGATCGACGATTGTTCCTCGAATGCTTCCGGATAATTGTTGAGCGGAGAGTTGACCGGGGAGTTGAGTGGGAAGTCGAGCGGGAAGCTGCCCGGCGGCGGCCGCCGTCCCTTGCTCATTCGAGCCCGGCACGGGCGCTGGCCGGGGCGTCTGACCGGAGCAGAACGAGATCCAACCCATGGTGACAAAGACAAAGACACAGACGAAGACTATGAGTCCGGACTTCAATCGCAAGGCCATGAATAACTTAACTTTAACCTCTTCTGCAGGTTCAAACAAAAACCCAAAAGGTCCGCGCCTCACGCGTGCAAAACCGCCCACATGCAACGAACTTTCGCGATCACATCATGGCCTTCTTTCGCTTCCTGAACGCGGCTCTGAGCGCCCTCTGAGCGCCGCTCTAAGCGCCTTTCTAAACTTTGATGCGCGTTGATCGCCTGCTTTCCACCCAATATCCGCAAGAGCCATTTATGAGACAGGGAGTGTCGGCTGCTTTACCATGGACTGCGCATGTCCTCTGATTCCATTGCCATCGTTCGCCCGGCTCGCACCATACAGGGCCTCGTCCGCATCCCGGGCGACAAGTCCATCTCCCACCGCTACGCCATGCTCGCCGCCATCGCCTGCGGCACCAGCCGCTTCCATAATTTTTCCGCCGCGCGCGACTGCGCCAGCACCTTAGGATGCGTCGCCGATCTCGGTGCCGCCTGGCGCCGCTCTGAAGCTGATCGAGCCATCGAAGTTAGCGGTGCTGGTAGTCAACTCAAAGCTCCCACGCGTTCTCTCGATTGCGGCAACTCCGGCTCGACCATGCGCATGCTCAGCGGCATCCTGGCTGGCCAGCCCTTTACCAGCGAATTGTTCGGTGACGAATCGCTTTCCCGCCGCCCCATGGCCCGCATCATCAAGCCGCTCACGGAAATGGGCGCGAAGATTGGTTCATCCGACGGCGGCCGCCCTCCGCTGAGAATTTGCGGCGCTGAGCTCCACGCCATTCACTACCAGCCCGAAGTCGCCAGCGCTCAGGTAAAGTCATGCGTTCTTTTTGCCGGCCTGTTCGCCAACGGCCAAACCATCGTCGAAGAACCTATCCAGACCCGCGACCATGGCGAACTAGCGCTTCAGGCGTTCGGTGTGGAAGTCGAGCGCAACGGTAACATAACGCGCATTCGCGGAGGTCAGCCACTCGCTGCCATCGAAGCGCACGTCCCCGGCGATCTCTCCAGCGCCGCATTTTTCCTTTGCGCCGCCGCCTTGTTCCCTGGCTCCCAGCTTTCGCTTCCCGGCATTCTCATGAATCCCACCCGCGCCCGGCTTCTCGACATCCTCACGCAGATGGGACTGAAAATTTCCGTCACCCAGGTCGAACAGCATCATGGAGAACTGGTGGGCGCCATCGAGGCTCACGGATCAACCTGGGAGGGCGGGATCATCGCCGGAGCCGACACCGCCGCCCTGATCGACGAAATTCCCGTGCTCGCCGCCGCTGCCCCTTACACCGAGAATGGACTCGAAGTGCGCGATGCCAAAGAACTTCGCGTCAAGGAATCGGACCGCATCGCCGCGGTCGCCACCAACCTGCACAAAATGGGAGCCGAGGTCGCCGAACGCCCAGACGGCCTATGCATCCCCGGCCGCCAGCGCCTGCATGGCGCCGACCTCGACTCCTTCGGCGATCATCGCATCGCCATGGCCTTCGCCGTTGCCGCCCTGCGCGCTGAGGGAGAGACCACGATTCACGGCGCCGACGCCGCCGGCGTTTCCTACCCATCGTTTTTCGACGATCTGCGAGCGCTCACTGGCGATTAGATAGTTCGCTGAAATCGTCGTCACAATTCGTATTAGGGTCGCTTTCCGTATCAGGGTATCGCTTTAGCGATACCGAAATCGTTGAACTCGAACTGCCCCTTTAGGGGCTGAAAATGTTTGTACGTCGCCCGCTCCCTTGAAGCCAAACCGCCGCCCGCAACATCTATTACTCTCGAATCATCAAGCAGATTCGGGGGGAACCTTTTCATGTCCACATGGCCGACGCCCAGCGCTCTCGACGCGAGCACCCAAGCCTTTCCGACATTGACGGAGGCGCAAATCAGCCGCATCCGCCCCCTCGGCAAAATCCGAAAAGTTAGGCCCGGCGAAACCTTATTCGAGCCGAATGACGTGGCTGTCCCTTTCTTCGTTCTGATTTCCGGCGCCATGGACATCGTGCAGCCTGGGATCGACGGCGAACGCCTCATCGTCCGCCATATAGCTCGCGAATTCACGGGAGAGATGGCCATGATCTCGGGTGGACGCTGTCTGGTGCGCGGCCGCATCACCGAGCCTGGCGAATTCCTCGAGGTAAGTCCGGATGGCTTGCGCTCTCTGATCGCAAAAGATGCCGAACTGAGTGAGATTTTCATGCGCGCTTTCATCCTGCGGCGGGTCACTCTCATCCGTGAGCACTTGGGCAACCTGATCCTGCTCGGCTCGCGCCACTCCGCTGACACTCTGCGCATTCGCGAATTTCTCAGCCGTAACGCGCATCCCTTCCAGTACATCGATCTCGACACCGACAAAGATTCGCAGATGCTCCTGGACCGCTTTCAAGTCAAAGTGTCCGATGTTCCAGTCATCATCTGTAACACTCGTGGCGCTGCGTTCCGCAATCCGACTAACCAGCAACTGGCGGATTGCCTGGGTTTCAGCGCCAATATCGATCCCTCGCAGGTGCGCGATGTGATTATCGTCGGCGCCGGCCCCTCCGGCCTCGCCGCCGCGGTGTACGCCGCCTCCGAAGGCCTTGACGCTCTCGTGATTGAAACCGAGTCTCCTGGAGGTCAGGCCGGGTCCAGTTCGAAGATCGAAAATTATCTCGGCTTTCCCACCGGCGTTTCCGGGCAGGAGCTGGCGAATCGTGCGCTCGCGCAGGCGCAAAAATTCGGCGCGAAAATGATGATTGGCCACGGCGTCGTCCGCCTCGATTGCAGCCAACGGCCCTACCGGATCGTGCTCGATAACGGCAGCGCTCTCTCCGCCCGCGCCATCATTATTTCGACCGGCGCTCAGTACAACAAACCGCAGATCGCCAATCTCCAGGAGTTCGAGGGGCGCGGAGTCTACTACGGCGCGACCTTCATCGAAGCGCAACTGTGCGAAGGCGAAGATGTCGCCGTCGTCGGCGGAGCGAACTCCGCCGGGCAAGCTGCCGTTTACCTTTCCCAGAGCGCGCGCAAAGTCTACATGCTTGTGCGCCGCAATAGCCTTGCGGAAACCATGTCGCGCTACCTGATTCAGCGCATCTCGGAAAATCCCGGCATCGAACTGCATTGCAATACCGAAATCGTTGGCATGGAGGGTGACGGCCAACTCGAGCGCATCACCTGGCTCAATAAAACGGCAGGCGAGACTTCCACACGCGACATCTGCCACGTCTTCGTCATGACAGGAGCGTCGCCCCGCACCAGTTGGCTTCAAGGATGCGTCGCCCTCGACAACAAAGGCTTCATCCTCACGGGCCGTGATCTGGACGCTATCAATGGCGCATCTCATGGCATTTCTCCAACCGCCACCTGGCCTCTCAGCCGCGCTCCCCAAATGCTGGAGACCAGTCTGCCCGCCGTATTCGCCGTCGGCGATGTTCGGTCCGGCAACGTCAAACGCGTGGCATCCGCTGTTGGTGAAGGCGCGATCGCAGTCCATTTAGTTCACCGCGTGCTGGCGGAGATTTAGCGGGAGGCGGCCTACCCGGGCGCGTTCACGCCGCTCAGAAAGCCGCCAAGATGGGCGGTGAAGATCACGATCACCGCGGTGATAAATTCCAGAGGCAAGCGATACTTCGAAAGCGGCCGGCTCGGAACTCTCCCAGCCCGAAAGTGAATCCAGCCAATGACTCCAATCAGGATGCCGGAGAGAGCGCCCAGCGCGAAATGAAGCAACAGCACGCCGTGCAATCTGCGGCCGTCGAGTTGCCATTGCCAGGCCATAATTCCGGATGCCACAACCGGCAGCACTGAGACCGCGGCAGCCACCAGATTGGCGTAGGCTGCTGACTCCAGGGTGGTCCGTTCGGAGACAGTCTCTTTTAACTTCGTTCGTTCTGCCCACAGCGCCATGAAATCGAAACCGGCTCCGCTCAGAAACAGTGCAATCGGAAAGTGGACGAGAACGACATGCTGCGCGTGCTTGGCCAATAATGCCGCCCGGATGTCAAAAACGTTCGGTCGAATCATCTATTCCACCACCACCTTGCCCGTCATCTTGGGGTGCAGCGAACAGAAATACAAATACGTGCCCGGCTTGCTCGGCGTAAATGAAAACGTGTCGTCGGTGTCGAGCGCTTTCGACTTGAACAGGTTGTCGCTGCTGACCACCGTGTGGGGAATGTCATCGCGGTTTTTCCAGGTAATCTGTGTCCCCGTTTTCACGGTAACGATCGCGGGCGTGAAGCTGAAATTGTCGATTGTGATCTCAACACTGCTGCTTTGAGCGCCGCTTGACGCCCCTGCTTTCGATGAGTCCGCAAAAGCGCCACCCGGTGCGGCGAGCGCGGCAAGAACAAGCAATATGCCCACCGCGAAAATAAAGACGCGAAAATTCCTTTTCATTGGTCGTCTCCTTATGACTGATTTGCTTTTTCGAGTTTTGGGTGCTGCTCAGGGTGCCCCAGAGCCTGCCCTGAGCTTGTCGAAGGGTTCGCGCCCATCCGTAGGGCGCTAACCTGGGCGGCAATAGCCCAGATGGTCATAGCCCAGATGGCCATAGAAAAGACCGCTACTCCAGCGTCGAATCCGTCACCGCGAGCGCATGCCGCTTACGCACATAGTTCACTTCCGTCACTCCCAGCAAACTCCGCAGTTGTTCCGCCGGAACCTTCATTGGCCCCGGCGATGGCGCCGCACCCGGCTTCGGTTGCGGGAAAGCGGTCGAAGTCGCCGTATGGAACGTGATATTGCCTTCCACCTTCTGCATCGTCTGGTGAATGTGTCCATTCAGCACCGTGACTGAGCCGAAGCGTTTTAAATACCGGAGCGCCTGCGCGCTGTCCTCGGTTCCCCAGCCCCACTCCGGATACACCGCCCACAAAGGAATATGCGCGAACACAATCACTGGCGTGCTTTTGGAAAGATGCTTGACGTCTTTCTCCAGCCATTCCAGTTGCTCCGCGCCCAGCGATCCCAATCCTCCGGCCTTCAGGTTCATCACATTCACCAGGCCGACAAAATGCACTCCCTTTTTGTCAAAGCTGTACCAGCCTGCGCCCTGCGCATTTTTCGCGTAGCGTTCGCGATAAGATTTCCCGTCGTCGTCCAGCACGTCGTGCTCACCGGGTACAAAGAACACATCTTTCGGGCGCGCCGATTTCAAAATCTGATCCACGGTGTCGAACTGCTCCGGGCGCGAAAGATGCGTGATGTCCCCGGTATGGAGCATGAACTCGGGAGCCACCGGCAGCGCGTTGATCTTGTCCACCGCCGCTTGCAAAGTCGCTGCCACGTCGGGATTTGCCGGCTTGTTGAACCCCATGTGACTGTCGCTGATCTGAATAAAGCTGAGATCGCCCTTCGCGAGCCGCTTCCGGCGGAAGGGTCATTGAGAGCGAATGATTTCAGCACGCCGCCCTCAATCACACACAGCGCGCCCGTGCCCGCCCATGCCATGCATTTCAGAAATCCCCGCCGGTCAACTCCATCGTGGTTGTGGTCATGCAGGATTTCGTCGTTCGTTTGTTCTATCGTTACCTTCTGCCCCATCGCTTCCTCCAGGAAGTCAACTCGGTTGGCGTTCACCGAGTAGAACCGATGCAGCCGGGTTTTATTCCCGAAAAAATATTGCGGAGCGAATGGAATAAAACGCCCGTGCGCCGGTTTATCCTGAAGGGGTGTAGTTACAAGTTGTCATGACCCAGACAACGGGTTACTGAGAGCTGAGAGCTGAGAGCCGACAGCTGACAGCTGAGAGCGTCTATGACCCAATCCGCCGACGACCGCCTGCAACAGGAATTCAACCGCTGGGCCGAGCAAGGCGAAGGCCCAAAAATGGAGAACCATCACCTCGACATCACCGAGAAGACCCTGCGCCGCATGGATCTCCGCCCCGGCGAGCGCGTGCTCGATCTCGGCTGCGGATCCGGCTGGGCCACGCGTCTGCTGGCCCGCATCGCGAACGAAGGCCCCCAAGGTTTTGGTCAGGTAGTCGGCATCGACATCGCCGACGAGATGATCCGACAGGCCCGTGCCGCTTCCAAGGATTTCGACAATGTGATGTTCGTCCACGGATCGGCCACCCAGATCCCCTGGGAAGAAAATTTCTTCGACAAGGTGCTCTCCGTCGAATCCTTTTATTACTATCCTGATCAGGATCGCGCGCTCGGCGAACTGTTTCGCGTGATGGCGCCCCGCGGACGCCTCTTCATCCTCATCAACCTCTACAAAGACAATCCGTATTCTCTGCAGTGGGTGCCGAAACTGAAGGTGCCGGTTCAGGTCCGCTCGGCCGAAGAGTACGTCGCGCTCCTCAAGGCGCATGCCTTCGAAAACGTCGAGTACGCGCAGATTCCCGACGACACGCCCACGCCCGATAATTACCAGACCACGTCGTTCCATTCGCTTGACGACTTGAAAGCCTTCAAGCGAGTGGGCGCATTGCTGTTGATGGCGTCGAAGCCGGATGTGCGCAATTCGGCGCCCGCATACACGATCTATTGAGCCGCGACCCCCGAGCAACGACCCCCGAGCAATGAGCGCCGAGCCGCGGCTTTCGACCTTCGAGCCGCGCTCCTCCGTAGCGCCGGCGTCCCGCCGGCAGTCGTGGCGGCGTCTCGCCGCCACCCCATCCATGACCACCGCTCTTTCTCCACGATTCGCATTGTGCTCTAGCGGTGCGGTCGCATTCGCTCGTAGCTCAAAGCTCGGAGCTCGCGGCTCGACGCTCGAAGCTGTATCATGTTCAGGTATCCTTTATCGCCCGCTGTACCGCAAGAGGCCCCATGAGCTGGTTGCAGAACAAGTTCGAAAAAAATTTCATGATCTCGACCGTGGACTACGTCTTCAACTGGGCGCGCAAGTCGGCGCTCTGGCCGATGACGTTCGGCCTGGCGTGCTGCGCCATCGAGATGATCGCGTCTTCCACCGCCCGCTTCGATATCGCGCGCTTCGGCTCGGAAGTCTTCCGCCCCAGCCCGCGCCAGTCCGACCTGATGATCGTCTCTGGCACCGT
>JBAQJU010000288.1:0-6836 GCA_049300475.1 Terriglobales bacterium | reverse complement strand
CTACAGCCCGGAAGAACTGCAGCGACTGGCGGCGGTCCGAGGGATCCGGCATCTTATGAAGTCGGAGCACGCTTCGCTTCACCTTTCCTATTTCGTGGAGGCGGTCGGGGCGCAGGACGAAAAACTGCTGGATGAGTTGCAGGCCCTGGTGGAACGTCAACGCGCAGAACTGCAACTTAAGAAGGGAGAGCGGCAGTGATATTCGCGGCACGGGGGTTTCTCGTTTCTCTTGCGTTTTTTGCCGTGGTGTACTGCACTCTTTCCTCGCTGGTCGTATTCATAGCGTGGAGCATGAACCGCCTCGGCAGCGGGCAGACCTCTGCCATATCCGCTAATTTCCTGTTCGGCCTGCGCATCTTTTCTTTTGTGGTTTCGAGTGCGGTCGCACTGTTTTTTGCCTTCCCGTCATTCTGGCTGATGGAGAAGGCGACACTCGACGAGGACGCGGGAACGTTCGTTCTCGCCGCGTGTTCGCTGTTGATCCTGTGCGCCGGCCTGGTCCGCGCGCTTCGGGCTCAGGCGAAAACGTCGCTGGCAGTGAGGCGGTGGTTGTCGAGAACGGCGAGCACGGGCGACAATGACGCGGCCAGGCCGACGCTGAGCGCCGGGAACGGCGCGCCCGCGTTGATTCTGGTCGGCATTCAGAAACCCCAAGTGATGATTTCCGACATGGCGGCGCAAGTGCTTAGCGCCGAAGAACTGCAAGCCGCCGTCCGGCACGAGATCGGGCACATGCGCTCCTGGGATAACCTGAAGAAAGTTCTAATCAGTGCGACTCCGTTTCCGGGGATGGCTTGCCTCGAAGGTGCATGGCGGGAGGCGGCGGAACTGGCGGCTGACGATGCAGCCGTGATGAACCGCCGGGATGCCCTGGATCTTGCGGGGGCGCTGATCAAAATTTCGAGATACTCGAAGCAGTGGTCCGAGCCTGAGCTTGCCAGCGGCCTGGTGAGCGGCTCATCTTCGATCAGCTTGCGCGTTAAGCGCCTGCTCGAGTGGCGCTCGCCTGGCCGGCTGCAGCGCGCCTGCCTTAGGTACTACCGGCTTTGGCCTCTTCTCGTTCTGGCTGCCGTCATCGTCGGCGTAGGAAGCGACTATGGCGCAACCCTTGCGCTAACCCATCGCTTGACTGAAATTCTTGTGCCTTAGCGAAACTCCGGAAAATCGGTCGCAATATAATAGAGGAGGGAAAGGCGGATGCCGATCTGCCGCTGCAATCGGTGAGGCTATCCGAACCTTGGCCGAGTTTAGCGGTCAGTCTCAATACGCGACCGCGCGCATGCCCGTTTGTTTCTCATTTTTCCGACGTTACCAACGTAACGTATGGGCGCAACCCGGCCGCGTTGCCCCCGCATCCATCTACTTAAGAGGTGAGGCGTGTTACCGGCCACGTGGCGTTACCAGAGAAAAACACAACTATTAGTGGTTGTAGTGTGCTGCTTGTCTTCTCTGGCCGTGCTTACTGCCTTCCTTTCGCCTCTCCAGGCTGGACCTTACTCCGCCGTTCGAGGTCCCGCGACCGCATTTAAGGCGGAGCAGAATCTCCAGTCCCTGGATTGGTCCATCCTTTTCGCAGCCCTCCACGTCAATGCTCTAAGATTCGCCACCCCACATGCTGACATCATTGGCCGCTGGTTTTTCAATCACCACGCGAATTATCCTCCGCGCCACGGGCAGCCGTTTCCTCTGCTCTGCTAGCTAGGGCATTTTCCAGTAGACCTCCGACACGAGCGAACGCTGTCAGCACTATGCCGGTTCTTCTAGAAACGCGAGGGAAACACCCCATGAGCAGAACACTTCTTTGTGTAGACGATGATCCTCGAACTTTGACGCTTTACAGAATGGTTCTTGAGGACCACGGATATAAGACTCTGATCGAATCGAACGGATGGGATGGTTTGAATGCGAGCGACCGATATCCGGTTGACTGCATTCTCGTCGACTACCAGATGCCCGGCATGGACGGAGCGGAGTTTGTGCGGCGTCTGAAGTGCAAGCACGCCTCCACGCCTGTCATTGTGGTTTCTGGGAGCCAGGATATACCGGCAGAATTGCTGAGCCAGGTGGAAGCATTCATCGAGAAGCCTTTCCGAGTGAAAAACCTTGTGGAATGCGTTGAAAGCGTCACCCATGAGGGAGGCAGAGACTGCCCTGCGGATAATCAATAAGGGCCCAGTATTCTATTTCTCTGCGAGTGCTTCGCGCAGCGACCGCGCTAGCGCGGCCTGGCGATCTGCGGTCAATTTGGCGCCCGCTGAGGTGAGGTAGAAGACGTCAATTGCCATCTGCCCTTCGGTCTCGATCAGGGCAATTTCGATGTTGCACTCTTGTTTCGACATGAGCGAGCACATCTGATAGAGCAGGCCTGGACGATCCTGTGTCAGCACCTCGACCAGCGTGCTGTGGGCGGAAGATTGATCGTCGAATTCGATCTGCGTTGCCACTTTCACCTTGGTGCTGTGGACCTTCTCCGATTTCAGCCGGTCGCGGAGCATGCGCTGCACGTCGGCTTCTCCTTTTACTACGGAGGCGATGCTTTGTTTAAGACGGTCCCATTCCTGGATGTTCATTTCAAGCGTGCGAAAACGATCGGTGAAATAGAAAGTGTCGACTACGATACCGGCCGCGTTCGAAAAGGCGTTCGCTTTCACGATATTCATCCCCCAGGCGGCGAGCGCGCCGGAAATGGAGGCGAACAGGAAAGGACGGTCGGTGGTGATCAACGTCAATTCGTACCAGTGGCGCACTTGCCGCAGCTCGCATTGCACGCCGTCTTGCCCAAGTTTCGAGGCCATTTCCGTGTGTGCCAACACCTCGGTGGCGCCGTGGATTCGCAGATACCGTTGCGGCAATCCTTCCAGAAAAATATTGATCTTTTTGCCGGCAACCGGGGCGAGCGACCGCAGATGCGCAAGATTCGCCAGACCGGTGCTGGCCGCGTCGTCGATATTATCGTTGGTAGTGTGCACGCGCTCATCGGCACTGCGGTTCACATAATTTGCGCTCGCGATGTAAAGCTGCCATAAATTTTCCGCCTTCCATGGCGTCATGGCGTCGGGATTCACAGCTTTGATGTCGGCATAAGTCATCAGGCAGAGCATCTTCAGGCGTTCGGGCTCGCCGACCTTGTCCGCGAAGGACTTTACGTTCGAGGGATCGAAGACATCGCGGCGCATTGCCGCCGACATTTCGAGGTGGTTGGCCACCAGGTAGCGAACCGTTTCCCGATCGGCCGCATCCAGATCGAGCCGCTCGGCACAGGTTTCCGCCAGCTGCAGACTGGCCTCGACATGATTTTCGGTCGGCAAAGCTTTGCCGGAATCATGCAGCAGCAAGCTGAGGTAGAGCAGTTCGGGCTGCTCGAGTTCGCCCAGCAGTTCGGCGAAACGCCGGTCCCACTCCGACTTCGACTCTTTCAGGCGATGCAGGTTTTCGATGGCGAGGAACGAATGCTCGTCGACCGTGTAACGATGATAGAAATCGCGCACCACCAACGCTTCGATGCCCTTGAGTTCGGGCAATAGCAGCGCTAGCAGGCGAAGCGCGTTCATGGCCCGCAGGGCATCGGCCGCGTAGGGCTGAAGCAAAGTCTCCTGCAGATAAAGCCAGAGCTCGCCGCCGCGCGGAGGCGTAGACGCGAGCGATGGCAGAGCCTGCTCAACTTTGTATTCAGTGGTGGTGCTGAGCTTGAGCCCGTGCTCGGCCATGAAGTGAAAAAGACCGAGCAGTTTTTCGGGATCCTGCAGCGCACTGGGCTGTTGCAGAAATATCAGGCCATCGACTACCGAGAAGTCAGAGCTCGAGATCTTCGTCCGCCAGCCCTGAAATTGACGATAAATAGAGGACCAGGCGGCCGGAATCTCCTCCAGCAGTTGGGTACACACCCTATGCACGCCGCGGACATGGCCATAGTAGACGCGCATCCAGTCGGCCGCGTTCGCAATTTCCGTGTCTCCGGTTCCGATCTTGCGCGCAGCGGCTTCGTCCTGCGCCTCCCAACTCAGCGTGTTGTCATGCCTCCCGTAGCGGTAATGCAGAAAGCACCGCACTGACATCTGGAAATCGAGCGCCTCATCGAAAGCTCGCCGCGAAGAAACCGGCAGCAGTGTGCTGGCATCGGGCCACATCTTGAGTTTTTCCATGGCCGAAATCAGCGCCAGCCAGTTGGCCACGTTGTAGTCGCGCAGGCCGCCGGGTCCATCCTTTACGTTCGGTTCCAAATGGAATACGGTGTTGCCGAACTTGTGGTGCCGAGTGCGCGTCAACTCGCCCAGGTTCTGAATCAGGTTGTGACATTCACGCCCGACGAGCCTCGGGACAGTTTTTTCGCGCAGCCGCGAAAAAAGCTCGCGATCGCCGGCCAGATAGCGGCAATCGAGCAGCGAGATCGCGAACTCAACGTTATTGGGATCGAGACGCTCGCATTCGGCAAGCGTTCGCGTCATCGGACTCAGTTTCATCCGCAGGTCCCACAGCTCCTGCGAAAAGCGCCGGATGGGATCTTTGAGTTCAGCCTCGGAGTCGCTGCCTGCATGCAGGAAGAGCAGGTCGATGTCAGAGAAGGGGAAAAGCCAGCCTCGGCCATAGCCGCCGGTAGCCACCAACGCGAGATTCTCCGAGCCTTTCGGATCGGCGGAGATGATTTCACTCCAGAGCCGAAGAACAATGGAGTCGACGAGCGCGGTTCGCCGGGTAATCGCCGTTCGCCCTTCGCCAGTCTCGGCAAACTCCTGCTGGATGGCGGCGGATTCCCTTGCGTACAGGTCCCGTAACTCACTGCTCACGGTGGCCACGATGCTCATTCCGGTAACACTCCCTCCAAGTGCATGCCTGAGTTCGTAAAAATCTCTGGCGGAGGAGGGAGGGCAATCTCCGCTGCTGCGAAAGCGCTGGTCCGGCAATGCGCTTACAGCGCGCTGTCGCCGCGGTCGCCGTTGCGAATACGAATGGCTTCGTCGATATGCGAGCGAAAAATCTTGCCGTCGCCAATCTTCCCGGTTCGAGCCGCGGCGATGATGGCCTGTTCGACTTTTTCCACCATGTCATCGGCCAGCACGATCTCCAGTTTTACCTTGGGGATCAGGTCGACGGTATACTCGCGTCCTCTGTAAAACTCGGTGTGCCCTTTCTGGCGGCCATGTCCGCGCGCTTCGAACACGGTGATGCCCTCGACGCCAACCTCGTGCAGAGCATCCTTCACGGCATCCAGTTTTGAGATCTGAATAATCGCTTCGATCTTTGTCATGTTCATCCGTTTCGTGAATTCATGTTTTCGTTCTAAACGATTCGCTCTAAACGCCTCGCTCTAAACGTCCCGCTCGAATCGTTGCGCTCTGAATTTCAGCTACGCGCGTCACGATGGCCATCATCGCGAAGCTTTGCATCATGGTGGCCAGAACATTTTTCTTTCGGACCAGACCGCCATAGAACAATGCCAACCCTGGGTCCGGTCATCATCAAGACCAGAGCAGCACTCGCCAGCATCCAGGCGTTGTCACCCGAGGACTTGGCGTCGGCCACGTCCTGCTCCAGTTTCGCGATCTTTTGTGATTCGATCTTTCCCGCTTCGATCTTTCCCGCTTCGATCTTTTCCGCTTCGATCTTTACTGATTCGGCCTTTGTGGATTGGGCGTCCGACGTGAGGTCTGTCCCAACGGTCGTACCGCTGGCGGGGGTAGACGTCTGTGCCGGCGCGCAGAGCGCAAGCAGGCACACCATCAATCCTGAGATCAGTCCTGAAATAAGAACTGCCGACATCCTGCGCATTAAGCCTGTTTCTTCCTCCAGTCGCTGGAACGTCTGCGGAGCGTCTGCCTCATAACAGTAGCTGCTGCCGTGCCCTTTCGGAAATCGAAACTATTTATCTTCCTGATTGGAAATACTTATATATCAGTCCCGACAGCGTCGCCGACTTCGACTCTACTTCAGCGCTCCCCGGATCCGCTCCCACGTGATCGCCAGGCTTTCCGGCAGCACGCGTGTCTCGCCGATTACGCTCATAAAATTGGCGTCCGCGATCCAGCGCGGCAGAATGTGCATGTGGATGTGCCCCGCCACTCCAGCGCCGGCAGCCTTTCCTATATTCATGCCGAGATTGACGCCGTCGGGCCGGTAGAGAGAACGCAGAACGCCCTCCAGTCGCTGGCTCAGAGCCATCATCTCGTGGGCGGCCTCGGTGGGAAGCTTTTGCAGTTCGTCCAGATGGGCGTAGGGAACGATCATCACATGCCCATTGGTATACGGATAGGTATTGAGAATCGCGTAGCAGTGGGTGCCGCGAAGCACGATCCGCGCCTGCTCGTCGGTTTCCTTGGGCGCCTCGCAGAATATGCAGCGTGTCGCTGGCTCCGCCCCGCTCACATAGGCATAGCGCCATGGAGTCCAGAGGTAATCCATGGGTGGAGGTTAGCAGAAGTGAGCTGCCAGCCGCGAGCCACGAGTTGCGAGCGAGCAATGCGGATTCCAGGAATCTCAGACGCCCTGTGGAGCGTTCGTAAGAGGAGCTTGATCCGAGGGTTGTGGCTCGCGGCTCGCGGCTCGTGGCTCGCAACTCGCAACCGGAGGTCTCCGACAGGGTGACCCTCGTGTAAATTATTAGGCCACTGGCCAGAATCGTGTTTGACACTGTTCGGAAGCGATTGTTATAGTCGATAAGTCCCCATTGGACGCCGTTTCGAACCAGCTGGAATTGTCCTAGGGTCGTCCGCCAGGTCGACCTCAACGCAACCTGAAGACCACGCCAGCAGTCCGCTATACAGCGTCCCGCATTGGTCACGTACCGGCGTACGTGGCAAGAGGCTATGACCTTGTACGACGACAGTACCGATCGCAACGAT
>JBAQJU010000287.1:0-25485 GCA_049300475.1 Terriglobales bacterium | reverse complement strand
AGCCCATGCCAATCAGGCAGCGGGAATCGATCCGGCACCCGTGAAGAATGACGTTGTGGCCGACGGTGACGTAGTCGCCGACGTAGACGCCAAATTGTTCCTTCATGCCGTGGAGGATGCTGCCGTCCTGAATGTTGGAATAGTGGCCGACACGAATCTCGTGCACGTCGCCGCGCAGCACGGCGTTCATCCAGATGCTGGAGTGCTCGCCGAGAATGACGTCTCCGATAATCTGGGCCGACTCGTCGACGTAGCTGGTGTCAGGGACTTGCGGAGTGAAACCTTTGTGAGAGCGGATCATGGGAGTGAATAGTCAAAATAACACGAGAGGGAGGTTGGAGGGCAGAGGTCTGATTGCGGAGACGAGAACCAAGAGGCTGGTTAGCGGGAGGTAAAGCGGAGTTCGACGATCTCTTTGGTCTCAGCGGGTCCGGCAGCATACTTCCATTTCATCACCGCCTCTTCCGCCGCTTGGGCCAGAATCGGGTGCCCACCCAGGGTTTCGACTGACTTCACCGACCCGTTGGGAGCGACCGCGGCGAGAATTTTCACGGCGCCAGTAACCTGCAGCCGGCGAGCAATCTCGGGATAAACGGGGGCAACGCGGTGCACCACGGTACGCGGGTGTTGGGAAGCGGCTGAATCCTGAGCGGGCGCGAGCCGGAAGACGGCCAGCAGGATCGCCAGAAGAACGAAGATCGAGGGTCGATTCAGCGGGCGAGCGTGATTCGTTTGGCTCACTTTTCAGTTTACTTCCCGAGCGGAGGCGCGCCCCGCACTGAAGTGGGGCCGGAGGATTACGAAAGTCATAGGGCGAAGGGAGGAAGAGCGACCCATCGCCACCTCGGCCTTCTTCTCGAGATTCGGTACTGCGAACCGGGTATGGATGACCCGGCAATCGGGCTGCAGCCTGGTGTGATTGGCGTCACGTCGGGATGTGATCTCTCCTACGGGCAGAGACAATGTTTCCGGCAATACTGCTTCCGAGTAGCAAGGAGTTTTCTATGGCGGCAACACCGGCAATCATCTGGCGTAATCCAAACATTGTGCAGCGGCGGCGGCTCTGGAACCGGGCGAGGCGCGACGCACAATGCCGTCTGTATATCGTGGTGCGTTCGGCTCCCGGCGAACAGGGTGAGTGGGAGGGTCTGCCCAATCTGGAAGTCATCGAGGGCGGCCCGGCTGCGCGCGCGAAAAGCGGCGCAAGTCGGAGCACGCAGTCGCGGGCATGAGCGTTCCTGTAAGCTGGTTGCTGGGATAGTTGCTATCCGGCTGTGAGTCTTCAGCGCCCTTTTTCTGGCGCAGCATGCTGCTCGTCCAATCTTTCCATGCGTTTGTCGTTGTCGCCAGTGTCCCCGGCGTCGCGCCCATGGAATCCCGATAAGTGATGCCACTAAGTTCCGAAATCTACGATTCCCGCAGTTGGGATGAATCCAGATTCCCGTAATAGTTTCGCGTAATACTTTGGGCCAGTTACTGCCGTAATTAGGTTGAGGCGAATATGTCCTGTAGAAGGCATTCCATCAAGATACCCTTTATGTCGGGGAACCCTTCGTCTCTAGGAACTTGACCTGATGGAAGCTCCTGTCGGAAAAATTCTGGGAAGATATGAGATTGTCGCCGAACAAGGTCGCGGCGCAATGGGCACCGTCTATAAGGCCCGCGATCCCAAAATTGACCGGTTTGTCGCGATCAAAACCATCCTGCTTCATCAAATCGAGATTGAGGAACAGCGCGAGTTTCGCGCCCGGTTTTTCGTGGAGGCGCAGGCCGCCGGCCGGCTACTTCATCCGGGTATTGTCGCTGTGTTCGATGTCGGCGAAGACCCCGAGACCTCCGATCCCTATATCGTGATGGAATACATCGAAGGTCAAACCTTGCAGGAGTTACTCTCCGAGAACGGCAAGAGGCTACCCCTGAATGACGCGCTGCGCATCACGCTGGAGATCGCCGAGGCGCTCGATTATGCGCATGCGCAAGGTGTGGTGCATCGCGACATCAAGCCCGCAAATATTCTGATTACGAAAGAGGGGCAAGCCAAGATTGGGGACTTTGGAATCGCGCAACTGGATTTGGCGCACATGACTGTTCCGGGCCGCGTTATTGGTACTCCGGCTTATATGTCTCCCGAACAACTGGAGGGAGGGCCGGTCGACGGGCGCTCGGACTTATTTTCTCTCGGCGGCATCCTGTACTCCGCCGTTACCGGTTTCAGCCCGTTTCAGGGAAACAACGCGACCGCGGTGTGCTTCCAGGTCGCCAATCGTGAGCCGCTCGAAGCGACCGCGCTCGATCCAGACTTACCCGCTGAACTTGACACCGTGATCGCCCGCGCGTTGGCCAAGGATCCCGCGGCACGCTATCAGCGCGGACTGGAATTTGCCCGCGATGTCCGGCAACTGCGCGAGCGGGCACCGACTCCTGGCAAGGGCAAACTCTGGTTTTCGGCATCCGAAGGCCGCCAAAGGTTCCTGGACACGATAAAAATTGCAATCACGAATACAAGACCAGTGCTTGCTGCAAAAACCGTACCCGCCGCGGCACCTGCGTCTGCGGCAAAGCTTGCCTCCGCAGTGAGGCCCGCATCCGCTCAGGCGCCACCGCCCTCACGGCAGAAGGCCCGAAATGTTCTGTCCATGGTCTCACCGCGAGTCCAGATGGGCGCGGCAGTTTCGATCTTTCTGGCCGCGCTTATCCTGAATTATATTTCGTGGCGGCAACTGCGGAAGCCTGAGCCTGGGCCTGCAAGCGTGGTGGAAAACGCAAATCTACCAAAGGGAATCGATAGCACACACGAAAAGGGAAGTGCGTCGTTACCGGGAACCGAGATTGAAGCCCCGAGTGACACCAAGAACGAGAATGAGGCTGTGGCTTCGGTTGCGACACCTGTTCCGAAAACTGCGCCGCGTACGCGTTCGAAACCTGCGGCTCACGCGACTCCAATGGTGGCCACTTCCGCAGGTCCAACCGATGCCGGACATGCGTCTTCTAAAATCGATGCGGTTGTTCCGAAGAGTGTGGCCAAGGGAGGCGTAGCGCCGGTTGTGGCCAAGGCTGTGCCGAATGCCGACCGGGCGGCGCAAGTCCCCCAGCCCGCTAATCCGGTGCCGCCCGATTCGGATCTGGAGATCCGCATCGACAATCATTTTGCCGATGCCACGTTGGCGATCTGGATCGACGACAAGTTAGCCTATGAGCATGCGCTCCGCGATGGCCACAAGAAGCGCCTGATCCTGCTGGGTGGAGGAGTTAAGGAAAAGGTAACCATTCCGCTCTCCTCGGGCCAGCACGCGTTGCGTGTCCAGGTGCGATCGGCCTCGGAACAATACGACGAATCAAAAGCCATTGCGGGCGCGTTTGATAAAGGCGGCGGGAAAATCCTGTCCATCAATTTCGAGAAGCACACGAAGGAAATGCGACTAACACTTGGAGCGCCGGAGTAGACGCAGAGCTAAGCACTTTCTTGATTGACCTGATCTTCCTTCCTTCTTAGGCGCTCTCCATTTTAGGGTTCGTTCGTTCGGGTCATCCGGCAGCTCTGACTGATTTCCACGCTTTTTGAGACGGCGTTCCTTTTCTTCCAACAGCCGGTTGATTTCGTGAACAAGAATGAGCAGCCTGTCGGAGTCCTGCTCGACGGCGGCCTGTGCGCAGAGTTCCATCCACTTCTCGCGGTTTTCCAGATTTTCACCTTTATTTCCGCACGCCCGATGTTATCAAAGCAGAATGCTGTAAGCAGAGTATAGGCGCATTCTACATGCTGTTTCTGTTCGACATCGTACGCGACTTGGCCGCGAGTTCGGTGGCGGCAGCGTTGCACTAGCCACTGGCCACGCCTCTCTGTCACACTGGACTTTGTACTGAGCTTCCTACTGAAGAACGATCTCATGGGGAAAATTCACGTCCTGCCGGAACGGGTTGCGAACCAGATTGCCGCGGGCGAGGTAGTGGAGCGCCCGGCATCGGTGGTCAAGGAGTTGCTGGAAAACGCGCTCGACGCGGGCGCAACGCGCATCCGCATCAACGTCGAGGCGGGCGGAAAGAAGCTGATCCAGATCACCGACAACGGCTGCGGCATGGTGCGTGACGACGCCATGCTGGCCTTTGAGCGGCACGCGACGTCAAAGATCAAGGATACGGACGACCTGCTCAGCATTGCCACGCTGGGCTTTCGGGGCGAAGCGCTGCCGTCGATCGCATCGGTGACGCGCCTGCATCTGGAGACCTGCGCGGAAGAGGGCGCGGCCGGCACGGTGATTGAGATCAACGGTGGGAAGATGATGCGGGTGGATGAGGCGGGGCTGCCGCTCGGAACTTCGATCACGATTCGCGATCTTTTTTTTAATACGCCGGCGCGCAAGAAATTTCTGCGCTCGGAGTCAACCGAGCTGTCGCACATCGCATCGCTGGTGACGCACTATGCGCTGGCGCATCCGGAGAAACATTTTGAGCTGCACGCCGCGACGAATGCGCTGCTGGTAGCGCCTCCGGTCGCTGGCTATCGCGAGCGCGTGTATCAGGTGTTCGGCAAAGAGACGCTGGATCAGCTGATTCCGCTGGCGGCGGTGCAGGTGTTGGAGCGGGTTGGCTTGCCGCAGCCTCCCCCGTGGCGGCGCGATCCCGAAGAGGAATTGGAGAAGGCGGAGCCAGGCGAGATGCGGCTGCACGGGTTTGTTTCGAAGCCCGAGATCCAGAAGCTCAACCGCAACTCGATTTTCATTTTTGTGAATGGAAGGCTGATTCGTGACCGGCTGATTCAGCACGCGCTGACGGAGGCGTACCGGAATATTCTGCCTCCCACAGTGTTTCCGGTCGTGCTGCTTTTCATTGAGATGCCGGCGGCCGAGGTGGACGTAAATGTGCATCCCTCGAAGACCGAGGTGCGGTTCCGGCAACAGACGGTGATGCACGATTTTGTGCGCGACGCGGTGCGCGAGGCGCTGATGAAGGCGCGTCCGGTGCCGCAGTTTTTGTCGGAGATCAACGCCCAGCCGAGTGCGAGCCGGGGGCTGACACCCGGGACGCGCGGTATCGATGGCAGCGACGGCGGGCAGAGTGCGCCTTGGCGCGATCTATATGCGCCCGCGGCTGCGGGATTCGCGTTACAGGCGCCGACGATTCCACCGGCCACGGGACGCCTGGAATTTGAGGGCGGAATTGCGGTCGAGGCGAATGCGGCCCTGTCATTGGCGCGCGCGCCCGAGGTGACCGTCCCGGATCATGGATGCGCTCCGCCGATTGAGGAGGCTGCGCAGACTCCTCCTACGCTGGAATCGTTGCGAACGCTGAAGGCGCTTGGTCAGATTCGGAATTCCTTCATCCTGGCAGTGAATGAAGACGGGCTTTGGATCATCGATCAGCATGTGGCGCATGAGCGTGTGTTATTTGAGCGCGTGCTGCGGCAACGGGCGGCGCAACAAGTGGAGAGCCAGCGACTGCTGATGCCGCTGGTCGTCGAGTTGACTCCAGCGCAGCAGGCGGTTTTCAGCGAGATCGCGACGGAACTGGCTCACAACGGCTTCGAAGCGGAGCCGTTCGGAACGCGCAGCATCGCGGTGAAAGTTGCGCCCGCCGGCGTGGATGCGGCGCAGATCGAGCACATGCTGAATGAAGTTCTGGAGCAGCTCACGCGCGAAGATCAGGCCATCAATCTGGAAGCGGTGCGCACGCGCATCGCCGCATCGATCGCATGCCATGCCGCCATCAAGGTCAACATGCCGCTCGAACAAAACAAAATGGAGTGGCTGCTGGCGGAACTCGCTAAGACCCAGCATCCCATGTCGTGCCCGCATGGCAGGCCGGTGGTGTTGCGTTACACGATGACAGAAATTCAGCGGGCGTTCAAAAGAATCTAGAGCGGCTCATGACTTTCCGCGGCGGGGCTTGGCTGGCGTCTTGCGACGAGGCCTGGCGGCTTTGATTTGCTTTCCTGGAATCACTGTCTTTTTCGCGCCCTTCGAGCGTGACTTTGCGTTCTTCTCGACGCGCAGCTTCCATGCGGTATGCAGTGCGCCAGTCAGGACGTCTTCAGTCGCGACGGCTAGGCGAATGTGCGTCGCTCCCATCCGCCCCCATCCACCATGGATGGGAAGGAAGACCTCGGGCATTTCCTCGACGAACGCCGCTTGCTGCTCCGGGGTGATCATCAGATTTCCATAGCCGAGCTTGGCTGAAGCGAGCGTCGCGAAGATGCGGCCGCCGACCCGGAAGTCGGGCGCACCCATGTGCGAACTTTCTTCGGCGCCGGCGAAGCTGAGAGCAATGCGGCGGAAATCGTCTACGGTCATGGACGAACCTTACTAAGGGGAATCTTTATGAAGTAGAACATTCGGCACAGTATGCCACAGTGTGGGCGTCGCAGTCGGCCTCATGACCAAAGTCATCGGCCGCTCACTGAGAGACGCGAGGTAACTCTGCTATGTTTCGAGCAGTGCCCGAAGAGAAGTGCCCGACAACAGGCACTTTGCAGAGACGGATGACTGGACCTCGATTCAGAATTGGCCTTCCTGGATGGCCGACTGCCTGGCTGCTGGCCGCGTTGCTGGCTGCGGTCGCGCTTTATTTCGCGTCGCCGCCTTGCTTCGCCCAAACCCTCAGTGGTTCGACCATCATTGTGGATGGTGTCGTACACGACTCATCTGGGGCAGTAATTCGCGGCGCTGCAGTCCAATTGGAAAGTGGAACATTTCGAGCGACGACCCAAACCGACGAACAGGGGCGGTTCTCGTTTGCCGAGGTTCCGCAGGAAAGTGGGACGGCTATCGTTACAGCGGACGGATTCATCGCCGCGCGCAAGAGGTGGGATCACGATGGAAAGATCGAAGAAGGAAAGATCGAAGAAAGGAAGATCGGGGAAGGGAATCGCGCCCTTCATCTGGAAATCGTGCTTGAGCCTGCTTCGGTGAACGAGCAGGTAGTTGTGTCGGCGGCGCGCACCGAGGTGCGGCTGTCGGATACACCGGGAAGCACGGTTTTGCTTTCGACGACCGATGTGACGGCGGCTCCAAGCTTGCGAGTGGACGACGTGCTGCGCGAAGTACCCGGCTTCTCGCTCTTTCGACGATCGGGAAGCCGCACTGCGAACCCCTCGTCGCAGGGTGTTTCGTTGCGCGGGTTGGGAGGGACGGCGGCAAGCCGCGCGCTGGTGCTGGCCGACGGAATTTCTCTGGTCGATCCCTTTGGCGGCTGGGTCGATTGGGACCGGCTGCCGAGAGTCGCGATTTCAACTGTGGAGGTGGTTCGCGGCGGCGCTTCGAACCTTTATGGCAGCGACGCGATGGGCGGCGTGGTGCAGTTCCTGATGCGCCAACCGGAGACTCCTGCGTTTACGCTGGAAACTTCTTACGGAAATGAACGCACGCCCGACCTCTCCTTGTGGACTGGTAGCCGCGTAGGCCGGTGGGACTACTCGGTGGCTACCGAGATGTTTCGCACCGACGGGTTCATCCTGGTGCCAGATTCATTGCGCGGCACTGTGGACACGCCGGCGAATTCCGAAGACGCGACGGTCTATGCGCGCATCGGGCACGACCTGGGTGGGAACGGAAAAATGTTCGGTCGTGGAAATTACTACACCGACTTTCGTCACAACGGGACTCCGATTCAAACCAACGACACCAAACTTGCCGAGGGTGCGGGTGGCCTCGACCAACAATTTGGCAGTGATTTCTTGTCGGTGCGTATGTATGGGCAGGTGGAGAGCAACGATCAGAAATACTCCGCCGTGGCGAGTGGCCGGAACAGCGAGACGCTGACTGACATTCAACATGTTCCGGAACAGGCTCTGGGCGGGGGAGCGCAGTGGACGCACGTGCTTGGCAAAAGCCAGACCACCAGTCAGACTTTGATCGGCGGAATGGACTTGAGCGAGGTGATCGGAGCGAGCGAGGACGTTCTGCTGTCCGGACCGACCAAGGGCCAGACGGGCGCGGGACGGCAACGCACTTTGGGATGGTTCGGCGAAGATATTTTTCATCGGTCGAAATGGACGGTCATCCTCAGTGGGCGCGTCGATGACTGGAGCAACTTTGACGGGCGCGTGATCCTGGTTTCGGTTGCCGGAACTCCGGCCGCGACTTTCTACACCAGCCGTGGCGACGTGGCATTCAGCCCGCGGCTTTCGGTGTTGCGTTCCGTGAACGAACACGTGTCGGTGACGGGTTCGGTCTATCGGGCATTTCGGGCGCCGACCCTGAACGAGTTGTATCGCACGTTTCGCGTGGGGAACACCAAGACGTTCAACAATCCGCTGCTCAATGCGGAGCGCCTCACGGGAGCGGAGGCGGGAATGAACGTGACGGGCTGGGATCGCAAAGTGGATCTGCGCGGGACATTTTTCTGGAGCGACATCGTGGACCCGGTCGAGAATGTGACGATTACCACCACTCCTACGCTGATCACGGACGAAAAAGAAAATCTGGGGCGGACGCGCTCGCGGGGCGTGGAGCTCGACGGGGTGGTCCATGTGAACCGCGACATCGAGGTCACGGCGGGGTACGCTTATACGGCGGCGACGGTGGTGAGCTATCCAGGCAATCCAGGCGGAATTGATCTGGCGGGCCTCGATGTGCCGCAGGTGCCGCGCAATGTTTTCACCTGGGAGGCGCGCTACTGGAATCCTTCGCGTCTTCTGTTAAGCGTGGACGGGCGTTTTGTGAGCCGGCAATTCGATGACGATCAGAATCAATATCCGCTCAACGGGTTCTATACGATGGACCTTCAGCTGGGACGTTCGCTGACAAAGCATCTGGAAGTTTTTGCGGCCGCCGAAAATGTGCTCGACCAGCGCTATCAGGCTGCGCGCACGCCCATCGTCAACCTGGGGCCGCCGATCCTGTTTCGGGTGGGGCTGCGGGTAAATTATCCGGCGGGAAAGTAGTAGGCGGGCAAAGAAATGTGGCTGCGGGAACGTTTTCACCTCGGAGGCACTGAGTTACGGAGGAAATACCTGCTGTAAAAACCTCTTCGCGACGCCGGGAGGGCGCGACGTTTTCTCCGGTGTGTTCGTTTTCTCCATGTTGACAAAGATGCAACCGCTCCTGTAAGAAGGGCCGCTATGACTTCGCCTGCACCCCAGATTGCGATTCGCGACCTCCGCACGATTGACGAACTGAACCAGCTCAAGGTTGTGGAGAAAGAAGTGTGGGGGATGGCCGATGACGATGCCATGCCGCTGACATTGGCGATTGCGTTGAAGGCGGCAGGCAACATCTTCGTAGGCGCTTTCGAGAAGGAGAAACTCGGCCGCGAGAAATCGGAAAAAGAGAAGCTGGTTGGTTTCGCGTTCGGATTTCTGGGACGCGAGCATGGGCAGACGATCATCCACTCGCACATGCTGGCGGTGCTCGATGCCTACCGTCACCTGGATCTGGGCGCTCGACTGAAGCAGGCGCAACGGGAGCGGGCGCTGGCGATGGGTGTCCGCGAAATGACGTGGACGTTCGATCCACTGCAGAGCCGGAACGCCCATTTCAACTTTGCGAAACTGGGCGTGGTCTCGGACACCTACAAGGTGGATTTTTACGGGCCGGAAACTTCGAGCATGCTGCATCGAAATGGTACGGACCGGTTATGGGTGCGCTGGCTGCTGGAATCGCGGCGAGTGCGAGACCGGGTTGCTGGAAAGAACGCACGGGCGGAGATGGTGGACGCGTTGCGATTGCTGGCTCCGTTGGTGAGGTTTGACGGAAAGGGGAAGCCGGTGCGGGCGGAGTTGGGAGAAGCGCTGGGTCGGGAGCGCGTGAGTATTGAAATCCCCGGAGATATTCTGGCCGTGGAGCGGGCGGATATGGGGCTAGCGCGGGAGTGGCGGGAGGCAACGCGCTGGGCGTTCCGCGAAAGCCTGAAGGCGGGATTCTTGGTTGAGGAATTTTGCCGGTCGGTGCGGGGGCAGCAAGGGCCGGGAGCGTATCTTTTGCGGCGCGGGACGGTGGGAGAGATTCTTGGCTAAGCTTGAAAAAACGGCGCAGCGGATCGCCTACGATCGCTCCGGACAAGAGGAGAGATTGGTTGCTCGCGGCGTGCTTGCGCCTCCCTTGAGAGAGAGTCGGGCGGCTGGTTCATTGCCAGAGCCGCCCGGGAATGTTCCCGACGAGGTGATGCAAAGGATATGGCAGGAAGAGCGCGAAGGTCGCTAGAACGCTTAGATGGCCTTCTGGGCTCGCGAGGCTCCGGGAGTCCGCGCTCATCGCCGGTTTCGACGTCACGCCCCTATGATCTATTAGTATTTTGGAAATCGAAGTTAATCGGGCATCCGGGCTAGCGCGCCTGGACGACGTGCTGGATGCTTTTTACCGCTCGCATATACTGGGCGCGCTCGAAGGCCGAGGGATCAGCGCAACGGATCTGGCTCATGCTGCCCTTCATCTGCTGGACCGAATCGTATTCGTGGGATTCCATCCACTGGCGAACGCCTTGTTCGACGGAGCGGAGGTGATCGATGCCATTGCGCAGCAGGGTGGAGCAGAGCATGGTGACGTCGGCGCCGACCATGAGCAACTTAATTACGTCTTCGGCTCCGTGAATGCCGCTGGTAGCGGCGAGATTCGCTTTGACTCTGCCGTGGAGGATGCCAATCCAGGTGAGGGGCAGGCGCATGGCCTGGGGCGTGCTCAGCAGGACGTGGGGAGTCAGTTCGAGCGCTTCGAGATCGATATCGGGCTGGTAGAAGCGGTTAAACAGAACCAGGCCGTCGGCACCCGCCGCGTCGAGGCGCTTGGCCATGTTGGCGAAGTTGCTGAAGAACGGGCTGAGCTTGATGGCGACTGGAATATGGACAGCGGTTTTGACGGCTTCGAGGATGTCGATGTAATGCTGCTCGACTTCGGCTGAGGTCGTGTTGGGGTCGGTGACGATCCAGTAGACGTTGCACTCGAGGGCGTCGGCTCCGGCGTCTTCGATCTGGGTCGCGTATTGAATCCATCCGCCGACGGAACTGCCGTTGAGACTGGCAATGATGGGAACGTTGACAGCAGCTTTGGCCTTGCGGATGTGTTCGAGATACTCGTCGGGCCCGAGATTGAATTCGGCGGGCTCAGGAAAGTAACTCAGGCTTTCGGCGTAACTCTCGGTGCCTTCGTTGAGATAGAAATCAAGTTCGAGACTTTCCTGGCGGAGTTGCTCCTCGAACAGGGAGTACAGAACAACGGCGGACGCGCCGGCATCCTCGAGGCGGCGAATGCTCGCGATCTCCTGGGAAAGGGGCGAGGCAGAGGCGACGAGCGGGGTGCGAAGGTTAAGGCCGAGATAGCGGGTCGAGAGGTCGGACATTTTTCTTTCTCCTCGGAATGGAAAAGTTCCATTCGGCAAATCCGTGCGCGGCGGGCCGCGAGTTACGAGCCTCGAGTAGCGAGCAGGCTTATAAGCGATGCTGCTGTGCCCTTGCTGAGCGCGCGTTCGTTTCTTTCGCCGCGTGGGCTGTTGCCCCTGGCTCGAAACTCGAAGCTCGCGGCTCGAAGCTTACTTCACTACCAACTCTGGTGGCGCGGCCGGTTTGCGCGATGCCAGGTACTCATAGAACTTGTAGCGCGCCTCGGCGTCGTGCTGGGCCTCGGCCCACAGGCGCTTGGCGTCTTCGGGCTTGCTCTTGGTCAGCATTTTGAAACGCGTTTCCATTTGCATGAAGTCCTGCACTTTGCGCGTGGGTGAGCGCGAGTCTAACACTAACGGATTCTCTCCCGCGAGAATGCGATCAGGATTGAAGCGGTAGAGCAGCCACTGGCCGGAGTCAACCGCGGCTTTCTGGTCCTGCATGCCGGTCGTCATATCGATGCCGTGCGCGATGCAGTGGGAATAGGCAATGATGATGCTCGGGCCGTCGTAGGCTTCGGCTTCAAGGAACGACTTGAGCGTGTGCTCGTCCTTGGCGCCCATGGCGACGCTGGCGACATAAACGTTGCCGTAGCTCATGGCGATCATGCCGAGATCTTTCTTGGCTCCCGGTTTGCCGCCGGCAGCGAACTTGGCGACAGCGGCGCGCGGCGTGGCTTTTGATTGCTGTCCTCCGGTGTTGGAGTAGACCTCGGTGTCGAGAACCAGGATGTTGACGTTCTTGCCGCTGGCGATTACGTGGTCAAGGCCGCCGTAGCCGATGTCGTAGGCCCAACCATCGCCGCCGACGATCCAGACGCTCTTCTTGACCAACATGTCGGCCAGTTGAACGATCTGTTTGGCGTCGGGTGTATCGACGTTTTTCAGTTTGTCTTTCAATTCGGCGACGCGGAGGCGCTGGTCGTAGATGTCAGATTCGTCTTTCTGAGGAGAGTTCAGCAGACCGTTGATCAGTTCATCGCCGATCTGTCCGTTGCAGCGCTTGACCAGTTCGCGGGCGAATTCGGTTTGCTTGTCGATGGAGAGCCGAAAGCCGAGACCGAATTCGGCGTTGTCCTCAAACAGCGAGTTCGACCAGGCGGGCCCTCGGCCCTCCGCATTTTTTGCCCAAGGGGTGGTGGGCAGGTTGCCTCCGTAGATGGAAGAGCACCCGGTGGCGTTGGCGATGAGGGCGCGATCTCCAAAGAGCTGCGAGAGAAGTTTGAGATACGGGGTTTCGCCGCAGCCGGAACAGGCGCCGGAGAATTCGAACAGAGGCTCCTGAACCTGCTGCTGGCGGATGGTTGAAATTTTGATGGTGCGGCGATCGAGCTCGGGGAGCTTGAGGAAGAAGTCCCAGTTGTCTCGTTCGGGAACGCGGAGCGGCGGTTGCGGCGCCATGTTGAGAGCCTTGAGGCGCGTCTCCTGCTTGTTCTTGACGGGGCAGACATCGACGCAGATGGCGCAGCCGGTGCAGTCTTCGGGTGCGACCTGGATCGACAGCTTGAGGCCGGCCCATTCTTTGTCACGAGCAGCGGTCGATTTGAAGGTGGCGGGAGCGCCTTCGAGTTCTTTGGAGTCGAAGACCTTGATGCGGATAACGGAGTGCGGGCAGACCATGGCGCACTTGCCGCACTGGATGCAGATGTTGGTATCCCACACCGGAAT
Organism: Terriglobales bacterium; assembly: GCA_049300475.1. Taxonomy (GTDB): domain Bacteria; phylum Acidobacteriota; class Terriglobia; order Terriglobales; family Acidobacteriaceae; genus Acidiflorens. Next base: position 12,510 of record JBAQJU010000287.1, on the reverse strand, counting down.
CTCGAGCGCGAGATTTCGTTTTTCCCATTTGGCGGTTCCGGTGGGGAAGGTGCCGTCGATGGGGAAGGCGCTGACGGGAAGCTCGTCTCCGCGATTTTCGTAGATGGTACCGAGAACATTTCTTTCAAATACGGGCGCTTCGGTTGAGAAGGGCTCGGCAAGCTCGAGCGTGCTCGTGATCTGGGTGGGGATTTTGACTTCGTGCAGATGGGCGAGGGTTTCGTCCACGGCTTTCATATTTTTCTGAACGATGTCTTCGCCCTTGCGGCCGTAGGTGTCGCGAATGGATTTGCGAATGGCTTCAATCGCTTCCTCACCGGGCAGAACTTTGGAGATGGCGAAGAAGCAGACCTGCAGGATGGTATTCATGCGGCTGCCCATGCCCGTGTCGCGCGCGACGCTGTAGGCATCGATGACGAAGAGGCGAGCTTTTTTCGCGATGAGCTGCTGCTGGACGGTGCGGGGAAGCTTGTCCCAGGTTTCGCCGGTCGCGAAGGGGCTGTTGAGCAGGAAGGTGCCGCCTTCGACCAGGGCGCTGAGCATGTCGTAGCGCTCCAGGAATATCCATTGATGGCAGGCTACGAAGTTGGCTTTGGAGACGAGATAAGTGGAGCGGATCGGACTGGGTCCGAAGCGGAGGTGCGAAGTAGTGACCGCTCCAGATTTTTTCGAATCGTAGACGAAGTATCCCTGGCCGTAATTGGGCGTGTTCTCTCCGATGATCTTGATGGAATTCTTGTTCGCGCCCACGGTGCCGTCGGCGCCGAGTCCGTAGAACAGGGCGCGGATCACGCTGTCGGGTTCGGTCGAGAAAGTTGGATCGTATTCGAGGCTGGTGTGACCGAGGTCGTCGTTGATGCCGATGGTGAAATGCGCTTTGGGAGTCGCTGCTTTGAGATTGTCGTAGACCGCCTTGACCATGGCGGGCGTGAATTCTTTGGAGCTCAGGCCATAGCGGCCACCAATTACTTCAATGGCCTGGCGCTTGGATTCGTGGAAGGCGTTAACTACGTCGAGGTAGAGAGGCTCGCCGGCGGCTCCGGCCTCTTTGCAGCGGTCGAGGACGGCGATTTTCTTGACTGTGGCGGGCAGAGCTGCAGCGAAATGCTGAACCGAGAAGGGGCGATAGAGGCGGACTTTGAGGAGGCCGACTTTTTCTCCGCGCGCGGTGAGGGCATCGACGGTTTCGTGAGCGGCCTCGGCGCCGGAACCCATCATTACGATGACGCGCTCGGCATCGGGGGCGCCGACGTAATCGAATAAGTGATATTGACGGCCGACGATCTGGGCGAACTTGTCCATGGTGGCCTGGACCTTTTCGGGGGCGGCGTCGTAGATGGGATTGATGGTCTCGCGCATCTGGAAGAAGACGTCGGGGTTCTGGGCCGTGCCGCGGAGTACTGGATGGTCGGGGGAGAGCGCGCGCCGGCGATGCTCGAAGACGCGATCCATGTTGATCATGGCGCGCAGGTCGTCGTCGTTGAGAACCTCGATCTTGTTGACTTCGTGGGAGGTACGGAATCCGTCGAAGAAATGCAGGAAGGGGATGCGGGTTTCGAGGCTGGCGGAGTGCGCGATGAGAGCTAGGTCCATTGCTTCCTGAACCGAATTCGAAGACAGCAGGGCATAGCCCGTGGTACGGCAGAACATCACGTCGCTGTGGTCGCCGAAGATGGAGAGCGCGTGGGTGGCGATGGTGCGCGCGGAGACGTGGAAGGCGGTGGGCGTCAGCTCGCCAGCGATCTTATTCATGTTGGGAATCATGAGCAGTAAACCTTGGGAGGCGGTGAAAGTAGTGGCCAGGGCTCCGGTCTGGAGGGCTCCGTGGATGGCGCCGGCGGCTCCGCCTTCGCTTTGCATCTCGGTGACCTGCGGGACGGTGCCCCAGATGTTGAGGCGGCCTTCGGAGGCCCACTGATCGGCCCACTCTCCCATGTTGGAAGAAGGCGTAATGGGATAGATAGCGATGACTTCGTTGACGCGATAGGCGACGCTGGCGACGGCCTCGTTGCCGTCCATGGTCTTAAATTTTCGCTTCATGAATCTCCTCTTTATACGGGACAGCGGCTGCCGACTGGGCGGCGCGGTTTGAAAAGGAACCCCACGTTCGACGAAACCATTCTAGAGAAGCCCTTTAACGGAACCCAGGGGCGGCCGGGCAAACCCGCCGTCGCTCTCCACTATGACCGATAAAAGCGAGGGGGTGGGCGACGTGGGTCACAGGGAGCTGTGACCCCTATCACACCGATGAATATGCGGGGGAAAGGGCGTTTTCTTCTAGGCGACAGAAAGATGGGTGGGGTTATCACGAAGATATGTGACGGCGGTCACTGTCAGGAATAGTGGAAGCGGACAAAATCTGCGCGCATCGCCCGGTCGCGTTTTTGGAGCCCTGTAATAAGCCGGGAGATGCAATAAAGAACGGCATCACAGGAGGAACGGATGCGAGTACGGAGCACGATTCTCGGCAGTCTACTGATCTTGAGTCTTATGATTTCCACAGCGGCATTCGCCGCACCCGCGCCCGCCGCGGGGGGAACAACCAACACAGCGGCGGCGGCCGATCCGCTGTTGCAGTTACTGGTAAGCAAAGGAGTGATCAACGGCGACGAGGCAAAGTCTCTGGTGGGCACTCCCGCGGAACAAAGAGCAAAGTTATTGGAGCTCTTGCGGCAGAAGGGAATTCTGAGCGCGACCGACTATGAGGCACTGGCAACGCCATCGGCATCGGCGCAAGTGGATTCGAACCTGGTGGCTTCAACGTCACCCATTCTTCCGATGGGCATCTCGCAGTCCTCGTCGCAGATGATGGCGGAAAAGAAGCCTGCGGAACCAGAAGAGATACCCGCCGTGACACCCACCCGGGTTTTGCCGATTAACCTGCCCAAGCAGGGCGGGATGGTCCCCGACCTCAGACTGGGTAGCGGCGCCAACATGAAGATCTACGGATTCTATAAATCCAGCGCCGTTTCCGATACAGCTAGCAGTGGCGGTCCCACTTTTGGGAGCCAGGATTGGCCCCTCCCGTTGCTGCTCGCCGATACCGGCCCCACCTCCGATCCCCAATTCCACATCAAGGCCCGCAGCTTCCGCATTGGGGCCAACACGGAATGGGTTCCGAAAAATTCGGGTTTTACGATTACCGGAAAAATCGAAGCAGACTTTGAAGGCGATTACACTGATGTCAATAACCGCAACATCAGCTCCGATCGTTCCAACGAGTTCTGTCTGCGCCTTGCGTGGATGCGCTTAGACCATAAACTTGGCGACCTACCCTGGTTCGCGGAATTCGGCCAGGACTGGAATCTGGTTTCGTCTACGCTCCCCAGCTTGTTTGAGACGACCGGCTTGGGCGTGGCCATGGGCTCGACCTATGAGCGCGATCCCATGTTCCGAACCGGCATACAATTCCATACCGGAGACTTGAAGATTCAACCCGAGTTCGCGATCGTGATGCCGATCGCTGGTTCCTCGGCACTTACAGAGGACCAACGCACGCGCTTCGGTGACCGCGCCGGGGCGGAGTCCAATCAGCCCGGAGTTGAGTCTCGCATTGTCTTCGAGTTCCCGCTGAACAAGGAATGGAAGCATGTGGCGCCGGCTCAGATTATTTTCGCCGGACACCATTCCCGCGTAAACGAAATCATCCCGCATGCAGCGCAGCTGCCGACCAGTGTGACTTGCACGGTTCTGCCCTGCACAATCGGACCCCTATTCACCAGCGCCACCACTGCCAATATCGGGTTCACTACGACGACCTCGATAGTGGGAGCTACCAATTGCACCGAGGCGTCAGGGACCTGCACTCTGGAACAGATATTTGGCAGGGGCACCCAGGTCGGCAATGCGCAAAACCTGTGGACTGCCGAGATTCAGGTACCGACTCCCTGGGTCACCTGGGTCGCCAAATATTACCGCGGAAGTGACATGAGATTCTTCTTCGCGGGCCAACTCAACGATGTCTGGAGTAATCTGGGCAGCTTGTTCGAGGTCGGAAACGGCGTTTCCGAAAGCGGACGGGCGATCACGTTCGGCTGCTCGGGCGGAACCACTGCCGATGAACCCACCGGAACCGTCAATTGCCAGACCACTCCTGTCACATCCGCGACTCTGGCACCGGTAGCCGGAGGGGGTGGATTCACCGAGCTGAGCTTCCCGCTCTCGCGTATTTTCAATGCCAATCCGGAAGGTCTCAATTCCGGGTGGGTCCTACATCTGCAATACGGCACCGACCGTGCGAAGTATTCCGATGCCCAGCATGGCAACCACCTGGGCCGGACCGACCTCGACACGGCCTCGCTCACCTATCGCCTCAACAAGTGGGTGACGTTTACGCAGGAAAGCAGTTACATTGCCACTTTCACTGCCAACAACCACTTGGCCGATGGCGCGATCACAAAAGAGTACCTGCCCTTTGCGGGGCAACTGACTCGCCAAGCCCACAACTGGCGCAACGAGTTCGGTCCGATCTTCACGTTCTAGAACCGAAAGCTGAACCACGGCTCCGGCGGAGCTTCCATCTCGGAAGCTCCCTCCGGTGGTCGTTCAACGTACACCCGACGATCAACGCAGCCCCGAAAAGATGCGGGGATCGCCGACAAAACGATCATGCGAGAAAGTGAATATCGAACAATCAGCGAAAGGGAAAGTTCGTTCGATCGGCATTTTTCGTGATATAAGACAGGCGCTCTGCAATCGCTGGTCCAGTTTGAACCGTAGTCTGTTTGAGAATTTAGCCCGCGCAGTGCGGGAGTTGGAGCGTTTGCGGAGGAAAACCGGCCTCCGGTGTCGCGGTGGAAGCGAGACCTTAGGGTAGCGGCGGATGCAGTCGTCAATGTGACAGCCGGATTGCAAAAGACGCAACCGTATGCGGGATTGCTGTTACAGGACAAAGCTTGGACTTGTTTGATCAGTCGGACGTGCATTGCCAGCCACCGGCTATAAGCCGTGGGCTGGAGACACGACCGAAAAGGAGAACAATAATATGGCAGAGTTAACCGACAGCGGCATGTTGAAGGAGTGGTGGGCAAATCCGGCCGTAGTGGGGCTAATGGGTTTCGGGTTGACGACCATGGCGACAGGCTTGCACAACGTAGGGTTCTGGAGCGCCGGGCCGACTCTGGCCCTGGCAATCTGCTTTGGCGGCACGGCGCAGTTTATTGCGGGAATTGTGGATCTTCGAAAAGGAAGCATCTTCGGCGGGTCCGCATTTATGTCTTACGGGGCGTTTTGGTGGTCGCTCTTCGTACTGCTGTACGTGCAGCCGAAGACGGGCATCCCGGCGGGCCATCCCGAGGAACTGGGGTTCTTTCTGATGTGGACGCTGTTCACATTCGCTTTTTGCGTTGCCGTGCAAGGTGTGGGAAAGTTTCTGGCGGTCTTGTTCTGGCTGCTTTTGCTGGCCTTCATTTTGCTGGACTTGGTGGTCCTCGGTAAGTGTCCGGCGCCGGTGGCGGGCTGGGAGATCTTCATTGTTGGCCTTCTCGCCTGGTATATCGCGATGGCGACGTTGGCGAACACGGTTTACAAAAGGAAAGTTCTGCCGCTGTCTTAGGGCCGCAGAATCATGTGTGAAGGGTATCCGGGAAGCGCGACTTGGCCGTCGCGCCAGGTCACGCTTTCCGCTTAGTCGGATAGAACTGCATCCGGAGAAAGAACAGTTCCCGCTTCTCATTCCACGTTTGTAAAGGAGAAAAACCTTGGCTATTCATGACGCACCTGGATCTGGCTTGGCCACCGAGTCTCATCTCAATCGGTGGTGGCACGTGGTCGGCGGGGTCTCCATGAACCTGGCGCTGGGCTCGCTGTATGCCTGGAGCGTGTTTGTGGCGCCGCTGGAAAAAGAGTTCCACTGGAAGCGGGCTGACACTTCGAATGTATTCATCATCGCGGTGGTGGTGTTCGCGCTCACGTTCATTGTCGCTGGCCGGCTGCAGGATAAACTTGGGCCTTTCAAGATTTCGCTGGTGGGCGCGATCCTGGTGAGCCTGGGATTTTTCTGCTGCTCTTATGCCGACAGCCTAACCAAGTTTTTCGTCTTCTTCGGCGTGCTTGGGGGATTGGGAAACGGATTTGGGTACGCGACTCCGATTCCTGTCATGTCCAAGTGGTTCCCGGACAAGCGCGGGTTGGCGGTAGGGCTGGCCGTGGGCGGATACGGCGCCGGGTCGGCAATCTTTGGGCCGCTGGCTGCGAGCTACCTGATCCCGCACTTCGGCTGGCGCACTACCTTCCAGGTTCTGGGTCTGATCTTCTTTGTGATGACGGTATTTGGAGCGTTCCTGTTGAAGAACCCACCCGCGGGCTACAAGCCGGCGGGCTGGACGCCGGCTCCGGCCTCCAAGGTTGCGGCAACCACCTATGACTTCACTCCCGGCGAGGTGCTGCGCACACCGACGTTCTACCTGATGTGGGTCGCGTATGCTCTGGGCTGCGCGGCCGGCCTGATGGTCATCAGCCAGTTGGTGCCCTTCGCCAAGAGCGTGGGCATACCCAGCATCACGCTCGCTTCCTTTGGCCTGATTGTGGGAGCAGTGGGCAACGCCTCAGGCCGCATTCTTTCCGGCTGGATGTCGGACCACCTGGGCCGCATCAATGTGTTGCGCCTCATGATCGGCATCTCCATGGTCGCGATGCCCATTCTGTATTACGTGGGCGGCAACGTGGTGGGTCTGTTCGTGATGCTGTTCATCGTTTACTGGTGCTACGGCACTCAGCTTTCGGTGAACGGAGCAACGGCGGCCGACTTCTGGGGCACCAAGAACCTGGGCATCAACTACGGGATGCTGTTCACTGCCTGGGGTGTGGCCGGCCTGCTGGGCGGCCGAATTGGCGGTATGCTGTACGACAAGTACAAAAACTACCAGATGGCGTTCTACACGGCGGCGGTGCTGGCGGCAATTGCCTTGGTCTGCGAGATGCTAGCCAAACGCCCGGCAGTGCCAACCACGCTGGCGGCAAGGAAAGCGCCATCGGCGGCTTAGCGTGCCGGAGCTTAACGGTCCGGGAGGCGTTTACAGTGGTGCGATGGCTGGTTCATCATGCGAGTATGGAATGGGTTGGGGCGCTCGTTATTTCAGCTGCGAGCGCCCCTTCTCCCGCGCCGGTGATCCGGGTGAGCAAGGGCGGCGGTGATTAGAGCCCGACTCGACAGTTTCTCTCGGGGATACGTCGGAGTGAAGGCGCACGAAATGAGGGCGTGGCTGGCAATGAAAACGCGGGGGCTGCAAGATTCTGATTTGACTCCGTGATCGAGTGACGCGAAAGCGGAGAAGTGCCTGCAAGGCAGCACAAATTCATCAATATAAGGGGTAAACGATATGGCGGATATTCGTCAGAAACAGCAGGTTATTGAGACCACCGAAGCTCAGATCGCAGTTCACTGGAGGGAAGAAGAATACTATTATCCCTCTTCGAAGTTCATCGGCCAGGCCAATCTGTCCGATCCCGACATCCTGAACCGCTTCAGCGAGGATAAGTTTCCGGAATGTTTCCGGGAGTATGCCGAACTGCTGACTTGGGACAAGTACTGGGACACCACGCTCGATACCAATGATCCGCCGTTCTGGAAATGGTTTGTGGGCGGCAAGCTCAATGCCTCCTACAACTGCATCGACCGGCACCTCGCCAAGTATAAGAACAAGGCGGCGTTGATCTTTGTTCCGGAGCCGGAATCGGAAGCGCCGGTATCGGTCACTTATCGCGAACTCTACGTGCGAGTGAATGAATTCGCGGCGCTGCTGCGCGATTTCTGCGGTTTGAAGGCGGGAGATCGCGTCACGATTCATATGCCGATGGTTCCCGAGTTGCCGATTACGATGCTGGCTTGCGCGCGCCTCGGGATCATCCACTCCGTCGTATTTGGCGGCTTCAGCGGCGAGGCTTGCGGCACGCGCGTTGCCGATTCCAGCAGCCATGTCCTGATCACGATGGACGGCTATTACCGCAATGGCAAGCTGCTCGATCACAAGGTCAACGCCGACATTGCGCTCGAGGTCTCCAGCAAGGAAGGGCATAAAGTGGATAAGGTTCTGGTGTGGAGGCGGCACGCCGGGCAGAACGCTTCCGCTTCCCCCTTCGTGAAAGGCCGCGACTTCTTCGTCGACGAAATCCTGCCGAACTACTCGGGTGAAATCGTGGCTCCCATCCCCATGGATGCGGAAGCCCCGCTGTTTCTCATGTACACCAGCGGCAGCACCGGCAAGCCCAAGGGCTGCCAACATCGCACGGGCGGCTACATGGCGTATGTGACCGGCACCTCCAAGTACATTCAGGACATTCATCCCGAGGATGTTTATTGGTGCATGGCCGACATCGGATGGATCACGGGCCATTCCTACATTGTGTATGGTCCACTGGCGTTGGCGGCTACCAGCGTCATCTACGAAGGCGTTCCCACCTATCCGGATGCCGGCAGAGTGTGGCGGATTGCCGAGCGCCTGGACGTCAACATCTTCCACACCTCGCCGACGGCGATTCGCATGTTGCGCAAGGCTGGGCACGATGAACCCACCAAGTACAACTATCACTTCAAACACATGACTACGGTGGGCGAGCCGATCGAGCCCGAGGTCTGGCGGTGGTATTACGAGACCGTTGGCAAACGGGAAGCCGTCATCGTCGATACCTGGTGGCAAACGGAAAACGGAGGTTTCCTGTGCAGCACGAAACCAGCCATTGACCCAATGAAGCCCGGCAGTGCGGGACCTGGGATGCCGGGAATTTTCCCGGAGATCAAGGATGAAATGGGAGAGGTGGTCCCCGCCGGTTCAGGGAAGGCGGGAAACATCTGTATTCGCAATCCCTGGCCGGGCATCATGCAGACAATTTGGGGAGACCGCGAGCGCTTCGTCAACCAGTACTACAGAAAGTATTGCAAAGACGCCAAGAGCAAGAGATGGCAGGATTGGCCGTATTTTGCGGCCGATGGAGCCGTGGAGGCTGTGGACGGGTATTTCCGGATTCTGGGACGCGTGGATGACGTTATCAACGTCGCCGGCCACCGCCTCGGCACCAAGGAAATCGAGTCCGCTTGTCTGACGGTTCCCGAGGTGGCAGAAGCGGCGGTGGTTCCGGTGGTGGACGAGATCAAGGGCCGCGTGCCGGAGGTCTACATCGCTTTGCAACCGGGAATCCAGGCCAGCCAGGAAATTGTGGACAAGGTCGGCAAGGCAATCGAAACCATTATTGGCAAGATTGCCCGGCCGAAGAACATCCATATCGTCCCCGATATGCCGAAGACGCGCTCCGGCAAACTGATGCGGCGTATTCTCGCCTCCATCTCCAATCGCATGACTACCGGCGATATCACTACCTTGGCCAATCCGGACGTGGTCGAAAAGGTCCGGGAACTGGTGCAAGGAAAAGAGCCGGTTGCGGTCACGGATGGGCCCGAGGACCTCAAGCAGTTCGGGAAGGAAGAATAAATCATTCCATCATCGGGTGGCTGCGCGATCAGGTGATGGATGTCAAGAGGTTTCACTGCCGAGACGCAGGGTGCGCCGAGGGAAATCGGGCTCAGATCCTTGGATTTAGCCAGATTTTTTCTCGGCGCGCTTTGCGTTCTGGCGAAGCGCATCCGCTCTCTGAAAAACGCTCCCGCTTTTGTCTGGGGTGTAGATAATATACCCACGTTTTGCAGCCAGCTAACTCATGACGTCTCCGTCTGCCAATGCCGTCACCGAGAACCTCTTGAGCAAAGCTCTCGAACCGGCTGCGGAAAAAGACGTTCCGCACGCGAATTGCGACCTCCAGGAGCTAAAGCGCGAATCGATTTTCAGCGACTTGGCGGCACGAGTGGAACTCGTGCCCTTGCCTTTCTTGCGCTCTTCAAGTTTTTCCGCAGCCTGCTCAGGCTTGCGCGCCCAGAGTCGCAGGCATGTAGGCTGGCCAGTGAGGAATCGAGCAGCGAATTGCAAGGGATGGAGTAAGACGCCAACCGCAAACAAGGCTGAGTTATAGCTGCAGCCGATCATGTTCCGCAAGGAGCGGCCGATCTTCGGCATCTCGCAGCCCCCGAATTTGTCTGGGACAAAGCCGGCGTTGACCGCAACACGCTGCAGAGCGGCGCTGGAAAAGTGGATGGGATGATAGGGAACGTAGTAGCCGTCCCAGTATTTGCCGAACAGCCGTCGCAGTGGGGCATCGAGATTTGGTACCTCGAGCAGCAAGACTCCCCCCGGGCGCATTAGGTCGTGCACGCCCTTGAGGAACTCCACTGGATTGTACGTGTGCTCGAGAACGTGACGGCAAAGGACGAGATCGAAAGGGGCCTGGGCCGAAAGATCATCGTAGGACGCATAGCGAACGCCGGTATCTCTTCCCCGGATCATCGGCGGCGCTTCCTCGTGGTAGTCAGTTGCCCACACGACGCTGTCGGAGAACGCTCTTCGCAATGAAAGGGCAAAGGCGCCATTGCCGCAGGCATAGTCGAGGATCTTTTGCACCGGTTGGCGCAAACCTGCGCTGCCTACAAGCGTTCGCACATCACGATCGGCAACCGCATTCTTAAGCGCCGTAGCTACCGTGGAATTGTCAGCCTGAAAATCCGCTGATGTCCGGTCCTCGTATAGCAAGTGACTCTCCGCCTCAGACGGCACCGAGTCGGTGATTCCGATTCCGCACCTGGAGCAGCGGTAAATCGAAAATAATTGTCTCTTAAAGGGACCCGCTCCATACGTTACGGCGCTGAGTTCCCAGGAATCTCGAGGTGACTGGCAGAGCGGGCACGTAAGGGCCGGGATCATTTCCGGGCGCGCACCCTCAAGGCTGCCCTTCATCTCGCTGCTATCCGTCAGTTCGAATTGCTCAAGTGTGTGCAAGGTGCTCGTTCCTTGAGTTCGTCAGTTGCTGTACCTGCCGTTAGTCGCCTGAGGCCGCGCCGGACGCGAGTGCCGAGCGTGGCATGGCTGCGCCCAAATCGTGCTCGAAGTTCAATCTCTCGCGTTCGACCACCAGCGGACGGTTGTGTACCTGGGTGTGAATGTTGCCGATGTATTCTCCGAGAATACCCATAAAGAGAAGTTGCAACGACCCGAGAAAAAACATTCCGATAGCAATGGGCGCGATGCCGACCGTAAACTGGCGCCAGAAAAGAAGCTTGTATCCGAAGTACACGGTTCCCCCCAGAAGAGAGAACAGCGATCCCGCAAAGCCGGCGAAGGTGACCAGCCGCAGCGGGACCTTGGAGAGCTTGGTAATGCCAAGCATGGCGAGATCGTAAAGCGTGTAAAAATTGTTCTTGGTTTTTCCACGCTTGCGGCGCTGCTGTTCGTATACAACCTCGGCATGGGGAAGACCGATCTCGGCGATCATGCCGCGGAAATATGGATACGGATCGCCAAACTGGCGGACGAGTTCGATGACCTTGCGATCATAAAGACCAAAACCGGTGAAGTTCTCATAGGTTTCGATGTCATCGGCCAGATGGTTCACGAGGCGATAAAAGAGTTTGCGCAGCAGGAACATGGGCGCGGCCTCGCGGCTGGTGTGCTTCGCCGCAATCACGATCGGAAACCCGTTTTCCCATTGTTCGAGCAGTTGGGCAAGAACCTCGGGCGGGTCCTGCAGGTCGGACATAAGAATGATGACGGCTTCCCCGCGAGCCTGAAAAACCGCGTGCATAGGGGAGCGGATGTGCCCGAAGTTACGCGCGTTGCGGATCACTTTGACGTTCGCATCAGCGGCCGCAATCTCACTCAAAACTGCAAAGGTGGAATCTCTCGATGCGTTATCGATGAAGATGTGCTCGTACCGATACCGTCCTAGTGTCAGCATCAGGGTGCGCACTCGTTCATAGACTTCGCGAACGTTCCCTTCCTCGTTAAAGCACGGCGTAACTACGCTGATGGTTTTCACTCTTAAAGCCCTCTCACTTGCTGCTGCCGGCTTTCGCCGCCAGAACTGCGGGCTGAGGCGGCAGGCCGCGATGGTAGATCAGTTCAGTGAGCGAGGGGATACTGGCATAGGGGCTGTCAATGGCATCGATCAAGATGGGCTGATCTTTTGCAACCGCTTTGCGGACCACTTCGCCCCGCATCAATTCGCGGCAGGAGATCTGTCCCTGCTGAAGAGGGATGGCAAGGTAGACGTCGGCGTCCTGGAGAACGTGGCCCACTGGAAGATCATGCCGGGAATACACGCCGCGGACCAGCGAGTCAAGATAGGAGATTTCCTTCTGCGGAGGCAGCCGTTTCTGCGTACCTGGCGCTCCACACATGCGTTTGGCTCGGTGAAATGCCTTGAACCAGGTATCGACCTGCTCGGGCACCGAACAATACGGCGACACCGTCATGCCCTCGGTCTGAATATCGACGTGGCGCTCGAAGGTGCGCGCGCCTTTGGCATAGGCCATCAGCATCGATGAGGTCCAGTCATGATACTCGTGCGTCGAGAAGCCAATGGTGTGGTTGGGATAACGGCTACGGAGATAGTCGATCTGATTGAGTTCGATGTCGCAGTCTTCCGAGGGATAAAGCGATACGCAATGATTGATAGCCAGCGGGATATGCC
>JBAQJU010000286.1:0-14734 GCA_049300475.1 Terriglobales bacterium | reverse complement strand
GTCCATAGCAATCCCCTCGCGTTCGAGACTCGGAAACCGGAGGGGATTCCTGAAACCCTTGAAGTCTGTATACCAAAGTGCGGAGCACGAGAATGTGACGCAAGCACTCAAAAATTGTTCGGTTTCTTTACGCTATTCCAAAACGGGATCGGAGGTCCTCACATCTCCCTATTCCACGCATCTAAATCCCCATGCTACCCTCATCACCAGAGGCCCGAACTGTGAAGCACTTCGCCAAGCTAGCACTGCTTCTGCCTGTTCTGCTTCTCATGTACCATACGGCGCTCGCCACCGATCACGGCGCCATCATCCGCGAAAGCGTCGTTTACCTCTCCCCCGACTCTAATTCTCAGAAGCTCGCCCAGGCCGAACGCGGACGCGAAGTCATTCTCCTCGAGCGAAGCCGCAACTGGGTCAGCGTTGAAGCGCTGCTCGGCTATACCAACAATCCCGACCCCTACTTTGTCGAAGACGAAGATGCCGACCAGAAAACCGTTACCGGATGGATCCTCGATGTCGGCATAGTCTGGCCTTCCACGCCCAACGGCGACCGCATCCTCTTCGGCTCCGCCGTCGATTCCGAAGACGAAGCCAGCCGCCCTCATGGACGCCGCGGCGCCGCCCAGGAAGCTCTCCGCCTCTATCATCGCGTCTATGACATCTTCCCCAACTCGCCGCTCGCCGCCGAAGCCCTCTACCGCACCGCCGACATCAAGTGGCAGATCGACAAGGCCGACTACCTCTCTCGTCCCTCCGCCCATGAAAAAGAATCCTTCTACCGCCAGCCCATTAATGAAGACCAGATGAAGCTCGTCATGAAGAAATTTCCCGGCACCAAATGGGCCGAACTGGCCAGCTTCCACCTCATCGACAACAAGCTCTGCGGAGACTGGGAGGGCTCATCGAAATGTCCTGACAAGGAAGCCGATGTCTACGAAAAATATGCGAAAGAGCACGCGCAGTCTCCCACTGCACCCGAGGCTCTCTACCGAGCCGCATGGCGACGCGCCGCCCTGATCGAAATCTATAAAACAGAAGAGCAACCCAAGAAATCCGAAAAGGCAAAAGACCAGGCCATAGCCCTAGCCCAGCAGCTAGTTTCCCAATATCCCCAAAGTGACTGGTCCTCCCGGGGCCAAACCCTGCTCTATCTCGTTCAGCAAGGAGTACCCACCTTCGGCAACACGATCCAATAACCGCATCTTCCTGAATGGTCTTGTCATCCTGAGCGGAGAATAGCGATCCGCAAAACGGATCGCCATTCGGAGTCGAAGGACCCCTACCTCAAACAAAACCTCCGGAGTGAGCACGACGTGAAAGCTTCGAAGACTTCTGCGAGGCCAAGGGGCCGCATCACCCCGCCAGGTATTTCGCCAGCGGCTCCCAATAGTTCCCGTACCATCCCTCCACCAGATGTTGCGCCGTGCCGTCCGGGAATCCCCGATGATCGAAAACAATCTTCGTGCCCGAACCTTCTTCTTTAAGCTCGAACCTGGCTATCGAGTAGAGACCGGGCCCCCAACTGCCTGCCCGCCAGGCCTGCACAATCCGCTCATCGGGCACTAACTCGATATGTCTTCCCGTGACGTAGCCGCCAAAAAGCGAAAACGCGCCCCCCGCTTCCCGGCTGATCTCCGTCGGCTTGTCCGCCAATGACATGGACTTCATCGCCGCGCTCAGCTTCACAACCTTGTCGAATTGCTTGGCGTCGGTAAGCGCTTCATACACGCGCCTCCGGCGCGCCTTGAAAACCTCCTCCTGATGAATCGCTTGCGCCGGCACAATTCCGTCGCCCCCGCCAGCCCACGCACTCACCGCGCCCGCCGCCATTCCACCCATCGCAACCGCGGTTCCAATCATCATTTGTCGCCGCGTGGTGGCGTTGCCCGCTCCACCTGGTGCTTTGTGATCCCCCACCATTCCATCTCGCATACCCATCGTTTCCTCTCGAATTTGATTTGTGCCGCTCCTGCCATCGCTCACCGTCGAGCGGCGCAGTCCAGCCATCGGAACACGGAAGCAAAATATGTTCAAAATAATGTTTTGCCATGCCCTGAACGCCAGCCTCGAACAAGAAACCGCTGGACTCCCGGCCCCGTTTCGGGACATACTTCCGCACCACCGATAGCCAGATTTCAGAATGTTCCATAAACAAAGCCGTTCCCAGAAAGAATGATCCTAAGAAGGAAGACCTATGCCGTATCCCGCCGGTCATCGCGCCCAGGTCAGAAGAAAAATCATTGACAGCGCCCGAAGATTATTCAATCGCCACGGCTTCGACAACGTCTCTCTCAAGCAGATCATGGCCGCCGCCGGCCTCACTCACGGAGGCTTCTACAGCTACTTCGAAAGCAAAAGCGATCTCTACGCCGAGGTTCTGGGATGTTTCTTCACCGATCCCGAATGGAAAAGTTGCTGGGAGGGCGTCCACGTCGATCTCTCCTCCACCGACGTAGGCCCGCAAGTTGTCCGCGCCTATCTCTCACGCCAGCATTTTGAGGATGTCGAAAACTCCTGCCCTATGGTCGCCATCCCGAGCGACGTCGCCCGCAGCGGCAAAGGCGCCAAGCAAGCCTTCGAAACCGTATTCAAGGCGATGGTCAGCGTGCTCGAGCGCAGCCTCTTCGATAAGCAGCAGCCTCGCCAGGACAAAGCGCGCGCCATCGCCGCCCTATGCGTCGGCGGAATGGTGGTCGCCCGCTCCATGGACGATCGCGCCCTCGCCGACCAACTCCGCGCCTCATGCATGTCGCTAGCGCTCCAGCTCGGAGGATGGACGAAAACAGACCGCAGTCTAAGCGATTCCAGCAATCCCGCCCGCAATCCATCGCCGCGCACCACCCGGCCAAGGGCGATCGCAAGCTAAGCAATATTTTCTTGACCCTAACGTCCCTCCCTGTGACGATCATTTATCCACCTGGGGTTCGGAGAGAGAAAACCAGAGGAAGGCAGGTTGTCAGGAATCCTGGAAAGATTGACATCTAAGTCACATGGAATCAAGATTTTGCCTGTAACTCATTATTTTGCAATATTTTGAAGAGATTTTGTTGCTAAGTCCATGATTCCAATAGATCCAGGGAAGGGGGGGGTACCAGTACCAATCAGTAAACACGCGAAGGAAGGCGAACTGGCGAAAAATTTCGCCGGCCCGCTACGAACGGATAACTGAGACGTTCCGGGAATGTTATGCTTCCCCTTCCAACTCAAGGAACACCATGAAAATCAAGCTACTAGCTCCCCTGCTTGCACTGTCATTGACGCTCCCCATCGCCGCCCAAACGTCTCCCATTTTCGACGGCCAAACCTGGTGGAACCACGTCAAGTTCCTCGCCGACGACAAACTCGAAGGCCGCGACACTGGCAGCCGCGGCGAGCGCGAAGCGCAAAAATACGCGGTCGAACAACTCCAGCAGGACGGCGCTGAACCAATGGGAACAGACGGCTTCTACCAGCCCGTCAAATTCGTCTCGCGCCAGATCGTCGAAAAGGATTGCCGCCTCACCCTGATGCGCGATGGCAAGCGCGAACCGCTCGTCCTCGGCGAAGACGCTATCATCAGCACCCGCGCTATGCCGGCCCCCGAAGTCAGCGCGCCTCTGGTCTTCGTCGGCTATGGTTTGAAAGTACCCGAGAACAATTACGATGATTTCGCCGGCCTCGACCTGAAGGGCAAGATTGTCGTGATCTTCAACGGATCGCCCGCCGAACTCCCCGGAGCGCTCGCCTCGCATTATCGAACCACAGCCGAGCGTTGGAAGGTATTGCGCGCCGCCGGTGCGGTCGGCGTTGTGGGGCTGATGAACCCCGCCTCGATGGACATCCCCTGGTCGCGTGTCGCTCTCAATCGTGCCCATCCGACCATGGCTCTCGACTACCCCGAATTCAACGAGAGCGAAGGTGAGAAATTATCCGTCGTCATCAATCCGGCAAGCGCGGAGAAACTCTTCGCCGGCTCGGGCCACAGCTTCGCCGAAATCGCCGCTCTCGCCAAAGATCGCAAGGCTCTGCCGCATTTCCCGCTGGCGGTTTCGCTCGAAGCAAAAACGCGCGTCGACGTCACCAAGGTCGAATCCGCAAATATCGTCGCCAGACTCCCGGGCAGCGACCCCGCTTTGAAGGATCAGTACGTCGTGCTCTCCGCTCACCTCGATCACATCGGGATTGGCGAGCCCATCAATGGCGACCGCATTTATAACGGCGCCATGGACAACGGCTCCGGCAGCGCCCTGGTCCTCGACATGGCTGCGAGTTTCAAACAGCATCCCGAGAAGCTGCGGCGCTCGATCCTCCTGGTCCTGGTGACAGGAGAAGAAAAAGGACTGCTGGGCTCAAAGTATTTTGCCGCTCATCCGACCGTCCCTGCTAAATCGATGGTCGCTGACGTCAATGTGGATATGTTTCTGCCCATCGTTCCCCTCAAGATTTTGACGGTCGAAGGTCTCGATGAATCGGACTTGGGCGACCGGGCGCGGGAGATCGCCCAACCGCTGGGCGTAAAAGTTCAGGCCGACCCCGAGCCCCAACGCAACATCTTCATCCGCAGCGATCAGTACAATTTCATCGTTCATGGAGTTCCTTCGGTCATGATGGAACTCGGCGCTGAACCGGGATCGCCCGAGCAACAGCTTTTCAAGGATTGGCTCACCCACCGCTACCATGCTCCGTCCGACGATGTGAATCAACCTGTAGATTTGGCGGCCGCCGCAAAGTACGAAGAGATCGTCCGCGACCTGCTCATCAAGGTCGCCGATGATCCACAACCTCCACACTGGAAGCCCGGCAGTTTCTTTCGCCGCTACGCCGCCGAATGATTGGGTTGTTTACGACTGGGCGAACTACGATGAAGCAGTAACTTTATGCTGCATGACCTTCTCAGCGAGTCCTACAACGCCATGCGCCACCAGCGCCGGCGCACGGCCCTCACCATGCTTGGCATGGCGTGGGGTATCGCGACCGTCGTCATGCTGCTCGCCTATGGAGACGGGTTTGGCCGCGCCATCTCCAACATCATGGCCAACTTCGGCACCAAACTCTTTATCCTCGTCCCGGGCCGTTCGACCATGCAGGCGGGAGGCCAGAAGGCGGGAACTCTGGTTCGCTTCACGCTCGACGATGTTGATCTGCTCTCCAGCAACATCGCGCAGATCACCCACATCACTCCCAGTTGCTCCAAGCAATCGACCATACAATATGAGACCCGCTCTTATGCTATGAATGTCAACGGCGAGTATCCGAATACGCTCGCGATCCGCGCTCTCACCGTCGACCAGGGGCGCTTCTATAATGCCGAGGATCAACTGCAGCGTGCTCGCGTCGCTGTCATCGGCTCCCAGGCGAAAGAAAAGCTCTTTTCCGGACGTAACGCGGTGGGCGAGCGCATCCGTATCGACGGTATCGCCTTTGACGTCATTGGCGTCCTCTCCGCCAAAATGCAGCAGGGGGACGACAATATCAATCGTTTCATTTACGTCCCCTTCACCACCATGGGCGATTTGAAAGACACGCACTATCTCGACACTATCTGGTTTACCTATCAGGACCCCGATTATGGACGGATCGAGGAGTCGGTACGCTACCTCCTGGCGGAGCAGCACAAGTTCAATCCCGGGGATCGGCGCGCCGTGCTGATCGTTAACCTCATGGATCAGGTACACCTTTTCGAAGTCATTACAATCGGGCTGAAGGTTCTGCTCGGATTCATCGGCACCTTGACTCTAGGCATAGGCGGAATCGGCCTCATGAACATCATGCTGGTCTCGGTGACGCAACGCACCCGTGAGATCGGAATAGAGAAAGCGCTGGGCGCGCGCCGCCGGCATATTTTCCTGCAGTTCCTTGCCGAAGCTCTCACCATCACTTTCATAGGTGGACTATTCGGAATCATCCTGGCTTATCTGGTAGCGCTTTCGGTAGGCAGGCTGACCCTTTACAGCGCGATGGCCACACATGCGGAAGGCGGTGACATCCGGCTCATCATCAACCCACTCACATTGCTCGTCGCCATCCTTATCCTGAGCGCCGTGGGGCTGATCAGCGGAATGGTCCCGGCGATCCGCGCCTCGCGCCTCGATCCGATTGAGGCGCTGCGCTACGAATAAAGCCGGCCGCGCATCGCACCAACGAAGCCGGCTGACACCAGTCATCAGACCCGAAACGAACCTTAGGCAATCGAGCGCAACATTCAGGGGCAAACAGGGTTATTCTTTAGCGGAAGACAGTACCAAAATTAAGAATGGTGAACAAAATGAAAAAACTGATTGGTGGATTGGCAGTATGTATTCTGTTTTCCATTGCGGCAGTGGCACAGCATGACGCCCATCAAGGCAGCGCCCGGCCCGAAGTCGGAGGCGGCCATCAAAACATTCCGGCGCACGGTCCGGCGCGGGTAAAGACTCCGGCTCCAGTCCAGGCAAACCGGCAGTACAGCGAGAAAGCAGGACATCCCAACGCCCCTCACGTAGATAACGGCAAACGGTGGGTTGGCCATGATACCGGCCGCAACGATGCTAATTACCACCTGGATCATCCGTGGGAGCACGGCCGCTTCAGCGGCGGATTCGGTCGCAGTCACATATGGCGGCTCGCAGGAGGAGGCCCAAATCGCTTCTGGTTCGGGGGTTTCTACTTCTCCGTCGCTCCTTACGATATCGGCTTCTGTAATGACTGGCTGTGGGACTCCGATGACATCGTGATCTACGAGGATCCCGATCACATCGGCTGGTATTTGGCCTACAATGTCCGTCTCGGAACCTACGTTCACGTGATGTATCTGGGAGCATAGTTCCAGGGAAAATTCTCGTATCCTGCAACCTTTGGCTGCCGGAGGATGTGATCTCAAGGAAAATAAGAAGCCCCATCCGGCAAGGGTCGCCACCCGGATGGGACTCTTGATCCGCAACACGCCCAAAGAGCCGCGCGCTTATTTCTTCTCCTCAGGCTTGTTCTCCTGATCCTTCTTTTCCTGTTCTTTGTTTTTGTCCTTGATCGAAATCAGCTCGACCTCGAAAATCAGCGTTGCATCAGGACCGATTTCCGCTCCTGCTCCCCGTGGGCCATAGGCAAGATCCGAAGGAATGAAAAGCTGCCACTTCGATCCCAGTGGCATCAATTGCAGTGCTTCGGTCCAGCCTTTGATCACTCCGCTCACCGGAAATGTCGCTGGCTGCCCGCGTTTATAGGAACTGTCAAACTCCGTGCCATCCAGAAGCGTACCGCGGTAGTTACATTCAACCGTGTCAGTCGCGGTGGGCTTCGGTCCGGCACCTTCTTTCAGGATCTTGTATTGCAAGCCGCTGGGCAACGTAACCACGCCCTCTTTGTCTTTGTTGGCAACCAGAAATTTCTCGCCCTCGGTCTTGTTTTTGCCGGCGGCCTCTTTCACCTTCTCCTGCTGCTGTTCGCGAACTTCGTTCTGCACTTCCGTGAGCACAGTTTTCGCCTCTTCTTCCGTAAGCCGCATCTTGGCACCGGCCATGGCATCTTTCAGGCCTTCGGCGACCAGGCTCGGGTCGACTTCCACCGACTGTTTCTTAAGGTTCGCGCCAAGTCCGTTGCCGATATTCATCCCCAGTGCATAACTGAATTTTTCTTTCCGGCTTTTGAACGTGGGAGCCTCCGCGGCGCTCTTGGTTGCGGTCGCCGGTTTCTTGGCCGAAGATTTCGGAGGAGTTGTATTCGTCGCTGCCGGAGTCTGCTGGGCACTTCCATTGGCCACCAACATCGTTCCGGCGGCCAATAGGACCGCTGCGGTTAAGTATTTGAGCATGGTTTCTATTGTCCCATTGCAGCGCATTCTGCGCCATAGGGCGAGGGAAAAACTCCGCCAAGTCGGGTGCTCGGGATTGGATACGAATGGCGATCCGCGGTGATCGCCAGTTTTACTGACTTTGCGCAAAATGGAGGGTGCCCATCCTAACGTAGCGTCTTTTGCGACGTTAGGATGGGCAAAAACGGTAGCTCGCAGCTTCGAGGCTGGAAGCCCGATATCTGCTGTTACTTCTATCGCTGTTCCGGACCGTTCTCCATCTGCAGCGCGCGCGGAAACAGCACGTTGTTTTCCAGATGGATGTGCTGGTGTAAGTCTTTCTCGAAGTTCACGAGCGCCCTGTACAGCGCGCGGAAACTGGTGCAGGCATCGGCCGGAGGCGTGTAGTTCTGGCTGGTCTCGCGCAAGGTCCTAAGCGCGGCTCCCGCGTCGTCGTGCTCATGCTCCATCATGCGCACCGGATTTGCCACCGTGCCAAACGGCGGCGGAAGAATGGGTTCATGTTGCAGCACTGACTCTTCCATCCGCTCGATGTAGGGGAACAAAATGTTCTCCTCTTTCATGAGGTGCATCATTAATTCCTGGGCCAGCGCGTGAAAGGTGCTGTGAATCACCGCCAGCTCGGCATGGTTCTCCCCATGTTTGGAGTGAACTTTGTCGAGCAGGCGCTCGATTTCTGGAATCTGGGTGCGCACGTATGCGTGGTGGGTTCGCACGATGTGCGAAATCAGCTCCGCCAGCGACCCTGACTTCAGCTCGCGATCGCTGGGACGGCTGGGTTCAGCAAGGGCGGCTTCCAGCGACTGCAGCACCTGGTCCACATCCAGGTTAGCGGCGGCGCAGGCCTCTTCAAGGGGCCGATTGCCTCCACAGCAAAAGTCGATACCCAGCTTCTCGAAAACCGGAATGGTCTGGGGTGTTTCAATCGCGTAATCTCGTACAGTCTTGGCGGTGGTCAAAGTCATTTGGCTTCTCCTCGCAGCTCTGGGCTGCCTCCACCAACCACTCTACGAGAGGGTAAATCGCCTGACGATGACTTTTGTCACGGGAGTAGCTACGAGTTTCGAGCCGCGAGCAGGCAGACCCGGGATCGATCGAGCTCGTGGCTCGAAGCTCGCGGCTATTCTCCGCCATCCAACTCCGCTTCCAGCGCCTTCACATCCGCAATCACGATCCGACGGCCGTCCATCTGAATGAGCTTTTCGGATTGAAAGCGGCTCAAGTTGCGTGAAACCAGTTCGCGCACTGTGCCGATCTGCGCTGCCAGTTCCTGGTTGCTCGACGGCAACATGACCTCGACTCCGGCGTCGACGGGCTTGCCTTCCCGCCGCGCCAGTCTCACCAGAAACGCCGCCAGCCGGTTCCGGACGGTGGTAAAGGAGAGTTCCTCGATGATGCCCACCAACTTGCGCAACCGCGCCCCTACTACCCGCAGCACCTTCAGCGCCACCTCCGGATGCGTTATGCAAAGAGCGTGGAAATCCTGCTTGCCGATGAATAGCAGCGTCGAATCTTCCACGGCTGAAACCGACGCCGGATAATTTCCGCCGTCGAACACCGGCAACTCCGCCACCGACCCGCCGGGCCCGTCAATGCTGAGCACCTGCTCGCGGCCGCCCGCCGAAGTCTTGAAGATCCGAATATGGCCCGACTCGACCACGTACATGCCGGAGCAAGGATCCCCTTCGCTGAATACGATTGCGCCAGCGGAAAATCTGCGCGGGACCGCACGCTGGGCAAGAAAAGCCAACTCGGCTTCAGAGAGGCCCGCGAACAAACCCACCGTGGCCAGAGTCTTTGCTGCATTCGGTCTTGCGTCTGTCACCCTCTGTAGTGGCATTCGGCCATTTTATCCGAGGCTGAGCTATCCGAGGGCAAGGTGCGAATTCCCTGATTTGGCTATAATCCCGTTCATGAAAAACACCTTTTCGTTTGCTCTTGCTCTGTCGTTGCTCCTGGCTGCTCTGGCGTCCGCAAGCGTGGCCAAGACCGTGGTTCACCTCAAGGATGCTCAAGGTAAAAGCGCAGGCACTGTCACTCTATGGGAACAGAAGTCGGGTGGGGTCGGAATGGAACTCAATCTGGAGAATCTGCCTCCGGGCGAGCACGCCATCCACTTTCATCAGAACGCGAAGTGCGATGCTCCGGACTTCAAGTCAGCTGGGGGGCATTTCAATCCCGATGGCAAAAAGCACGGGTTGGAAAATCCGGAAGGCCACCACGCCGGCGATCACACCAACATCACCATCGGCGCGAACGGAAAATTGAAGCTTAAGACTGAGGATAAGGATGTCGACCTTGGTAGCGACAGCCATTCGCTCTTCAGCAACGGAGGAACGGCAATCGTCATCCACGCGAAGGCAGACGACCAGAAAACCGATCCCTCCGGCAACGCCGGCGATCGCATCGCCTGTGGCGTCATCACGAAGTGATTGCGGAGCGCCGGGCGTCGCCGCCCGGCCTCGCATCCCACAATCTGTTATTCGGCAGCCCGCTTACTTGGCTTCTGGTACATAGATCGCGGGAACGTTCAACTTGTTCACGGTCTCATTCAGGGCCGCCAGGTCTTTGGTCATCAGTTCGTGACTCTGCTCGAGCAGCGGTTGCGCCTGCTTTTGCAGATCTTCGTAGACCTCATATTGCTGTTGAGTGGGCGCGGCATCGGCCGAATCCACGCTGAACAGCAGTGAGTGCAGCCGCTCGTCGATATGCACGGGATAGTTCAGGTTCGACTCCGAGCTTTTGGCATTCACCTGCAGTAACTCCGACTCCAGATCCAAGCTCTTCTTGTCGAAGTCCTTGGACGCGGAAACGAACGCAGCGTAACGCTGGTCGTCACCGAATCGCCGGTCGAGCGCGCGAGTCTGAGTACGCACGTTGCGGATCTTCGTGATTGCCTCATGAATCTCCGATACTTGCGCAACGATCTTGCCTTCCAGCTCAACCTGTTTCTGCAAGCCCTCGTTCGACACCTTCACGCGTTCGTCCACTTTCAGTTCCAGCGGCTCGGTGTAAGACTTGCCATCGACCGTCAACCGCACCTGGTACGCGCCGGGAAGAACCATGAATCCGCGATTGCGGAAGTCGGCCCCGGGCTCTCCCGCAAGTGGAACCGGTCCCTGCGAGCGCAGATCCCATGCAAACCGGTTCAACCCCGCATTCGCCGGGATCTTCGTGTCTGGAGGAGTCTGGTCGGGCCACTCGGGCGGGGTTTCCGCTTCTTTTTTCTCTTCATTCGAGTAGCGGCGGACAACTTTTCCTTCCGCATCTAGAAATTCGAGCGCCACCACACCTTTCGGCGCGGATGGTAAATAGTAGTAAACGATCGCCCCGTTCGGCGGATTCTCGCCTACCGGTTGCCGCCGCTCGTAGAAATCGGGCCAGCGCATACGGTAGGTCACTCGCGGCTTGTACAGCATCGGCTCGGCCGGTCCCTGCGCCGTCGCGGCGCGCAGCGGTGTGAGGTCGTCGAGAATCCAGAAAGAGCGGCCATGCGTCGCCACCACTAAATCGTCATTCTTCACGATCAGGTCATGGATCGGACTATCCGGCAGATTCAGCTGCATCGATTGCCAGTTCGCCCCGCCGTCGAATGAAACGTAGAGTCCCGTCTCCGTACCCGCATACAGCAGGTTCTTGCGCAGCGGATCTTCGCGCACCGCGTGCGTATACGCGCCCTCGGGAATCCCGTTCGTGATCTTGGTCCAACTCTTGCCGAAATCGGTTGTCTTGTAGATGTACGGTTTGAAGTCGTCGAGCTTGTGGGTATCGACGGCCGCATAGGCTGTGCCGGCATCGTGCGGCGAAGCCTCAATGATGCTGACCAAGCTCCACTCCGGTATTCCCTTGGGCGTGACGTTCGCCCAGTTCTTTCCGCCATCTCGCGTAATGTGAATTAACCCATCGTCGGTTCCGGCCCAGAGCAGGTCTTTTTGCACGGGTGATTCCGCAATAGTAAACACCGTGTCGTAAAATTCGACCGAGGTGTTGTCCTTGGTAAGTGGGCCGCCGGAAGAAACCTGCTTGCTGTTGTCATTGCGAGTAAGATCAGGACTGATCGCCTGCCACGTCTTCCCTTCGTCGGTCGTCTTGAAAACGTGCTCCGCGGTGGTGTAAATCACGTGCGGGTCGTGGGGCGAGATCAGGATCGGCTGCGTCCACCCCAGCCGGTATTTCATATCGCCAACGCCGTGGCCGGAGCTGTCCATCGGCCATACCGTGACATCCTGCTCCTGGTTGCTATGGCGATTGAGACGCGTCACCACACCTCCTCCGGAACCTGCGTAAATAATGTCAGGGTCCTCGGGGTCGGGCTGAATGTAGCCGCTCTCGCCGCCGCCCGCGTCGAACCAGTGCTGCCGCCCGATATAACCGTCGTCGGTCCGGCTGGCGATGCCTACCGTTGAGTTATCCTGCTGGGCGCCGTAGACGTCATAGAGAAACCGGTTGTCGGCGGCCACATGGTAGAACTGCGCGGTCGGCTGGTTGTACTGCGTGGACCAGCTCTTGCCGCCGTCCACCGAGATCGTCGCCCCGCCATCGTTCCCGTTGATCATGCGATTCGGATTCTGTGGATCGATCCAGAATCCATGATGATCGCCATGCGGCGCGGGCAGAAGGGTCAGCGTTTTTCCGCCGTCGCTCGAACGAAATGCACCCGTGTTCAATATGTACACGGTGTCCACGCTCTTTGGGTCGGCAAAAATATGCGTAAAATACCAGGCGCGCTGCGTAAGGCGCTGATCGTCATTGACGCGCGACCAGGTTCCGCCGCCATCGTCAGACCGGTACAGCCCGCTCTCCTTGGACTCAATCAGCGCATACACACGATTGGAATCGGCGCCGGAAACGCTCACTCCGATGCGCCCCAGAATGCCCTCCGGCAGGCCATTGCCCTCAAGATGCT
Source organism: Terriglobales bacterium (assembly GCA_049300475.1). Classification (GTDB taxonomy): domain Bacteria; phylum Acidobacteriota; class Terriglobia; order Terriglobales; family Acidobacteriaceae; genus Acidiflorens. The sequence continues at coordinate 2,063 of JBAQJU010000286.1, read as the reverse complement.
TCCAGGTATTTCCGCCATCGGTCGATCGATATAATCCGCTGCCCGGACCGCCGCTTTCAAGACTCCAGGGCGTGCGCAAGATCTGGTAGAGGGCCGCGAACATCACGTTCGGGTTGTGGGGATCGACACCGAGGTCGATCGCGCCCGTCTTGTCGTCTTTATAGAGAATTTTGTCCCACGTTTTGCCGCCGTCGGTCGTGCGAAAAATTCCGCGCTCGGAATTTGGGCCGTAAGCATGACCGAGCGCCGCGACCAGCACGTGATCCGGGTTGCGCGGATCAATCCACACGCGCGCGATATGTTGCGTATCTTTTAATCCAATGTGCTGCCACGTCTTGCCGCCGTCGGTTGTTTTGTACATTCCGTCGCCATAGGAAATATTCCCGCGCAGGCATGACTCGCCCGTCCCGACGTAAATCACGTTGGGATTCGATTCCGATACGGCAATCGCGCCAATCGATGCGATGACACCCTTGTCGGAAATGGGCTGCCAGCTCACCCCACCATCCGTCGTACGCCACACGCCACCCGCGACCGCGCCGAAGTAAAACGTATACGGATTGCCCGGAACGCCCGTCACCGCCAGCACACGGCCACCGCGATACGGACCGATATCGCGCCATTGCATCCCTTTGAACTGTGATTCGTTATAAGGCTGCGCTGCAGCGCAGATTGCGACAAATACCGCCAGAACACACCACACCCACGAACGGCTTGCTTTCATGAACGACCCCCTAGAAAGAAGACCAGCAATATTAAACCCTGCAGCCCCACGACTGCGACTCAGCATTCGCAATCAACGGTCAGATTGACGAATGGGTATTCACGCTAGATATCCGAATAGAGAAATTCCAGCGCCTCTGGAAACCGCGCGGCCCAGGCCGCTTCCGTGTGAGACGCGCCCTCCTCGATTCGTACCTTCAGCCAATGGTCGCCCAGCTGCGCCTGCAGCAGAATCTTCTCCAGTTCGCGTGCATCATTGGTAACCTTCTCATCTTTGAGCGGATCCCCCACCTCACGCGTCCCCATGCCTAAATACAAACGCATCGGCCATGCATGAAACTTGCGGCATTCCGGAAGAATTCTTCGATTCGCCACGAACAAAGATGGGCTTTCGATCAGCAATCGCCCGAAAATTCCGGGCGCAGCCAGTTGGGTATACAGAGTGATCAGCCCTCCCAGCGAAGAGCCGCCTAACCCTGTGTTCCTGGCGCCTGTGAGGACGGCGTACTGCCCCTCGATCAAAGGCATGACATCGCGCTTCAGGAATTTCGGATATAAGGTCCCTTTCACCACCGGCACTCTGGGATCGCGAGACTTGTAAGGAAGATATTCGCGCGCCCGATACTTCCCCGCGTTGTCGATCCCCACAATAATGAGAGGCCGAATTTTCTTCTCCCCGATCAAACGGCTTGCCGTCTCGCCGACTTGCCAGTGCACTCCGGCAAAAGCCGTCGCCGGCTCAAACAAATTCTGTCCGTCATTCAAATACAGCACCGGATATCGCGCCCCGCGTCCCTGGTCATAGCCGGGCGGCAGCCACACCCGCACCAGACGCGTGTTCCCGAAAATGCGGCTACGAAGGTCATGGATTCGCAAGGTACCGCTAGCAATCGGCACCACAACTTCAGGGGAACGCTTTATCTTCGGTCTTTGAGGTGTGAGTCGGGGAGGTATGAGTCGGGCCATTAGGTAGCGCTATCAGGTAAGCAGCTTATCACTAGAGTTTTCAGGAACATCTTCAATCAGACCAACGCTCGATCAAACCTGCGGCTTATCCATCAACGTCTCGCCTCCACCAGATCAACCCAGCTAGGAGTGTGGTGATGGCAATCAGAGCCAGCGAACTCAAACACAGAATGCACCAGACCCCGAGAACATGCCCTTCGATATACGTCAGATACAGAGCAAACGCCAAGCCTGTCGAGGCCGCACCGAACAGCATCGCCGGAGTCTGCTGCCGTTCGCGATAAACGGTCGCCAACCCCGCCAGAGCTCCGTAGCCCAGCATCCCAATTAACGCCACCGGAATGCCAAGGATCGACGAATATTCGCTGCGGTTC
>JBAQJU010000285.1:0-5260 GCA_049300475.1 Terriglobales bacterium | reverse complement strand
GCACCCAATGGTAGGTTCGCATGCCTGCACTATGCCGCTCTTTTGTTCCTTCCGCGAGTATCTACAGATATACATCTTCATACGGTCATAGACCTAGTAAGACAAGAACAAATAGCTTTTTCATGATTCTCTATCCCCTTTTATCGATAATGGTTCTGTCGCAACGTTTCGCGACCGGCCCAATCGCATGCAATTGGCTAGGGGACTTCTGGGATGTGCGCAAATGCGTTATATAGAAAGAAAGCGCTTTGACTCAAAATGGTGCGTCTCAGAATGGCTCTCCTAGACCAGCCGTCCTTTGCGTGCGCTTCTATATCGACCGTCTTGCCCTTTCAATTCAATTCCTTTGGTCATCCTGGCGAGGTATCCAACGTAATTGGAGTCGGCACTTGATGTGGACGGACTGAAAGATCAACTCTTCCCTCGGACCAAGCGCGGTCAGGCACACTTGACCAGTCCGCGGGCCGGTTCACCTCTTTGTGATGGCAATCACAGTGCTATGTGACGATGGAAACGGCCCAGCGGGCGCACAACCCGTATGTTGAATAACACCGATATTTTCAGCAGGGGTAGAATTCCAGGCATTAAGGATTGATCTCCCATGACTCCTCCCAGGATCTCTCGCATCGCCAACGTATTCGTGCTTGCTGGTTTGTTCGTTCTGACGATCGGATTCTCCGGCGCCAGCGATTTTTCTCATTTTTCCGGTTCATACCAGGTGCTCCGAACGACCGGCCTTGGTTCGCAAACGCGCCTTCGGCTGCAACTCCACCTGTCGAACCGCGGGCAACGCGATCTTCAGATCCTGCGGATAACTTTCTGGGACCCGCCTCATCATCCAGGCCGCAGCCCCCAGGCTTGCTCGTTGCTCGTTCGTCGCGGCTCTTCCGCAACAACCACGCAAGAGTTCACTATGACGCGCTCGGAATACAGGTTCTGGAACAGCGCAAAACGACTCAACTTGCTCGTAGCAGTTGAGGGGCCCGGCGGCCGCAAAGCTACTGAACTGGTTCGGCTGGATCGGATCTCCGGCGGAAAGGCGAACTGACCATGCCCTCCCCAAACAAGCTCGCTTCGATTTGCATCGCCGTCGCAGTCGCACTCAGTGCGCCGCTTTTGTTCGGTCAATATTCGATCAACACCATCGCCGGCGGTGGTCCCAATGGTCTGCCCGCTCTGCAAGCCAGTTTCGGATATCCCGAAAGCATGGCCTTCGATTCCTCCGGCAATGTGTATATCGCCGAGTCGTACGCCAGTCAGGTCCTCAAAGTATCCACCTCCGGCACCGTCACCGTGGTGGCTGGCAACGGCACATCCGGATATTCCGGCGATGGCGGCCCCGCGACCAGCGCGGCTTTGGGAGCCTTCGGCCCGCAAGGCATCTTCGTAGACGGCTCTGGCAACATCTTCATCGCCGACACCGGAAATTCCGTCATTCGAGAAGTGGTCGCCGGCTCCGGCAACATCCAAACGGTCGTCGGCGTCAACTACGACGCGAGCCAAGGCAGCGCGTGTCAGTACGGCGATGGTCCAGCCTTGAGCGCATACCTATGCCTTCCTTATTCCATTTTCGTAGATGGATCGGGCAACATCTTCATCGCCGATTTCGGCAATTCCGTCATCCGTGAATTCGTCCCCAGCACCGGCAACGTGCAAACCGTCGCGGGTAACTTCACCGCGGGGCCTGGATACTCGGGTGATGGCCCGGCCACCCAGGTCCAACTTGATCTGCCGGCGGGTGTTTTCGTCGACGCGGCCGGCAACATCTTCATCTCCGATACTTTCAACAACCTAGTCCGTGTCGTCAATCCGTCAACGCAACCGGTGATCATCGCCACCGTTACCATTCCACCAGGCTACATCGGAACTGTCGCCGGCAAGCAATACGATTCGATGGAGGGCTCGGCGTGCAACCTTTCCGCCAACGGCACTGCCATCTCCGAATACCTATGCGACCCCATCGGCGTCTTCGTCGATAGCTCCGACAACATTTTCGTGGCGGATTACTATAATTTCGCGATTCGCGAGATATCCTCTGGCGGAAGTATTTCCACGGTAGCGGGCACGCTCCCTACCGCGAGCACGCCGCTTACTGATTGTTCCACTTACCTCGCCACCGGCTGTGGCAACGGAGGCCCGGCCACGAGCGCCATGCTCAACAATCCAAGTGGCGTTCTCCTGGACAGTTCGGGGGACATCTTCATCGCCGACACCGATGATTTCGTGGTTCGCGAAGTTACTGCGTCAAATAGCAATATTCAGGCCTTCGCCGGAAATGGTTTCCAAGCTTTCTCCGGTGACGGCGGTTCACCCACGAACGCCGAACTGAATGGCCCCGGTGGTGTTTTCGTCGATGCCTCAGGAAACGTCTACATTGCCGACACAGACAACTCCGTCATTCGCTTTATCAACAACGGCAGCTCACTCTACACCGTTCCCGGTACCACTACGGTAATCCAACCCGGCGACATTGGAACCGTCGCTGGCAACGGCGTCCCCGGCTACTCCGGCGATACTCATCTTGCCACTAGCGCCCAACTCAATTTCCCTCAGGGAGTCTTCGTCGATTCCGCGGGAAACATCTTCATTGCCGATTCTGCCAACAACGTGATTCGCAAAGTTGTGGCCTCATCCGGGAATATCCAAACCGTTGTCGGTAATGGCACGGCAGGCTTTATAGATAACGTCGCGCCCCTCAGCGCCGAACTCGATGATCCCTATGCGGTCGCCGTCGACAACTTCGGAAACATTTTCATCGCCGACACGGCAAACAACGTAATCCGCGTCGTCAATACCGGCACTACAGTGCTCACCTTCGGTCCAATCTCAGTCCCAGCCGCCACGATCCTAACCGTCGCCGGGACCCCCCCACTCGATTGCGGCGAAGACCAGACCTCTTCATCATGTGGCGACGGCAATCTTGCCAACTCTGTGAATACTGTCTATCTGTCTTCCCCCGCCGGTGTCGTCGTCGATGCCCATGACAACATCTTCATCGCTGATACCTTTGACCAGGCCATCCGCGAAGTCCTCTCATCCACTGGCATCATTCAAACGGTCGCCGGAACCATTAAGACCTCAGGTTTCGCCGGCGACGACGGACTCGCCACCAGCGCTTTGCTCAACTCACCTTACGGCGTCTTCCTCGACGCTTCCAATGACATCTTCATAGCGGACTCCGAAAACGCCACGATTCGCGAGGTCGTAGCGTCCACCGGATTCATTCAAACCATAGCCGGAATCCCTGCCACCGCCGGCGGGTTCCCCACCCCGGGTTTCTCCGGCGACGGCGGACCCGCAACCAGCGCGGAACTCGATGCGCCTTCGGGCGTGTTCGTCACTTCCGCCGGCAAGCTGTTGATTGCAGATACAGACAACTCACGCATCCGCGAGTTGGCTCCCGCTCCGCTCACTGTAACGGTCGCGCCCAGCACTGCGACGGTGGTGGTGACGGCGCTCCAGCAATACACGGCGACCGTGACCGGAAACACCAATACGAGTGTGAACTGGTTTGTTAATGGAGTAGCCAGCGGCAACTCAACCATTGGAACAATTTCGACCACCGGATTGTTTCAAGCTCCGGCTGCAGTTCCTTCTCCAGCCACCGTCACGATTACCGCGGTTTCGCAAGTCGATAACACCACTTCAGGATCGGCCCAGGCAACGATTGCCAATCCGAGCACGACTGTAACGGTTAGCGTCACTACCAACCCGACTGTCACCCAGGTTTATACCGGCACCACGCTCCAATTTATTTCTGGTGTCACCGGGACGACCAACACCGCCGTGAACTGGTATGTCGAAGGGGCGCAGGACGGTGACGCCGCGTTTGGAACCATCGACACGTCGGGCAATTACACCGCGCCAGCGGCCGTGCCATCCCCGGCGACCGTCACCATTGAGGCGGTTTCACAGGCGGACGCGACCGCCATTGGGACCACGCAGGTGACAATTGTCACCGCGCCCGTCGCTCCCGAACCCGCCCCTCAAACTGTCCCCCCGGGCGGAACAGCAAACTATTCACTTTCTTTGACCGCCAACTCCGGGAGTCCTGGCCTTCCCATCACACTATCCTGTCTGCAGAGCTCATTGCCGGCAGGAGCCACGTGCGCTTTCACCCCGCCGGCCATTACTCCGGCTCACAGTGCGGTTCCATTTGCGCTTGCGGTAACTGTGCCAGCCAGCTCCGCATCTCTGCACCAGACTGACCGGCCTCGGACGACGCCTCTCTTTGTCGGCTTCATTCCGTTGGCGGGAGTTCTGTTGCTCGGCGCAAAATCGCGGAATCAGCGTGTTCGCTCGATGCTGCTGACGTTCGTTGGCATCTTGCTGCTTGCCCTGGTCGCCTGCGGTGGCGGGAGCAGCAGCTCGCCGAGTCCTGCGACTTACACCATAAAGATTCAAGGAACCACCACAGCACAGCCAAACCCAGTCACGATCACAACGGCGAGCTTGACGGTGCAATAGGGCAAAGTGCAGAGGAGCAGAAGAGCAACGGGTCTCAGAAACGCAATTGAGATAACGCACGGCTTCAGAGCTTGTAAAGAAAACTCCGATGTTGAGGTTGCCTTGAAAGGGTGCGGCTTTTAGCCGCACCGTAAGTTACCCGGCTTTAGCCGCTGCGGGAACGTTCACCCAAACAAATGACTTTTTCCTCAGGCTCTTCAGCCGTGCCTGAGCGGCGACAGCAAGATCACTTCGCGGACCTACTCTCCGTGGCGCGCTGTTTTCCCGCCGCAATCTGGGACCGGAATTCCGCTCCCAGTGAATACGCTTCTCCGCGAAACGGGCTCTCCCTCTCCGCATTCTGAAAGGCCGCGAGCGCGAGATCTGCATGTCCAAGCCGGAGTTCGGCATTCCCGAGCAGCAGATACAACCAATGCGGCCTGGTTGACCGATCTGCTGCGCTCCGCAGAACCTCTGCCTCCTCCGTATAGCGGCCGTCTTGGTCATACATCCGGGCAAGCGCGGCCGGCGCATCATCGGTTGAGCCAAGTTTCACCGAAGTCACCAGTTCTCGTTCGGAGTCTTTCGGAAACCCCATATTTCCGAGTGCGATACCTTTTGCATAATGCAAGAATGCATTCTCTGTAAAGATGCGTTCCGCCTTTTCGAGGCGTTCCATCGCTTCGTCATTTCGATCCAGGACGACCAGGATAGTTCCAACGTTTAATAGATATCGAAATTGGCCGGCACCTGAGGCAGTGGCCGGCGGATCCACAAACTGCGCGGTTCTGCAATCGATTGCGAGGCGATGAAC
>JBAQJU010000284.1:0-4784 GCA_049300475.1 Terriglobales bacterium | reverse complement strand
GCGAACTGATTTCATTGGTGGTCTCCTGTGTCCGGGAGGCAGCCCGGAACTGAACTTGATACGAACATAAGAACACTTTCTGGTGAGAGATGGAGTAAAGAGTCGGTCAAACGGAGTAAAGTTTTGTAAAGAAGCTCTCAGTTATCAGTTGTCAGTTCTCAGTCGAACCCTGATATGGTCGGAAACTGATAACTGATAACTGACAACTGTTCTTACAAATCTTTACTACCGGCAGGCCAGCAGGGGTGTTTAGATGAATAGGAGAATGGAACGCATTCTAGTAGTGGATGACGACGTGGAGCTGTGCGGGCTGGTCGAGGAATACCTGACGGCGGAAGGCTTCAGCCTGAAAGCGGTCCACGATGGGGAGCGCGGGCTCCAGCAAGCACAGACGAACGAATATGCGTTGGTGGTGCTGGACGTGATGCTGCCGGGGATCAATGGGTTTGAAGTATTGCGGCGGATCCGCAGCGTCTCGAAGATTCCGGTGCTGCTGCTTACCGCGCGCGGCGAGGATGTGGACAGAATCGTCGGCCTCGAAATCGGCGCGGACGATTATCTGCCGAAGCCGTTCAATCCCCGGGAACTGGTGGCGCGAATCCGGGCAATCCTGCGGCGCACGAAGCCTGTGAAGGCGGCGGATGCCGTGCCCGAAGTCTTGAACGTGGGCGATGTGGAACTCGATCCCGCGACCCGTACCGTGCTGCGGGCGGGGCAGCCGGTGGATTTGACGTCGGTGGAATTCAATCTGTTGGAAGTTTTGTTGCGCGAAGCGGGGCGAGTGGTGACGCGGGAGAGGTTGGTGAATGCGGTGCTGAGCCGGAAGTTTATGCCGTTCGACCGGAGCATCGATATGCACGTGAGCAAAGTGCGGCGGAAGCTGGGCGATTCGGAGGAGAACGGCGATCACATCAAAACAATTCGGGGAGTGGGATATATGTTTGCGCGGCCGGCGGTGAAGGCGAAGAAGTGAGCCGCGAGCCGCGAGCCTCGAGCAATCTGCTTGCGCTAGCTCGCGGCTCGAAACTCGCGGCTCGGAGCCTTGTTCGGCGACGCGGAACTGGAATACTTCTGGAAACAGGGCCAAGGGATGAAAAGTCTTTTTCTTAGAATTTTTCTATCGTTCTGGGCGGCGCAGGCACTGTTTATCGTGCTGGCGATCCTGGTGACCATTGCCATGCGACCGGCGCGACGCGGGAATGAGAACCAGGAGTCAGAGATTCTGGCCGAGGCGGTGAACGCCTATCAAACGGGTGGCGAGCGGGCCGCGCATGAGTATCTGGAAGGGTTATGGCATACGGAGCATATGCGGGCGTTTGTGTTCGATCCGGCGGGCAAGGAATTGAGCGGGCACCAGCACATTCCGCCCTGGATCGAAGATACGCGGCGGGGCGTGCCATTTCACCACGGGTGGCTGGATAGTTGGCTGCCGGAGCGCATCCGTCGTCAGGCGCTGACACTTGATGGTAAACGTTACACGCTCATCATCGAGCTGCCGCCTCGGCCGCGAGTATTTTTCGGGACGATGCACGAGCTTCCAGGGCTGGGAATCCTGATTGCGGTGATTTCGTCGGGACTGGTGTGCTATCTGCTGGCGCGTTCGATGACGGGTCCGGTGACGCGGTTGCGACAGGCGGCGCAAAGTCTGGCGGCGGGGGACCTGAGTGCGCGGACGGGTGCTCCGGCGGGTGGACGGCGGGGTGAAATGGTCGAGTTGATGCGCGACTTCGATGTGATGGCGGAACGGCTGGAGGGGCTGGTGGATTCGCAGTCGCGACTGCTGAAGGATGTATCGCACGAACTGCGGTCGCCGCTGGCCCGCCTGAGCGTGGCTTTGGGGCTGGCGCGGCAGAAGGCGCCCCCCGAGATTGAGGGTTCGCTGAACCGCATTGAGTTGGAGGCGGATCGCCTGAACCAGTTGATCCAGCGGCTGCTGACGATCTCGCGGCTGGAATCGGGAGCAGACGGAATCCGAAAGAGCAGTTTGTCGCTGCGGGAACTGGTGGAGCAGGTGGCACATGACGCGGAATATGAAAGTGCGGGGCGGCATTGCCGCGTGCTGGCCGACGGAGATGACGAGTTTCTGGTGGAAGCGGACCCGGACTTGTTGCGAAGTGCAATCGAGAACGTGATTCGAAATGCCACGCGCTACACTGCCGAAGGCACTACGGTGGAAGTGCGACTGGAGCGGCAGGATGGGCCAAATGGTGAAGAGATGGTGATTCGCGTTTCCGATTCCGGGCCGGGTGTTCCCGAGGCGGCGCTGGCCAAGATATTTGAACCTTTTTACCGCCTGGACGATGCCCGCAACCGGCAGACCGGGGGAGCGGGATTAGGGCTTTCGATCGCGGAGCGTGCGATCCGGCTGCACGGGGGGCAAGTGCGCGCATCCAACCGAAAAGAGGGTGGGTTGGAGGTGGAGATCCGAATTCCAACGACTCCCGGGTTTCCACCCCAGAGCGGCAAAAGCGGCCGCTCCGGGGACCCCGGGTTTGCTCTTCCCGCCCATTCCTGATACACAAGTATGTTTCGGACACAACTGAGCGGGCCATTATATCGGGCCATCTGGTGATCGGGTCATCGGGCGATCTGAACGGCAAAATCATTCAGGATTGGGTTTGGTTTTTCGTTGCCCGATTGCCCGACCATCCGATGCCCGGGTTTATTCTGATGGCCCGAGATTACTAGGAGAATTGATGTCGAGGAAAACAGGGGTGGGGGTGGCGTTGCTGGGAATGTGTGCCCTGAGTGTGTTTCTGGCCAGTTGCGGCAGCTCTTCATCGCGGCCCATAGGACTTTTGTACGTGGTGAGCCAGGCGGAAAACAATGTAAGTTCTTATACGATTGACCTGGATACCGGAAATCTTTCGCTGATCACGGAGGCTATGCCGACAACCTGTCAGACGGCGCCATGCGGAGTGCCGCTGAGCATCTCGCTCGATCCGACGGCGGCGACGGCCTTTTTGTTGAATCAGTCGGCGATTTCCGGCTACACCATTAACTCTGATGGGAGTCTCTCGGCGCCCACGACGGCGGCGTCACCCACGACAGGGGCGCCTGTGCCGACTGGACCAATGCTGGCGGAGACGCGCGATGCGGCTGGGGCGTTCATGTTTGTGATCAGTCCCGGCTTGCTGCCATCCGCGATGGATTGCTCGGATTCGACGGTAACGGACCCTACTTGCCCTTCAATTTCAGTGTTCAGCACAAAGCCAGGTTCGACGACTATGATGTTGGCCGCTACCCATCTGATGAACAGGATCCCCACCGCGCTCTCGGTGATTACCTTTACGCCTCCCGGGGAAACGACGGCGGAGACCCTGCTGTTTGTGACCAGCAACCTGGATTTGACGTCGAACCACAACGACAACGAACTCAGCGTTTTTCTGGTGGACTCGTCGGGCAACCTGACCGAGCAGCCGAATTCACCCTATACGACGCAAGTGAATCCAGGTGCGGTGGTGGCAGTGAACACCAACCCGGTAGGCCAGACTACCGGCGGAGTGTTTGTCTATGTGGGGAGTCAGGGAGCAGTGACGGGCTCGGTGAGCGAGTTCCAGCTTTGTACGCAAGTGACTTCGGGGACCTTATCATGCACGGCCGCGGATGTCACCAATAACCTGCTGCTTTCGGAGGGGACACCGGCGTCGGTGGGAATGAATCCGGGCGCGATGCTGGTGGACCCGACCAACAGTTTTCTTTACATCGCGTGCACGGGATCGAATGCAGTGTACGGATTCCACATGATTCCGGGGACGGGGATACTGAATGGGCTGACTCCGCCGTCGGTGCCGACCGGATCGACTCCGGTGGCGTTGGCGATGCACCCCAATTACAACAACGGAGCCGAGTTTTTGTACGTGTCGAACAATACGGGCGGCAGTATTTCAGGCTTCAATGTGCAGGTGACGACCGGGACGCTGAGTAGTCCACAAACGGTACTGTTTTTCCCGGGGGAGCCGAGCGGGATCGCGGGACGGTAGAGCTATCGGGCCATCTCATGATCGGGTGATCGGGTCATTGAAACTCTTGGGAACCTCTGATCAAGTATCAGCAGAAGCATAAAACCGCAGGGTGAACGGGAACCCCAGGGACTTAGTCAGAACTTTCTTAGATCACGCGAAGATCACCGGACGATCCGGTGGCCCGATCCTTCAGGTTGGCATGCGCAGGATCAGATAGCCTCCTATAAAACCGAAGACCAAGTTGGGCGACCAGGCCGCGACCGCGGGCGGGAGTTGGCTTAGGTTGCCCATGGCTTCGAACAAGCCGGAGATGGTCCAATAGACGACGCCGATGCCAATGGCGGTGGCTACGCTTGCCAGGGCGCCGCGCTTGCCGGCTGACAGCGCAAAGGGAATAGCGAGAACAGCCATCACGAGCGTGATCAGCGGGTAGGCGATCTTCTTATCGAGTTGCACTCGCAGCCGTACCACATCAAAGCCGCTTTGCTCCAGGTCGCGGATGTACCGGCGTAATTCCTCGTAATTCATCTCCGAGGACTGTTTCACTTCCTTCTTGAAATAGTTGGGCGGCTCGGCTAGTTGCGGGTAAGTCGCGACATCGAACTTGCGATAGTTTTGGATGGCGGAGCCATTCAGGCTTCGCTCCCATCCTTGCTCATACACCCAGCGGCCCATCGGACTGGACCAGTGTGCGCGTTCGGCGGCAATGCGGTGCGTGATCTGGAAGGTCCGGGGATCGAACTGGAAGACCGAGATGCCTCCAAACGTGTCGCGATCGGGATCGAAGAGCTGATAGTAGTAAATATCGGAGTGCTGGCC
>JBAQJU010000283.1:0-11364 GCA_049300475.1 Terriglobales bacterium | reverse complement strand
GCTGGAGGGGGAAATGTCCTCGTCGGAAATTTTCGCGGCGCTCTTTGAGTTGGAGTTGAATGGCAAGGTGCGGCAGTTGCCGGGGAAGAATTTCGTGAAGAGCTTCTAGCTGTCAGCTATCAGCTATCAGCTTTCAGTAAAAGCGGAAGATTTCGTGCAGAGTTTTCGTAACCTTCGTGTATGGGAAAAGGCACACCGGCTCACTTTGAATGTTTACGCCTCTGGTAAGGCTTTTCCTCGGGAAGAGATGTTCGGCCTTAAGAGTCAGATGAGGCGATCTTCAGCGTCGATAGGAACGAATATCGCGGAAGGCTGCTGCAGAAAGGGTGATGTTGAGATGGCTCGTTTTTGCAGATTGCGCTGGGTTCAGCAAGCGAACTCGAGTATCAACTTCTGTTGGCTCACGATCTGAATTACCTGCTCAATCCGGAGTATGAGCGTCTTACATCGCAGGTGGTGGAGGTGAAAAAGATGCTGTCTTCGCTGGTGCAGAAAGTAAAAGTTTGTTGACTGAGAGCTGACAGCTGATAGCTGAGAGCTGTAGCCCGCAGTTGTTGCAATCCGCTCATTCGTGCTAGCTTCAATTCCAATACCGCCATATTGAGGGAACATTGTCTAAAGGTCTAGTCATTGTCGAATCGCCGGCCAAGGCGAAAACGATTCAGAAATATCTGGGCAAGGGATTCACCGTGGACGCCTCTTTCGGCCACGTAAAAGACCTGCCCAAAAGCAGCCTGGGCGTCGATGTGGAAGACGATTTCTCAACGGAATATGTCGTTATCCCCGGTAAAGAGAAGGTTCTGGCGAAGCTGAAAAAGCTGGCGCTCGCGGCGGATATGATCTACCTTGCGCCTGATCCGGACCGCGAAGGCGAGGCGATCGCCGCGCATCTTGCCGACGAACTTGGGGACAACAACGGGAAGAAAAAGAAAAAGACCAAAGCCAGCAAAGAGCATCCGGATGGCGAGCGCATCCGGCGCGTGACCTTCAACGAAATTACGCAGCGTGCGGTGAAAGCGGCTTTCGAAAATCCCCGCGACATCGACCGCAACCTGGTCGATGCTCAGCAGGCCCGCCGCGTTCTTGACCGGCTCGTGGGATATCAGGTTTCTCCGCTGCTGTGGGATAAAGTCCGCCGGGGCCTCTCCGCAGGCCGCGTGCAAACCGTTGCTCTGCGCCTGATTGTCGACCGCGAGCGCGAGATCAAGGCTTTCGAAAAGAAGGAATACTGGACGATCGACGCGAACCTTGCCGCCGCCAAGCCTCCGGCCTTCGACGCCCGCTTCGTTGGCAAAGGTGAAGAGAAAGTTGAAGTCACTAATGGCGAGGATGCCGAGAAAATTCGGCTCGCCCTCGAAAAAGCCGACTGGATCGTTCGTTCGGCGGACAAAAAAGAGCGGCGCCGGAATGCCACTCCGCCTTTCACCACCAGCAAGCTCCAGCAGGATTCCTCGCGCAAGCTGCGTTTCAGCGTAAAGCGCACCATGATGATCGCCCAACGCCTCTATGAAGGCATCGAACTGGGCGAAGAAGGCCTGGTCGGTCTCATCACCTATATGCGTACCGACTCGACCCGTGTGGCCCCCGAAGCCATTGCCGAGGTACGCGAGTACATCACCGGCGAGTACGGCGCGCAGTACATTCCTGAATCGCCGAATACATATAAAGAGAAGAAGGCAGCGCAGGCCGCGCACGAGGCGATTCGCCCAACCTCGGCCATGCGCCATCCTGACAAGGTCAAGCAGTACCTGCAGGAAGACGAATTCAAGGTCTACAAGCTCATCTGGCAGCGCTTTATCGCGTCGCAAATGACGCCGGCCGTCTTCGATCAGACAACGGTTGATATCGATGCCAAGTCGGCGAATGAAGTGTTCTGGTTCCGGGTCACCGGGTCCCTCATGAAGTTCGACGGTTTCTTAAAGGTCTACGAGGAGTCCAAGGACAATAAGGACGAAGAAGACGAAGAGCTGAAACACAAGCTTCCGCCGCTCGAAGCCGGCCAGAAGCTCACTTTGAAATCGCTGCTACCCGAGCAGCATTTCACCGAGCCACCTCCGCGCTACAACGAGGCTTCGCTGGTGAAAGAGCTGGAAGAGCGCGGGATTGGCCGTCCCTCCACCTACGCGACCATCCTGAGCACCATTCAGGAGCGCCAGTACGCGCAGAAAATCGGCGGCAAATTTACTCCCACTGAAATCGGCCTGGTGGTGACCGACTTGTTGGTGGAAAACTTCAAGGACATCTTCGATTTCGAGTACACCGCGCGCCTTGAAGAAGAGCTCGACGAGATAGAAGAAGGCAAGGAGAAGTGGACCGACGCGCTTGGCGAGTTCTACAAAAAGTTCGCCAAGGATCTCAAATACGCCGAGAAGCACATGGAAAACATCAAGCGTATGGAGAAGCCAACGGACGAGAAGTGCGAACGCTGTGGCGCGCCGCTGGTCATCAAATGGGGCAAGCACGGCTCGTTTTACGCTTGCAGCACCTACGACAAAGAGGATCCGAACTCCTGCACTTTTACCAAGGAAAATCCTATCAATCTTCCGGATCTGGATTCGGCTGACATGCAGGAGACCGCGCAGGAAGAGTACTGCGAGAACTGCGGGCGGGTCATGGTCCTGAAGCGCGGACGTTTTGGCCAGTTCATGGCTTGCACCGGCTACCCGGATTGCAAGACCACGCGTCGGCTCGATCAGGGCAAGCGTGTGCCCGATATTCCGCTCGATGAGAAGTGTCCCGACTGCGGGCGCAACCTGATCATTCGCCACGGCCGCTACGGCGAGTTCACCTCGTGCAGCGGATATCCCGATTGCAAATATGTGAAGCAGAACTTTATCGGCGTAAAGTGTCCGCTCTGCGGAGAAGGGGAACTGGTCGAAAAGCGGGCGCGCAAGGGCAACACGTTTTATGGATGTTCGAAGTACCCGAAGTGCAAATTTACTTCTGCGGCCAAGCCGGTTGCGGAAAAATGTCCCGACTGCGGTCATGAATACCTGGTAGAGCGCATGCGGAAAGATGGAACCGTGATCGCGTGTCCGAACAAGGAATGCGATTACGAACGAGAGCTTCCGGGAGGGAATCCGGAGAGCGCAAAGCAAAGCTGAGAGATTCCCGCAGACGAGCAGTGGGAGCTAATGAAGATCACTTACCGAGGCGAGAAAAATGGCAAAAAAGGCAACCGTACATGATGGACAGTTGATGTTGCAGCTTTACGACCTCCGCCGTGAAGCCGAGATGCGCAAGGCAAGAAACTGGTTTGTGGTCGAGTTCTGGCCGCTCAGCGCCGACGACTTTCTGAAAGTGGCGAACGCATTTCCCAGCCAGGAAAATAACTGGATTCGCCAGGTCGGGAGCTATTGGGACATGGCTGCATCGCTGGTTCTGCAGGGTGCGCTGCACGAAGAACTTTTTCTTCAGCCGGGCTGTAGTGGCGAAATGTTCTTCATCTTCGCGAAGATCCATCCGTTTTTGAAAGAGCTGCGCCAGAAGATGAACAATCCCGAGGCTTGGGCGAACATCGAGAAAGTGGCCACCGGGTCAAAGCTGGGCCGCAAGCGCCTGCAACGCGTCTCCGCCACGGTCGATGCGCGTCGCGCAGCGCTCGCAAAGGCGAAGAAATAAAGAGTGGCCCTTCGAGTGCGGATTCAGGCCCAAGCTATCCATTTTTTAGGGCCTCGTTTGCCGGTAGCTGCGCCGCGCTTCTGCTATCCTAGTTCGTTGTGCGGATGCTCTGGTGGTTTCTGATCCTGGGAGTCAGTTTAGTACTGGTCGTGTCGGTTGTGGTTGCGCTCTACATGCGGGTGCGGCGGCAAATGAAGCGCTCCGCGGCCTTGGAGGCGGAATCGGACGGACTTGACCAACATCCGCCCCTGCCGCCGGAAGCCTGATTCGCCGCCACGAAGGGAACTACATGTCGAAAGCAACGACGCAGATTCTACCGACAGAAGCTTTGCCTCAAACTTTGTCACCACAATCCCGTTCGCTGGAATGGGCGAAACAAGCGGGCATCGTAATTGGGGCAAGCCTTTTCGTCGCGCTTTGTGCGCGTGTCACAGTGCCGTTGCCCTTTACGCCGGTCCCACTCACGATGCAAAACTTTGGAGTGCTGGCGGTGGGGTTGATGCTCGGCTCCCGTCGCGGATTTGCAGCGCTGGCGCTCTACCTTGCCGAAGGGGCTGCGGGGTTGCCAGTGTTCAATCCCGCCGGCCTGGGCGGAATCGCGCAGATCATCGGCCCGACGGGCGGTTTTCTTATGGCGTATCCGGTGGTGGCATTCACGGCGGGCTGGATTTACGAAAAAGCCTCCGCACGTGGCTCACGCCGTTTCGCCTGGGCCGCTCTTGCTTCGGCAGTTGCGGAGTTGGTGCTGTTCGCCGGTGGAATCGGCTGGCTCGCTCTCGAGACCCACTCCGTCGCAATGGCGATCAAGCTTGGATTCTATTGGTTTATTTTTGCTGAGGTGATCAAGGTGCTCATGGCCGCCGCGGTTGCTGATCGTTGGATGAAGCGGCGATCGCAAGCCTAGGGATATGCAATTCAGGGAAGCTCTGATTAAGCGTCGGCAAGGAGCATAAACCACAGGAATCACAGAGGTGCACGGAGGACCGCAGTTACTTGATCAGAGCTTCCTTAGGGTTTCAATCCAAAGAAAAGCGAGCCAGAGCCCGAAGCGCAGAGTCCATGGCCGAAGGCCCAAAGTCCAAATTATGAGTACAGTTTCTTCCCCGGTTCGTGAAATCACGGTGGCCCATAGCCCCGACTCCGATGACGCGTTTATGTTTTACGGCCTGGCCACCAACAAGGTTCGTGTGCCTGGGCTGCGCTTTACGCACACTTTGTGCGATATCGAAACGCTGAATCGTGACGCCCAGCAAGGCGTGTACGACGTCACCGCAATTTCGTTCCACGCCTATCCCTACATTCAGCAGAACTACGCACTCATGTCTTGCGGCGGCAGTGTTGGCGACGGCTACGGTCCCATGCTGGTTTCGACGCGCTCCTTTACGACGACCGAGATCAAGAGCAAGAAAATCGCCGTGCCCGGAAAGCTGACAACGGCTTATCTGGCGCTCCA
This sequence comes from Terriglobales bacterium, assembly GCA_049300475.1. GTDB lineage: Bacteria > Acidobacteriota > Terriglobia > Terriglobales > Acidobacteriaceae > Acidiflorens. The sequence continues at coordinate 6,290 of JBAQJU010000283.1, read as the reverse complement.
ACTGTTTGCGCCCGGCATTGAGGTCGATGTCGTTCCCTTCGACCAGATCATCCCGCAGATTCTCGAAGGAAAATACGAGGCCGGCCTGATCATTCACGAGGGCCAGCTTACCTACGACAAGTCTGGGTTGCACCGCGTTGTCGATCTCGGCAAGTGGTGGCACAAAGTCACCGGCCTGCCGCTTCCGCTCGGTGGAAATGCTATCCGCCGCTCGCTCGGTCCAGAACTGATGGCGGGAGTTACGCAGGCGCTGCGCGAGAGTATTCAGTACGCCATCGACCATCGCGAAGAAGCGCTTGCCTATGCCATGCAGTTTGCCCGCGACCTCGACCCGCAACTCGCCGATAAATTTGTGGGTATGTATGTCAACGAACGCACGCTCGACTATGGCGACGATGGCAGGGAAGCGGTGCGCCGGTTGCTGGATATGGGGCACAAGGCGGGGATCATTCCTCAAGAGTCGCGAGTCGAGTGGGTGTGAGATGGCTGCGAGCCGCGAGCTTCGAGCCTCGAGCAAGCACTGAAATGTATCCTACTTACGAAAAGTGCAGTGCCTGACCGAATCCGGTTCTTGACTGCTCCTATCCCGCAACTCGAAACTCGTCACTGATAGCTTTCTTACCTCACCCTCTCAGGAAACGCATACACCGGATCGATATCCACCGGGATGTTCTCGGTTGCTTTGAGCGCGGCCTTTAACTCCTCCGGCATCTGATTGTATTTCTTGAACCAGTTTTCGGCGCGCTGGCGGTCGCCGGTGGCCTCAATCTCCAGCAGTTCTTTGGCGAGATCGGCCATCGCGCCCGGGATCATCTGGTAGTTAATCACGTACCGGCCGCGCCGATCATGGATCACGGCCCCGCGCTCCAGCAGGTAGTTGAATTCCATCATCTCAGCTTGCCCGTGCGCCTCGGCGATGCCGAAGCGCACCGTGCGCAACAATCCTCCGATGTAAGACGCGTAATACTCCTCAAGCTTTTCCCTGGGGAGCGCGTTCTGATCAACCAGCCACTGCAAGGCAAACATTCCGGTCACGTCGGCTTTGGCTTCCTCCAGGGGACTGTATATGGGGCCAATCGCTTCTCGAATGTCGATCTTGCCGGCGGCTGTGCGCGCAAACGCGGGACCAAGTCCGTGGGAAATCTCGTGCATAATCGTTCCGACTAAATACCCGTCGCTAGTGACTTTCGCGGCCTGCTCGGGCTCCATCAGTTTGCGCGCCACCGGGACGATCACGTAATTCACGCGCGCATCCATGAAATTCTTGAAGAACATTTTCTTGCTGCCCTTCTGCTCATGCACGCGCGGATCGTTTGGAAGATTGTCGGCTACGGCCTGGTAGCCATGGGTCAAGTCGCCTGCGCGAAACGGAGCATCGACTACTTCCATGGGCGTTTCCAGACCATGCTTGGATGGGCGGTCCTCCGCCGCCAGCGGCAGCGCATCCTGAATCTCGGGCACATACTTTGCGAAGAGTTCGAGTTTCTTACTTTCGCGCTCGTCGCGCACCATCACCGCCGCACCATAGGACGCTTTTACGCCGAGCAGATCGTCCATATAAGTTTCGTAGGGGGCAAAAATTATGTCGACTTTTGGGTTCTGCAAGTCGAGCCAGGCCAGGTCGCTCGGAAAATAATCGTCGCTGAGGAGCGCATCGGCGCGCAGCCGAAGGAATTTCGCGAACGCCGGGTCGCTGCTCAGGTCCGCTGCCGCCCGCAATGCCCGAGATGCCGGATCGAGGAATGTGCGATAGGCGATGTGGTAGGGAACTGCTTCCAATTTCCCGTTGTGCCAGCGGACGATCGTGAACTGATTGTAGATCGCCGCCTTCTGGTCAGGATGCTCTTTGACATACTGCTCTATCTGCGCCCGCGTCAGATTGGAGGGATAGAACCCGCGGCCCGGCGGCATGGGGTCGGTGCCAACGAATGGCTCGTTATTGTCGATGAGATCGAAGCGCGAGGCGTTGATCCACAAATAGCGCCGCAGTGCGACATCCCGCGGACTCTTGCTGGCCGCCAACGACTGGTACAGCATCAAGGCTTCGGGATCGCTCTGCCGCCAGTAGATGCTTTCGAGATAGCCGCAGGCTTCCACCAGTTTGTGGACAAGTTGTATTTCGCGAGCGCTCAAACCTGCCGTGCGAAAAGGCATTTGGACGCGCCGGAACTTCGCTACCCGCGCGGCCAGGTTGGGTACGACATGCAAGTTTGCCGGGATGCCAATCTTCGATGCGGAGCCCATCATGAAATGAGTTTTCCTGGTCTGGGAGGGAGCAGAAATCAAAAGCAGTGGAACGACGAACAAAAGGAGCCCATGAACTTTCATGCGACTTCGATCTTATCAAACTTCGATCTCATCAAACTTCGTTCTATCAATCTTCGTTCTATCAAACATGGACGCGGCTGGACCCGTTATCATGATTTCATGTGGGAAGAAAACGGCGCCCAGACTCTGCTCATCGATGCCGATGACACGCTCTGGGAGAACAATGTTTATTTCGAACGCGCGATCGCAAAGTTCATCTCATTCCTCGACCATCGCGAATATTCGCCCGAACAGGTTCGGCTGGTGCTGAACGATGTGGAGCGCGAGTCCATTCTCAAGCACGGATATGGCCTGCACAGTTTTGCCCATTCGCTGGTGGAAACCTTCGAAAAACTTTCCGTCGATCCGGTCACACCCGAGATGCACGAACGAATCCACAGTTTCGCCCACCAGATCGCCGACCATGCCATTGAGGTCATTTCCGGCGTGCCCGAGACGCTCGAGTATCTTCGCCAGAAACATCACCTCATCCTGATGACCAAGGGACATCCGGCGGAGCAGGCGGGCAAGGTCGAGCGATCGGGATTGAAAGATTATTTTTCCGCCATAGAAATCGTAGCGGAGAAGGATGCACCGACCTATCGCTCGGCTATCTCGAAGTACGCGCTGTCAACCGACGTTACCTGGATGGTAGGCAACAGTCCCAAGTCCGATATCAACCCGGCACTTGCTGCCGGATTACATGCCGTGTTTGTGCCGCACGGCAACACCTGGATTCTCGAGCACGAAGAACTGGCTAGCGCGCCGTCGTCTCAGAGACTATTAGTGGTTGATCGGTTCGCCGACCTTAGAGAGCACTTCTAGTGCTGTGACCGAATGATTCTTTCTATGCCGGTTGGCCGCGCCGAGGGCGAGGCGCCCTCGGAACCGCCGGCAAGGTGCCGGCGCTACACTCCCGGCGCTTGTGGTAATAATCTCGCGGTCTAGGTACTAGTAGTGCTACACAAACAAACCGTAGGACGGCGGCGCTCTCCTAAATAGACACAGGCTGGAAGCCCGGAATGTCTTCCGGTTCCAGCCTGTGCTTCGATCAACTTGTAATCGCTCTAGTTTGTCGTGCTGGCCGCGGTATTTGCTGCGGCGGTGGCGGTGGTTGGATTGGTTGCCGGAGTCGAGTTGTAACGGGCCAGCCGTGGGAAGAAGGGCGTCACCTCGAACGGCATTTTGTCACGCGCGGAGGTGATGGCTACCGGCTGTGCCTTGACCATCTCGACCCTGTCATCCCACGGGTTGAGCTTGACGCGTCCGCCCAAGGGCAACGCTGCGATCTGGTCGAGTTTGTTCCAGTCGAGTGCCGGAGCCGAAGTTTCCAGCTGCGCCATCCGGGTGACCGTCCCGTTGTCGGTCATGCTGTTGCCCAGGTGTGCCTGCAGCAGAGCGTTCAAATGCGGAGCGCGAGTTTGCAGTGCCTTCAGGAAAAGCCCAGCCGAGTCCAGCTTCTGCGCATAGGGAGAAGCTTTCAGCATCTCGATCGCTTTCTTGTCGGCGGCTGCTTCTTCTTCCGGAATGTGTTTGAAGCCCAGGTTCTGGTACGTCCCCTCGTCCGAGAAGAGCATGCGGTCGTTGAACGCATACTGGCCGCCCAGGTTGTGTCCCAGGACGATGTGCGCCAGTTCGTGCGAAAGCACCATGGCGAGGCTCGCTTCGTCGGGAAGGACATCGATCAGCCCGCGGCTTACGATGATCGTGTTGCCAACGCTGAATGTTTCTAACGGAGACGTGGTCAACACGCGGGTGCGCACCGGCCGTGGCAATTCTATGTTGTTGGTGATCTCCAGATTGTCCACGACGGTTTGCAGAACTTTGTCTACGTCACCGGCAGGCGCCAGCAAACCGGCGCGCTCCAGCCGATCGATTACGTTGTCTTCGGCCTGCTGCTGCCACTGGCGCTCGGCGGCCAACGGGGAAGCGTCCTGCGTAGTAGGCGTCTCGTCTTTCACGCTGTCCACGCGGATCTGGGTTAATTCGTCACTCGGGGTTCCCGTCTTCAGGTTGTAACCCCAGATGCGGGTCTGGGCCTTGAACGCGATCTTATTCTTTGCTCCCGCTGTAAAGTCACCTTCCTCACTGTAGATGTAAGTAGGCAACCAGTAGCCGGGAATCAGGTTGAGGCGCCAGCTGTCCATGTGAAAGTAGTATGTGTTGTGCGAAGGACGCGAATAGGTTCCATTCAGCCGGACAATGTTGAAATCCTGATCCTCCACCCAGATGCGCCCCAGGAACCGGCCCCGGCCGGAGTCCTTTTTCGGCGTGACGTCGAAAACGAGGCAGCGCACGTCGCCCAGAAACTCGCGGCGCGCGTAGTGAAAATCATAGTGCTGCCGGTCGAAATCATTACGGTCGGCGTAGATCATCCAGGAAAAGCCGAGCGGCTGGTACTGGAACTTGAAGCTTTTCATGAAGCCGCCGAGCAGACGCTTCTGCAGGCCCTCTTCTTTGCCCTTGATGCCCTTGTCGGTCTTGTCGCCAAGATAGTCGGAGCGGTCAATCGAATCGCTCAGATCCATGCGGCCGAGGAAATAGTGATCGTCCTGCGGAATCGGTCCCAGTTGCGTATCCTGGGTCAGGTTCTGCAGATAGGTCTCGACGATCGGCGTGCGCGGGGACAGGAAGGTGATCAGGTTTTTTTCGCGCAGGATCACGCGGTCCACGACCTGGTCCATGGTGGTCGGCTGAGACAGAGTTGTCTGGCTTTGCGCCGGCGCGGTTTGGGCCGTTTGTCCCGCCGGCGTATTCTGCACGGCTGATGTTGATTGTTGGGCCGCTGCGGTCATCGATACTGCCAGCAGAGCCAGGACCATCCAGTTCGTAGTGCGCATAACATTCATCTCCAAGTTTCAATACGCCAGTTGAAATACCACGTGCACAATTGCAGTCGAATTTACGGCCTGCCCGTTCCGTAACGCCGGTTTAAAACGCATCTTGTTGGCGGCCGCTATGGCAGCCTCATCCAGTCCATGGCCTAAACCCCGCACCACTCGATTTACTCGTAACTGGCCATTTGCTCCAAACTCGACTTCGAGCAGGACTTCGCCCTCGAGTCTCAGATTTCTAGCTTCCTGCGTATAGACCGGCTTCGGCTTATCGGTGATCTCGACTGCCGTAGTGGCCGGTCCGCTATCCATGCGCTGCGCGTGGGGAACGTTTTGCGCGATTTCCTGATTTCCGAAGCCCGAGGTCTGCACGCCCGCATTGCCGCGCCCACTGCTGCGTCCGTCGCCCCGTCCCGGCGTTGCGATACCGGTGCCGAAATCTGCGCTCGCCACCGTTCCCTTGATTCCTTTTGCTCCACCCGAGCCGTTTCCCTGGCCGGGGCCCACTGGCATGTCAAATGACCCTGCCGCGGAAGCGATCAGCCTGCCGTTCGCCTTGCTGTTCGCATTGGGCTTCAATCCATTCGGATCGCCAAAGCCGCCAGTCTGCACTCTCTCTATGGCAGCATTTACGGTAGGCGCCACCGAACTTCCCTGAAACTCACCGGTATGGATCAGGACGGGGCGCGCGCCCCCCGATGTCTGTCGTAGGACAGCGGGAGCGAAGTTATTGAGGGCCACTTTCGGTGGTTCGATCTCCTGCGGTGCCTGCTTGCGGGCGCGGACTTCGCGCGGCACAATCAGCTTCGGCGCCTGGAACACCGGGTCCCGCGGCAACAGCTTTGCCCGCACCGGCAGCGGCTTCGGTTTGGGCGCCCGCTCGGGCCTCATCGAGGGCAGCGGAACCAGTTCCGTCACGTGGTAGTTCGAGGCAATTATCAGCGTCCCCGGTACGAGAACTCCAAAGAACGCGAGGAGCAGGATGAATGCCGTGACCAGCCCATAGCTCGCGGCGAAAGTGCGCCAATCCCACCTTTTTTCGGGCAATAGGCCGAGTTTAAATTCGCGGTTGTCCGTAGGCATCCATTGACTCCAATATGGGGACCGAGCATGGGGGGATTGCTCAGAGTTGGAGTCTTTACCTTAGGG
>JBAQJU010000282.1:0-1766 GCA_049300475.1 Terriglobales bacterium | reverse complement strand
GAAGAGGATCGAAGACGATTTGAACAAACGCTGACTGATTTCCAAGTGAAGCTGTCCGCCCGTGAGGCTCGCCAAAAATGGCGTTTGGGCATTTATGCGTTACTCGTCGTCGTGATGATGGGATGCGTTCAGATATGGGCATCTGCGATTGCCATGTCGCCGGAATCCATCGGCATCAATTTTGGCCGCCGAGTACTGACATACACTCAAACCGTCGCATCCTGGTTTGGCCGGACCCTTTGAATTCAGAGGTTGCCGCCGCCTCCCCCTAGGGATTCGGACACCATACCTCGATGGCGGCTGTGCCGCTTATTGACGCGGGCACGCAGTATGGCCTGGCGTTGGCTTGCAAGGCGGCGGAGGTTTCTTGATTACCTGCTTCGATGGTGCGGTCGGAGGCAGCATCGGGGTTAGCACCGGGTCCTTGATCTTACCGGTCGATGGAGTGTCCGCGAACGCCGGAGTCATGATCGTAAATGCAGCAGCGACCAGGGCAATTTCTCTTAACATGGCACGTTTCTCCATGGCGTTTTAATTTCCGGCATCCACTATGCCTTCGTCTCCGAACAGTGGGAAAGCATTCGGCACAACACTAACATGAGGCGCCGGTCAACCGCCAATCCTGGGCACGTGTGCATCGGATCTTCGTACCGTGTGACAAAACCCCCGACAATGCCGGGCTTGCTAATGGAAACGAGAGAGATGCTCGCAGCAACTCCAAGGCGCGTCACTCCGCACGACCGGCCTTACTCGATTTCTTTCCTGTGATAAGAGCACCGGTATCTCCGAGAGATTAAAGGGAACTCCACGGCCCCCGATTCCCCGATGGCCACCGGGATTCTTCGCCAGATACTGCTGGTGATAGTCGGCGCTGAAGCAGGAAATCCCACGGGCGTCCTGGAGTTACATCTGCTCGCACCACCGCTCGTAAGTAAGCTTGATCTTTCGCGCCGCCATAACCCTATTCCTGCCTAGTGATGATCGACGATCTCGACGTCAATGGCATGACCGTCACGTCACTTGAAGCAAACCCGAACCGCAAATGCCGTCGCGATGCTCGAGCGAGGTCCTGGACGGCGTCGTTTCGCCGTCACCTGGATGGTCATCAACCGGCCGGCAGGGGCCGATCTATCAGAGCCCTTTCGTCGCGAGTGACAGCTATGGGATAGCGTAATATTCACGTGTTGCCACCCATCATGCTCGCAGGTTTAGCGCGCGCTTCCACACCATTCCTGAACCATCGAAGAGACCCATCCTCAGGAGGCATGTATGAACAGAAACATACCGGTAACTATCGCAACCGCGATCCTCTTTCTACTGGAAGGGGTTGCGTGCCTCATTCGGGCTCAGGATCGTGTGGAAACCTATCCGGCAATGGCCCCCGTTGACAGGTACCTGATGGCAAATCGAGATACCGAAATCGCGCTGGCTAGAAGCGCAGCTCCGGCAGCGATATCGCGGGACGCGGAGGTCCTGGTTCTGGGAAAGGATGGCTACCGGACTGCAATCGAGGGGAAAAACGGCTTTACTTGTCTTGTGGAGCGGTCGTGGATGTCTCCAGTGGGCAACCCGGAGTTTTGGAATCCTAAAATGCGCGGCCCAGTTTGCTATAACCCCCAGGCCTCGCGAACCATTCTCCCTTACACGATTCAGAGGACGAGGCTTGTGTTGAAAGGGCAGACCAAGACGCAAATGGCGGATAGCATGAAGGCCGCGCTCGATAGCAACCAGCTTCCCATGCCGGAGCCGGGCGCAATGTCCTACAT
>JBAQJU010000281.1:0-14680 GCA_049300475.1 Terriglobales bacterium | reverse complement strand
ATCCCAAACATCTTGGCGCCCAGATCGGCTTCTTCAGCGTACTCCACACCTGGGATCAGAAGCTCCAACTTCATCCCCATGTCCATTGCGTACTCCCAGCCGGGGGTCTGTCCGGCGATCACACGCGCTGGGTCGCAACTCGCGGCTCTTTTTTTCTTCCCAACAAAGTGCTGAGTCGGGTGTTTCGCGGTAAGTTCGTGGCCGCTTTGAAGTACGCTTTCACCCACGGCAAGCTCGGCTTCCATGGCCACTTCAAGCTCCTCGCCCGGCCCAAGGTCTTCTCCTCCTGGCTCCGACAACTGTTTCGCCACGACTGGGTCGTCTACTGCAAGCGGCCCTTCGGAGGACCGGAGCATGTCTTGCGCTATCTCGGCTCTTACACCCACCGTGTCGCCAATCTCCAATCACCGACTGGTCTCCTTGAGGGATGGCCAAGTCACGTTTCGCTGGAGGGATTCCGCGCATCACAACCAAAAGCGGCTGATGACGCTGCCGATGGACGAGTTCCTGCGCCGCTTCCTGTTGCATCTGCTGCCCCCCGGCTTCGTTCGCATTCGCAATTTCGGCTTCCTGGCCAACCGGCGTCGTGCTGCATTTCTGCCACTCTGTTCTCGGTTGCTGAACTCCGTACCAGAATCAGCCCTCGCTCCAGCCCCGGCTGCAAGCGATTCTCCGGGCCTCGCTTTCTGGACGTGTCCTCTCTGCGGTGGACCCATGCAGGTGATCGAGAAGCTCACCGCCGCCCAGATCCAACTCCGTTCTCCGCCCCTTCCTTACGCATGGGCCGCATGAAACCACAACTCCGAGCTCGACTCATCCCCGTGTTTCAGACACGAACCAGCTGCGTGTGTCTCCGCGGACTCGTTCCGAAGTTGCTTTACCCGCTGCATCAGTCTTCCCGGACCGCTCCGCCCACAAAACCCAACCCGACCTTCAGCTCACGCCAAGCTTCACCCTCAGACACCGAGTTGCACTGCCTCGTGTTTCATCCCCAGCCGCATTCAACTCCCATAGCGTCCGTCGCACCAGCGACTTCCTTCAAGTCGCTGTATTGAAACCGCCCCCACACCCACTCACATCGGTCCACCCGGTTTTCCCCAGGGGCGCTTCCAATACAGCCCTAGGACTTCGGGCCCCGGAACATCTCTCGCTGACTCACCCACTCGGCAACGGGAAACCGCTCACGCAGACTACTCTGCGGATAGCCTCCTCAGAGTTTCGCATTGACGAAGCCGAGGTTCGCTATACAAAGGGCAAGCGCCGCACCGCCGATCTGTAAGAGATGCAAAAGATGAAGATGGAGTTTCCGCTGCGGGTAAATTGGGCTGCTGGCCAGTCCGCTACGCGGCCTTGGCCAGCGCCTTGTACTCTTCATCGGATCGCGCGGGCAGGAGCACCCATAGCGTATAGATTCCCAGGGCCGTTCCGATCGGGACATTCAGCAGCGCTATGAATCCGACCACCAGCGCGAACACTCGTGCCCAATCCTCATGCTGCAGCAAGCCCCACCCCGCGAAAAAACCGACCGCCGCTTTCGCCAGGATGAACCACCCAACGATGGTCATCACCGGCCGCAACCACATCAGCAACTCGGGCGGAGGGCCATTTGGAATCTCACCGATTCGCAGGACTACGAACTTCGCGGCCAACAGGATGAGCACTCCTCCCACCAGGTGCAATGCCGAGTAGGCCATCCACAGAATCCCGACCAGCTTCACATGCTCTCGCACCCGATTGCGTCCAACTCCGGTTGGCCCGGTGACCGCTTTGCCGCAGCGAACGCAATGCACTTGTCCCCCTTGCAACTGGGCCCCACACTGATCGCAAAACATGTTCGCCTCCGCAGCCCACTAACTTTGCTCTCTCATGTAGTACGAGTGCAAGTGTCCGAGGGTTCCCGCAAAGCGGCGAGCTGCGAGTAAAACCTCGCTCGCGGCTCGCCACTCAAGACTCGCAGCTGACCTGTCAAAACGAAAAGGCCACCCGGCAACTTGGGCGGCCTTTTCTTTCAAGGGAGAATAGTTCCAACGGAGGATTAATCCATCAGAACTTTCTGCGGGAATCTTATGAGCCGGAAAAGCCGAGTGTCAAGCAAAATTTATGACTTAAATAGTCTTATTTTCAATAACTTAGAGAATGAGTCTACAAGTCAGCAAACGGTCTCAAAACGGGAACAAACGCCGTTTTTTTAGGCCTAACGACCTTTGTTTGAGTCACTTACCGCCCCCCAGAGGCCCGGGGCGCGTTGTCTTCTAGGTGCAGGGAGATGATTTCCGTCTCCTCGGACCGATCAAACACCCGCCCTGGGAAAATCCTCTTCATGAGGATCCGAATGCCCCCAAATCCCACACCGGCCACCAGCGCCAGCCCGATCACAACCCCGCACAACACGATCACGTTGAACAGGAGGTTCGCCAGATTATCTCGCTTGGTCGCGTACGTGTTCTCATTCCACGTGACGTCGGCCTCGTAGCGGATCGACCCGAGCATCGCGCGCGCCTCGCTTTGCGAGAGTGGTCCCGCCGCGATCACCACGATCGGCCCGGTGCGCTTATCAAAAAACGGGCCTACGTCCACAATCGACGCCACTCCCGGTTGCTGCGCCGTCACCTGGTGCGCGGCGTCAATCTGTCGCAGCTTTTCCGCCGCAATCTGGGGTGTCGGATACGCGATCAGCATCAGCGTCGAATCGCCCGCCCCTGCCGAATACCTTCCAAGGATGACCTCCGCGCCCGATTTGAAATCCACTGTCGGACTCGGCAACGGCGCACCCGTGCGATCGAGTGCCACCGGACCCAGAATGTATTTCGTCGTATTTTTCTCATACCCGCGCGTCGGAAGATAGTTACGCAGTGGCGGTAGCTTGCCCGCGCTGCCTCCCGGCCGGGGCAGCAACCCAGCCAGTTCACGCAGCTCCGCCGCCGACATCGCGCTCAACTTGTCGAACACCGCGTCGATCAGCACGTTTCCCTGGAAGAACAGCACGCGATTATTCAGCGATCCCGCCTGCTCGCCGATCTTCTCCTCCAACATTGCCGGCGTCTGGTAATAGGTGAACGCGCCATAGGCTCCGCTGGCATCGTCGAACACCGCCGCTTTGATCGCCAGCTTGCGGCCGTCGTCGCTGGTATATGCAGCCTTCTCGAACCTCTGGAAGGCATATTCTTTGAGCACCGGGGCGTTTGCCGGATCGGCAACGGCTGGGTCGGCGCTCTTCGTGACCGGGCCACTCACCTGCCAGCCGCCAAACTGGCCAGGGAGGACAGAGGCGGGCGGCGGCGAATCCGCGGCAAGCGCCATCCCGCATAGAAACAAGAGGAAAACAATCGAGAATCGGGAGAACTTCATTCGGAGAAGGCACACCCTGCTATCCGATTAGACTACTGGCTGCCCGATAAAGTTTCCACCGCGATTCACCATAGCGCCTGCGCCCTGCTCTCGCGGCGGTCAATCGGAGTTGGCTGACAGGCGCGCGCCGACGCCTCGCCTTTAGACCCAGCAGTTCGGCGATGCACGACGACGTGCGGACTGGGGGATGCGCCATGCTTTCGCGTATCACCGCATGCCTTCGGGCGCTGAAATTTCACCGCCCGACCTTGACATTTAAACCCGAAACGACGACCATGGCTCGCGACCATCGAGCGGCATTTCCCAACCATTTTTCCAACCAAGAGGAGAGCAAATGAAAACGAGAACGATCGCATTGACGATCGTGACGTGCTTTGTCGGCCTGACGCTGTGTTTTGCCGAAAGTCCAATGATGGGCACCTGGAAGCTGAACGAAGCCAAGTCGAAGTTCAGCCCCGGCGCATCCAAGAGCATCACCGTGGCCTATGAGGCCGACGGCGACAACATGAAGTGCACGATCGACGGCGTTGACGGCACGGGCAAGCCATACCACAACGTGTGGGTCGGCAAATTCGACGGCAAGGACTATCCCGTGACCGGCGATTCGGAAGGCAACACACGGGCGGTCAAGAAAATCAACAGCCACACTTTCGGGGCAACTAACAAGAAGGATGGCAAGGTCACAACCAGCGGCCGCATCGTGATTGCAGCCGATGGCAAGACCCGTACCCTGACCTTGCACGGCACCGATGCGATGGGGAAGAAAACGAGCGAAACAGCGGTATACGACAAGCAGTAACCCCGTGCAAAAGAAGCTCGTGCAGAGCAAAGCTGTGGAAGAAGGCCGTGTGGTGGCGGAGCTCTGCCCCGCCTAAACTGGCTCAGCCCCGTGCAGCATCACATTCCCAGAATCAACACGACTTACTCAGGCGAGGGCAGTGGCTCACTGCCCTTCGTTCTTCAAACTCTTGCTTGCCACCTTGACCCCGCTCAAGCCGCCCGCGTACCGGGCCACCCCGCGATACAGCGATTCCGCGATCCGTTGCCGTTGCTCGGAGGTTCCCAGCTTGCGCTCGTCCGTCGGATTCGATACGAACGAAATCTCCGCCAGAATCGAGGGCATATTGGCCCCAATCAGCACGATAAACGGGGCCTTCTTCACCCCGCGATTCCGGATGCCCGAGTTACTCAGCGCCAGACCGCCGTACAGCGATTCCTGCACGTCCCCGGCAAACTCGCGCGACTCGTCGATCTTCTCCTTGAGCGCAATCTTCTTGACCAGATCCTGCAGCTCATGGACCGACTTCTCTGACACCGCATTCTCACGCGCCGCTACCTCCAGCGCTTCCGGCGACGAGGTGAAATTCAGGTAGTAAGTCTCCACTCCGCGCGCGTCCTCATCCCGGCTCGAGTTCGCATGGATGGAGATAAACAGGTCGGCCTGCTCACGGTTGGCAATCGCCGTGCGCGTCTCCAGCGGAACAAACGTGTCATCCCGGCGGGTGTAGACAACTTCCGCGCCCAGCCGGGTTTGCAGAAGCCGCCCCAGCCGCTTCGCGACGTCCAGCACCACGTCTTTCTCCAGCAGGCCGTGCGGACCAATCGTGCCGGTATCATGGCCCCCGTGCCCCGCGTCGATCACGATCTTGCCGATCTTCAGGCCCAGCGCCCGAGTCAGAGATCGGTCGCCGGCGGCCATGGGCTGCGCTTCGCGGCCCTCAAGATCCGCCGTAGAGTCCGCTGTTGCCGATGCCCGGCTCCTCTTCCGTTGCGATAATGAAGATGCGGTTGTTGACACCGGCGGTCTCGCCGAGGAATCCGCGCGCGTTCCCGTCGACAGAACCGCGTCGGGAGAAGCCATTGCCTCTTGCACGTCCGCACCGGGCGGCGCTGCATCCGCCGAAGTGCCACCAGACGAATCGCCGCTCTTCGCCAGAACAGATGCGCTGCTCGTCCGCTTCTTGCCGCGCGCCGATTTCGAATCCCGTTTGGGCGTCCCATCGTCGGCTGAAACAATCGTCTTTGGAATCCTGACGTTCGACCCCTTCACCGCAACGGTTGTTCTGACCACTCCCGGGTTTCCACCCGATTGCTTCTCCCCAGAATTGGAGAACTCGCTGGACTTCCTGGCTTCTTCATTCTTCGCGGCTTCCTGCAGATGGAATCCCGCGCTCTCATCATCATCCTCGGCATCCGCGCCGTTTTTCGCGGCCTTGACAACGATGGCATGCTCTTTCTCCGATTTCCGCTGGCCGCCGTTTACCTCTATCGCGGCCTCGTCCTCGCCGTTCTCCGAAGTCGTGTCCACGGTACCCTCGCCAGAAGAAGCGGTGCCCGGCAATGTCGCGTCATTTGAAGATGGGAGCGCCTCTTTTTCATCCCGACGCGTCTTCGCCAGCATCGTCGCGCGGCTCTGCTTTCCATGGATGTCGATGATCAGCCGATAAGGATCGGGCAGCAGAAACGCGTCGTAACTGGACAGGTCGTCCACTTCGAGCACCACGCGCGTGCGGCCAGGCTTGAATTCGGCGATGCGAATCTTCTTCAGAAAGCCGTCGTCCACGTCGAACGTCTTCCCCACCAGCGTCGACGCTATTTTGGTGTCGCGCAGGTCAAAGAAAATCCTGTCCGGATTCGAAATGCGCGACGAGTTGAATTTCACCTCGCACTCCACGTCGATCGCTACCCGCGTATAGTTCGGAGTCGACCAGTGCCGCACCCCTGTAACGCGTGGCAACTCGCTGCGTCCTACCGTGCGCGCCACTTCTTTAGCTTCGCTGCTCTTCCCCTTGCGCTCCGCCGCTTCCATTGCGTCGGCGGCATCGTCGATCTCCTTCACCGCCGCCCGTGCGTCCGCCGCTAGACGATTCCGCGGATACCGGCGCACGAAGTCCTCAAAGGTGGTTCGCGCCTCTTCGGGATCGTTCAAATCGTCCTTGTAAATCTCGCCGATCGTGAACAGCGCGTCGAAACGATACTTGCTGCCCGGATACTCCTTGCGCAGAAACCGGTACTGCGCCACCGCGCCGCGCAGAATCTTGTTATCGTCGAACCGCCGCCCCATCTCGACCATCAGTTCGGCGGTCGCTACCACGCTCGGGTCCGCCTTCGACGATGCCGGACTCCCAAAATAAACTCGCCGGTAGGCGTCGATCACCCGCTGATACTCCCGAGGCGGCCGCTCTCTCGCAGGACGCCCATTGAGCGCCTCCCGCATCCGTTCCGCCTTCGAAAATTGCTGGCGAGCCCAGGCATCGTTGTGATGGACGCGGGCCCCGGCCGGAAGCGTGACAACAGCCAGCAGCGACACGACCGCGATCCACCGCGCAGCGCGATGCAAGGAGCCCGATTGGCCTCGAGTTAGGGTCGTAGAAGCCTGGGTTGCCACTTACGTCTTCCAAACAGCTGTTGCAGGTTGTACTTTTGACTTTTGACTTTTGACTTTTGACTTCTTACTTCTGACTTCTGACTTCGTCTCACTCCGTGTTGCTCATATGCAGCACGCCGTGCTCATCGCGCTCCACCCGCACAGGATCGGCGTGCACTGCGCCAAAAATCACTCGCGATCCGCCCTCACCGCCGCCCGCATACAAATCGGTGATGCGGCGTACGTAGTTCTGCGTCTCCGCAAAATGCGGAACTCCCGCGCTCCTCGCCACCGCCCCCGTGCCGGCGTTATATGCGGCCAGGCTCAGCCGGACGTTCCCCCCATAGTTCTCCAGTAGCTTCTTTAGATGTCGAACCCCGGCATCCACGTTTTGTTGCGGGTCAAACGGATTGGAAACATTCAGCGAGCGGGCGGTCGCCGGCATCAGTTGCATCAGTCCCATCGCCCCTTTGCGGGACACTGCATTGGGATTGAAATTCGATTCCACCTTGACTACCGACCGCACCAGGTTGGGATCCACGTTGTGCCGAGCCGCTGCCTGGTCGATCGCCGCGTCGATGTCCTGCTGCGTAAACCCATGGTGCATATCAACATTCAAGCTCTGATGGTCCGGGCTCGGATGATCCTGAGTCGGATGGTCGAAACCCTGACGCGTCTGCGACTTGCCATCAAGATAGGTATTGACCTCGAAAGCTGCCGACCTCGCCGCCCGCATCACCGCTCCGCTGGTCGGCACCGGCTTGAACCGGTGCTCGGTCGTACTCCAGTACATCAGTCCGGAACTCGCGCCCGACGATCTTGTCTCTGAGCGTCGTTTGCCGGTTCCCGAGATCGTGCTACCCCCAAGCCCATCATTGACATAGATCTTGCGCCCATTTTCGTCAGTCGACATGGTGATCCCGCCCGACTGTGCGCGCGCCGGTTGTGTACCCAATAGAGCGGAGAGGAAAGTGGTCGCCGCCAAGCCCGCCATCAGGACGATTTTCAGGTTTCTTCGCATACGGGTTTCAGTTCGCCCGGAAGGCACACTAACTCCTTCGGGTCACCTACCCGCGAACCTGACGGAGAATCCAGAACCAGAGTGACCCGATTATAGGCTGCGCCCTAGCCCACAGCAATCTCTCCGAAGGTCGTAGAACCACTGGAGTAATATGGCCAACTTATTGAAGACGCGCGCTTTCTCTGCGCTCAGGTCAGAGCTTAGAGGTCAGATTGCGTGAGAAGCTACGAGCTACGAGCCAGGAGCTTTGAGCCAACCCGAGTCGCCTCCCGCATCTCCTCCGTGTCCCTCCGTGTTCTCTATGGCTAACGCCTTTTGCCAGAGTCGAATCAACAATCGCCAGGACGGAATCACCCGCGGCAGACAGTCCCTCGAACCGATACCCCGCGTCTACAATGATCTCAACACCATGAACTCCGCTTCGCTCCGCCGCATCTTCCTCCAGGTCCGCGCCAAAACGCTGTCTCCGGACGAGGCGGTGCAACGTCTCCGCCACCTTCCCTTCGAAGATCTGGGATTCGCCAAGATCGATCACCATCGCGCCCTTCGCCAAGGCATGCCGGAAGTGATTCTCAGCGAAGGCAAAACGGCTGCTCAGGTGGCTGGCATCTTCGCCCGACTCGCTGCGCACGGAGGAAACATCCTGGCCACCCGCGCCACTGAAGTCCAATACAAAGCTGTCGCCGCCCAAATTCCCCAAACCGAATATCGCCCGCTGGCCCGAGCTATCACCCTCCAGCGTGATCGCAAGCGCTACGGCAAAGGCATCATCGCGGTCGTCTCTGCCGGTACCAGCGACATCCCTGTTGCCGAAGAAGCCGTCGTCACCGCTGAACTCATGGGTAACCGCGTTCAGCATCTGTACGACGTAGGAGTCGCTGGCATTCACCGCCTCCTCGCTCACACGAGCGTGCTTGCCAAGGCGCGGGTGATTATCGTCTGCGCCGGCATGGAAGGTGCTCTCCCGAGCGTCGTCGGAGGCCTGGTCGGAGTGCCGGTGATCGCGGTTCCCACCAGCATCGGTTATGGCGCCGCGTTCGAAGGTCTCGCGGCCCTACTCGGGATGATGAACTCCTGCGCCTCCAATGTCAGCGTGGTGAACATCGACAACGGCTTTGGAGCTGGATATGTGGCGTCGCTGATCAACCGCAAATAACAGTTGCCGGTTCCCAGTTGCCAGTTGCCAGTTTGGACGAACCCTGCGCAGCTTCGGGTCTGCTGGGAACGAGAGCCGAGAACTGAGAACCGAGAAACTGGGAACTGAGAACCGGGAACCGGGAACTGCTCGTTTATGTCACAGTAGTACAGCATGCTGACCTCGCAAGACCCCCGCTTAGCCGGGCGCGTCGCCTTTACCTATCCCAATTTTGTCTCCTACACGTTCGCGCGCTTCTTTATTGTGCTAGCGCTGGAGATGCAATCGGTCGCGGTTGCCTGGAAGGTCTACGAAATCACGCACCGTCCGCTTGATCTGGGATACGTGGGCTTGGCCCAGTTTCTGCCCGGCTTCGCGCTGTTCCTGTTTGCGGGCCACGCCGCCGATCTCTTTGACCGCCGCAGACTGCTCATGGCGTGCTATGCGGGATACGCACTCTGCTCCGCGCTTCTGCTGTTGATCAACTGGCGCGCTCCGCAGTCGGTGGGCTGGATCTACGCGGTGCTGGTGTTGGTCGGAGTCATGCGCTCGTTCGCCTTTCCGGTCAGCCGAGCCATTCTGCCCCACCTGGTTCCTGCCGAGCATTTCTCGAACGCAGTCGCCTGGAATGCCAGCACCTTCCAGATCGCAACCATCGCCGGTCCTGCGCTGGGAGGCCTTGCTTACGCCTTCTTCCGAGGACCGGCAGCCGTTTACCTGAGCGCGGTGATCGTTTCGATCGGGTCGGTGATCATGACCTTCGGCATCCATCCGCTCGACACTTCCGCCGAACTGGTTGAGCGGGGATCGAATGAAGGACGTTCCGGTGCGAAAACCGAAATCAGCCTGCGCACTGTGCTGGCCGGATTCCATTTCATCTGGAAGAAAAAGCTGATTCTCGGCTCGATCTCGCTCGATATGTTCGCGGTCCTGCTGGGCGGAGCAGTTGCGCTGCTTCCCGTCTACGCGCGAACCATTCTCCACACTGGACCTTGGGGACTCGGGTTGCTGCGGAGCGCTCCCGGAGTGGGCGCGGCGCTGATGGCGATTGTGATTGCGCACTGGCCGATTCGGCGGCAGGCGGGCCTGACCATGCTGCTGTGCGTGGGAGGATTCGGCGTCTGCACGATTGTGTTTGGCGTTTCGCACAGCATGATTCTCTCCATGCTGTCGCTGCTGCTGCTGGGCGCGAGCGACATGGTGAGCGTGATCATCCGGGCGACGCTGATTCAGGTCGCAACACCCGACGAAATGCGCGGCCGCGTCAACGCCGTTGACATGCTCTTCATCGGAGTCTCGAACGAGCTGGGAGAATTCGAATCGGGCCTGACCGCGCAATGGTTCGGCACGGTTCCCGCAGTGGTGTTAGGAGGAGTTGGAACCTTGCTGGTGATTGCAGCCTGGGCGTGGCTGTTTCCGGAACTGCGGCAGGCGGACGAACTGGACGCGATGGGCGTTGATGCCGAAATGAGGGTTGGTTGAGGTATGAAGTCTACCGGTTTTTGGCTGAGTCTTTGAGGAATAAGGACTTAGGTATAAGGCATTTATAAATCAATGAGTTAGGTGGAATTTGGGGTGATTTCGGCATGATTTTGGCGTCGTTTTCTTCAGTATGCTATTGAAGAATAAATACTTTAGCGGAATTCGCGAGGGAGATTAGGGCGGGGTTTCTTCGGAGATGATCATAATAGAATACAAATCCCAAGGGGGACGCGTCCGTGGGATCCCACGCTTGCGCAAAGGATGCGCAAGGATGGACACCCGGCAGACTCTTCGACCCCGGGAGAACGTAACGAAGATACGGTCTCGCTCCGCTCAGGAAGACGGATTGGAAAGGGCCGGAGTTATTGCGAGAGTTACTCTGCGGTTAATCGGCGGTGAAGGCAGCATCCAAGAAATATAGGTTGCCATCGGGATTCGTTACGGTAATGCGGGTTGGTCCCGCAGGCAAGACAGGAGTTGTGACCTGAAGCGTAGAGCCATCGACGAAGGTGACGACCGCCGCGGCGTTGCCGAACAGCACCAGGGCTCCATTCTGAAAGCCACTGCCTCGCAGACGCACGGATACGCCGCCTGAAACAGATCCTTGAGCGGGTGCGATGTTGCCAAGGCTCAACGGCAAGTCGGCGATGTCCACAACTGTCAGGCCGCTTGCAGAGATCAGGAAAACGCGGGACCCGGTTTCGTCCAATGCCATCGCGTCGAATGTGACCGGAATCTGGAGAGAAAGGTCGACCCGCCGCCTGATATGGCCGTGATGGGCGTCGTAGATATCGAACCCGCTGGTTCTGGGAAAGTAGAGCAGTGCTCCGGAAGGATGGAGTCTCTCTCCAAAAACCGAATTGACATCGTTAGTGCCGGTGCGAAGATAGTCCACATCCTGCATAAACGCGTGCAGGTAAAGGGTGGGATCGATGATGGAAAAGAATTGCGAGTACGTGGTGCCGTCGGCGGCGGCGGCGGTCTGCACAAACGGAGGGCATGAAAGGCACGGTCCCAGCCCCGAATCGCCGGCGGTTTCGGACACAAAAGTGTCGGAGGGCACATCCCAGAGACCATCAAGAATGCCATTTAAGAAGAAAATCTTCGTGCCATCCGGAGTCGCGGCAAGCGCGAGCCGGAAGTCCAGATTCTGAGGATAGGCGGCGATCATCGCCGCACACCCGTTCGAAGCGCCACACCCGATCGCCTGTGTGGCCAAGTCGATGACAATGTATTCGCCCACCGTCACGTTGGGACAAGTTACGGCAACGACCGCCTGATTCTTACTCGTTGTGACGGTCGCATACGGAATCGGTGGACCGCATTGGTCGGACAAGCCGATATTCGCCACTGAAACCGTCTTTGTCGGGGTGACACCACTAAGGTCGACGATCGAAACCGTGCTATCCGCTCCATTGGAGACAACCAGCGTGGAGAAATCCGGGGTTAAAGCTAACCCTTGCGGCGAATTCCCCACCGTGATCGGCGTCAAGTATTTCTGTGCGACCAAGTCGAAAACATAGACCTTGTTCGTCGCGTAGTCGGCGGCGTACAGCCGCTGCCGCGACGGGTCATAGACCACCTCAGCCAGAGTGGTGCTTATGGGAAAGGACTGCACGTTCTGAAGATAATGAAAGCCGCCGGAGACGGTGGCCGCACCAACCGGAGTCGTCACCACGATATCGGCGCGACCGGGAGCACCGGCGGGTGTGGTGAAGGTTACCTGATCCATTGGAAACGGAAAGGGGGAGATGCCGGGACCCGCAAACGCATTGGTTACGGTCGCCGTCTTGCCGCCGACCGTAACCAGAATCTGGCTCTTATCGAACCCGAGTCCATAGCCGTCGATTTCGACCGATGTTCCTCCGCTTGCCGGTCCGGAGGTGGTAGTTACGGCAAGAATGTTCGAACCGAAGCTGAAGCCATCGAGCGCAATGCCGAGCGTCCCATTCGGATTGGTGGCGGTGACATTAACCGCGCCGGCTTGCGCGAACGCGGGAGTCGTCACTTGCACGCTGTTGGGCGGGCTGTAGACGAGATTCGTTCCGGGCGTTGCTTGCGGAGATCCGGGCGCGGCCCCGAAGTAAACTTGTGAGCCGAAGGCGATTCCTCCGACGGCATTCAGAACTGTTGTGGAGGGTGAATTGAGCATGCCTTGGAGCGGATTCAATGACAGGTTGTACAGGTCATCGACACCCAGAGCGCAAGGAGCGCTGGCGTCGGTAAAAATCGTGCTGCGCGCGCCATTGCCCGGCGAAAAAATCATGCTGGTTTCATCGATGTCGGGCGGATAATCCGGGCCGCCGCCGGTCCACTGGTTGGTCACCGCGCCGGCAAATGAAAGATCGTTGGCATGCAGAGCGACAATGTAACCGCCTTCCGTCAACACGTAGAGCAGACTGTCGTCACGGCTGAAAATCAAATCCGAAGGGACGACATCGGAGTTGAGCTGGTAGCTCGCAAGAACGTTGAACGTGCTGTCGTACAACGTGACCTGGTTTCCGCCCGGTATTGACGGCGAAGAGACGATCACTCCCAGACGGCTGCCATCGGAGTTCAATGCCGCTGCCGTGGTGGTGATGTCTTGTACCGGTCCGTAGCTGTCGGAAGCCGAATCAAAAATAGCCAGGGAACTTTGGAAAGAAGTTGCCACTACCACTTTGGTATGGTCGGCACTGCGCCGAAAGGCGCCGTCTCCGGGAGAGAATTTCGCGGGCGTCGGGTCCCGCCAGGTGTTCGTTGCGGGATCCCATTCGAAAGGAGCACCACCGTTGCCTCCGACCAGCACCTTGCCGCTGGCCAGAATGATTGGGCGAAGCGGCGTTGGGGGGATGCCACCGTTGAACAAACTGGAAACCATCGGTACCTGTTCGACCACTTCGAGCGAATTCGGGTCGACCCACGAGAGGTAACGGGTCTGTGAGCCCACCAGGATCCGGCTGCCATCGGGGGAAATGTCGAGCCCGCGTGCCGCCGGTATCGGGATACTGGCCACCGTATGAGCGTCGGAGGCAGAGTAAACCTCCACCGAGTTGGTCTGGTCCACGGCTGCGAAAACAAGCTTATGAACTGGATCGTAAACAACTCCGGTTGGATCCATATCTGTTCTGCGCGTGGTGGAGCGCGACGGGCCGGCGCACGCGGGCGCAGGATTGGTGATGTTGAGAGTCAAAGGGAGATTCACAACCTGGCTACCGACCGAAGCTGTAATCGGCACCGCAATCCCATTCTCAACCTGCACCTCGAACAATGATTGAAATGTAACCGTGGAGGTGGGCTGGGCCGCGCTCAAGAACTCGGAGCTGAGGTTCATATCGACGCCGGTGTTGCCGATATGGGCAGACGGATAGGTGATAAATATGGTGCTATCTCCGAAGTTTGATCCCGGGACCAGTGTGATTTGTGCACTCGCCTGGGCGTTAGGGCCGATATTGACAGTCGATGGCGACACATTCAGCTCGAAGCTCAGTGCAGCGGTTACGGAAACCGCTACCGGGGTGCTATGGGTTAGAGTCCCGCTGCTGCCTTGAACTGTAACTGTGACGTTGCCGAGCGCTGCCGTCTGGGAAGCATTGAAGGTGACCGTGAGTGGTGTCTGCGGCGACGCGGTGTACGGCCCAGCTGGAAATATTGTTACGCCTGCGGGCAAATTTACAAAGCTGATCGCAACCGTTCCGTTGAAGCCGTTGATTGGCGTGACGGTGACGGTATACGGAACCGCGCTTCCGAGTTGCTGCACGGTCAAAGATGAAGCGGAGGCGGAAAGCTCGAAGTCTTCCGCGGGTTGGATTGTGCCACTGGATCCGCCCCCTCCGCAGGCCGTCAACGACGCGATCAGCGCCGCACTCAGCAAAACGGAGAGATACTCGAACCTGTCGTGAAAACTACGGAAAAGCGACTGCGCCATAATCAGTAAAGCGTTCAGCGAATGCGAAGCGACATTATGGGAGTTGCCCTGAGACGTGTCAATTCGAAAACTGGAGGCGACAAAAATTAGCTCGCGGTTGTGGGACTTCCTGCATGGGCCGAATTCTCTAAGCGAAAACCTGGGCGGACGTGAGCCGTCGGTTGTCAGGTCGAGCGGCCCAATGGGCGACTGATGACTGGAGGCTGATTCGAACCGGCCGATCAGTCACCGTTCCAGTACTGATTCGCTGCTACAATTTTGAGTTCGCTATCCTACCGAGACGCGGCGAGCCCCGTCTCCACCTTAGAGGTGTCCTATGCCCGAAACTCTGCAACTTGCCAGTCCTGCTCCGCTGACTTCTCTTACCGAGGACGAGATTCTGTTTCGCGATAACGTGCGGCAGTTTGCTGAGGACAAGAT
>JBAQJU010000280.1:0-20227 GCA_049300475.1 Terriglobales bacterium | reverse complement strand
TGGCAGAACGACAATAATTTCGAGCTTGACTTCAACCCGGGGACAATGCTGAGCGAGTGTACTACCCTGTCGTCGACCATCCAGTATCGCGCAACACCTGTTGCAGTTCATATTTTGATGCAAACTCGCCATCATTCTCGCTAAATTTGCGCGTTGACAAAATCTGGCGACAGAGTCCATAATTTGGCCCATTCCCAGTTCTTGTTGGATTTGTGCATATGCAATGAATGTTGCATACGGGATTGTTTGTCAGAGGAGGCTTCATGACCCGCACATGGCTGCCGGTACTTTTGATGTTGACCGTATTCCTGCTTCCCGCCGCTGGACAGAATGCATCGACAGGTGCAATCAGTGGTGTCGTCACCGATGCGACCGGGGCCGTGGTCTCCAATGCGCAGGTCACTGCAACGAATATCGCCACTGGGGATAAGCGCACCACCGTGTCGCATTCGAATGGAAGCTTTCTTGCGCCGCTGCTTGCGCCTGGCATGTACAGCGTCCAGGTCAGCGCCGCCGGCTTCAAGAATTGGATCACAGAACGTGTGACGGTGGTTGTATCCGAAACGGCAGCCCTCACGGTTGGGCTTCAAGTGGGCACGAAGAGTGAAACCGTGACGGTAACCGGCGTCAGTTCGCAAGTCCAGACCGAGTCGGCGGAACTGGGCACGGTGACCGACAGCCGGATGATCAGCACCCTTCCTCTGGCGGCACGGAATTATTTGCAGATTATCGGTTTGAATCCAGGGGTGTCCGCAGAACTCACCGACGCCGGCGATCTGGGGAAGGGTGGTAGCAGCCTGGCAACCGGGGGCGCTGGATTTTCCGCCAGCGGCGCTGTGACCAACGATAACAATTTTCAGATGAATGGTGTTCCGGTGAACGACAACTTCAGCGCGGGAGAATTCTCGGGAGGTATCCCGATCCCCAACCCGGACACGCTGGAGGAGTTTAAGGTAGTGACCACTCCCTATGACGCTGCCAGTGGGCGCAACGGCGGCACCAGCGTTGACATTATTACGAAGACGGGCTCGAACGATCTGCACGGGTCGCTCTTTGAATATTTTCGCAACGATGACATGAATGCGAATCTGTGGTTCCTGAATCATGCCGACCAGCCGAGGGCCGTCGAAAAGCAGAACCAATTCGGTGGCACGATCGGCGGACACCTTATTAAGAACAAGCTGCTTTATTTTGGCTCCTATCAGGGCACACGCCAGCGAAATGGCATTTCCGGCAGTTGCGCCACAACGGCGTTATTGCCGGCGCTGACCAATGATCGTTCTCCTGCTGGACTGGGCGCAGTCTTTGGCGGACAACGCGGGTATATCCAGAATCTGATTCAGGAACTGACGGGAGGACCGCCCGTCGGACCCGCTGTCGCCTCCGACGGGTCCAACATTAATCCGGTCGCGCTGGCACTGCTACAGAAGAAGCTGCCCAATGGCCAATACCTTATTCCAACGCCCCAGATAGTTACTCCCGGCTCTTATTCTGACACGCAGGGAAGCGCTACCTTCAGCGTTCCGTGTCCCTATACCGAAGATCAGTACATGGCGAATGGGGACTATATTCAAAACGACAAAAGTAGCTTCCAATTGCGCTATTTCATGGCGAACAGCAATGACGCAATGACTCTTCCTTCGGCCCGACCGACCGGCGCGGGAGTACCCGGGTTCCCATTCGCGAATACGGTGAATTTCAAGACCGCCTCGGTCACTCACACTTACACGTTCAGCCCGACGCTAATGAACCAAGCCGAGATCGGCTTCAATCGGAGTTACGACACTCTCCATCAAGGGGAGCAATTCTCCTATTCGGGAATCGGCTCGACCGTTCCTGATTTCGTCAACAATATTCCCGGCATCGGAATCGCAGGCATGGGCCTGGGGGGAAATGCGGAAAACACGATCGAGGTCCAAAACACCTATCTCGTACAGGATTCATTGGCATGGACTCATGGTCGGCATAGCCTTCGCTTTGGCGGTGACTACACACGCAGCCAAGTCAATTCTGCCTATCTTCAGGACCTTGGCGGGATCTATTACCTGACATTTCCGGACTTCGTGCTGGGCCTGGATGCGACCGATAATGGCACGGCGGCATATGGCCTCCCCTACAGCAATGAATACCTGGATGAGATGGTCCCCGGAAATCTTTCACGCTATTACCGCTACTATGATGCTGCGGGATTCATACAGGACGATTTCAAGGTCACGCCGCGGTTGACCGTGAACGCTGGCCTGCGCTTTGAACATCTCGGCGACTTCAGTGAGGCCCGTGGAATCAATACCGGGGTCGATCTAACCCTTCTCAATCCGAATCCCCCCGCGGGAGGGACACTGCAGGGCTACGTTGTTCCATCGAACTATCCAGGAACACCACCCGACGGCGTGACGAGGCTCGACAATAATACCGGGATCAAAGGTCGAGGACAGAACGCAGTTGAACCGCGGGTCGGATTTGCCTGGCAGCTTCCCAATATGGAGGGTAAGGTCGTGCTGCGCGGTGGCTATGGCATGTATCGCAGCCGCCTCGGAGCAAATGGCCTGACGCAAAATATAGCTTCTCCGCCGTTCGCCTCCCTTGTCTATGCCATCGGCTCCGATAATGCTCCTGCCACTCTCCAGAATCCGCTTTGGCAGCCGATCCCTACGTTCCCATCATGGCCCGCTGCCGCCTACAGCCCCAGCACGGCGCAGTCCTTCAATGGCCTCGACCAGAATATTCGGCCCCCAGTTTCGCAGCATTACAGCCTTGACCTTCAGACCGAAATAGCCAAGGATTTTGTGTTCGATATTGCCTACGGCGGAGCACGCTTCACGCGGCTATGGGACTCGAACCAGGTCAACCAGGCCGCGTTAGCCAGTCCCACAAATCCTATTCGCGGCGAAACAACCAATACGATAAATAACATTCCGTTGCGCGTCCCCTATGAGGGTTGGAGCAGCGGCGATTTAATCTTAATCGAATCGAATGGACAGGCCTGGTATAACTCGCTGCAGGTAAGTATGACCAAGAGGTTTAGTCATGGGCTTCAGTTCCAGGCGTCCTACACCTGGGCGCGAGACCTGACTGACGTTCCCGGCGCAGTTACAGGCGGCGGATTTGGCGGACTCATCTATGGCGATCAGCGTAATCTGAGAACCAATTATGGGCCGGATCCATTCATTCGACCACAGCGGTTCGTGGTGAGCTACATTTATGCGATTCCCTATCCCGGGAACATAGCATCTGTGCCAGGTCGAATTCTGGGGGGCTGGATGCTTGCCGGTGTGACGACCGCTCAATCGGGGCACGAACTGTTCGCCACTAATTCCGAGCCACAAAATCTTTATGGCACAATTACCGATCGACCCGACTACACGCCTGGCTGCGCGGTAAATAAATCCGGCTCGACCGGCAGCCGCATCAATGACTATTTCAATACCAATTGTTTCCCTCTGCCAATGCCGACCGGAGCGGATGGAATCGCAACACCTTTTGGGAATGCTCCCATTGGCAACATTACTGGCCCCAATCAGTTTGTGAGCGACATGTCGCTTTCGAAGGTTATCCCGATCAGGTGGCCAAAGGAGGGCACTCAATTTACTTTCAAAGCGGATGTCTTCAATGTTTTCAATCATCCGGTGTTCTCCGATCCCAGCACGGAGTTCGCTCCCGGCGGTGGGGCTGGAATAATCGGGGCCACGGTTTCTAATCCGAGGGTAATTCAGCTCGCATTGAAGCTGGCGTTTTAGTTCCGGCGGATCGTGCTGGCGAGTTTGTTCGTGATGTTTATCCCGTGACGTCTATAAAGATGTCTGGGTAATTTATCGCGCTTACAGAGGTGAGTTTACGACGATGGACCGCGTAAGAGTCTTGCTGGTTTTGGCCATCGTTTCTGTCTGGCCGGCTGCGGCGCAGATCGAAACTCACCTCCAGCCCACCGATCCCCAAGCTGTTCGATCACTCGACAACGCCACCGCGTCGGCGCTTCCAATCGACGATCTTTACTACACACGATCCATCGGAGGCTCCTCCTGGTCCCCGGATGGCAAAGCAATCGTGTTGGCGACCAATCTCTCCGGGCGAATGAACCTGTGGAAGGTCAGCTCGTCCGGTGGTTGGCCGGTCCAGTTGATGCAATCCGATGAGGCGACACTCGATCCGACCTATTCACCCGATGGCAAGTGGATCGTCTACCAGCAGGATAAAGGTGGGAACGAACTCTACGACCTTTACGCAATTTCCTCGGCCGGCGGAGTCCCCATCAATCTAACCAACACGCCCGAGATCCGCGAGAGTTCGCCTCAATTTTCACCGGATGGCAAGTCGATCGTGTTGAATGCCAAGACTTCCAAATCCCCCAATACCAATGTCGAGGTGATGGACTGGCAAACCCGCGCCGTCCGGGCATTGACTGCAGAGACCGCGCCGACTCGCTTCTGGAACCGGATTTGCTGGAGCCATGATGGCAGATACGTTTTTGCGCTGCGAATGGAGAACAGCTTCGCAGACTCCGACGTTTACCGGATAGAAGTATCAACTGGCCGAGCCGAGAATCTTACGCCACATGAGGGCGCCGTCCGGCTCGCCGCTTCGGCATTGTCTCCCGGCGACGACCGCCTGCTCATCAGTTCGAATGAAGGAGTATCCCATTCCCGTGTCGGTTTAATGGATCTCCAGACACATCAGACAACCTGGATCACGAATGGCGACCGGGACGCTGAGCCCGGCGACTGGTCTCCTGACGGGCATGTATTTACTTACAGTGTTAACCAGGATTCCAGAAGTGACGTTTACCTGGTGGATGCGAAGACCTTGCACACGGCTAAGCTGCGCGGCCTGGAAGGCATGAATTCGCTGAATGCCAATCCGCAGGCCTTTTCGCCAGACAGCAAGAAGTTGCTGGTGTTGCATGAGAGTTCGCGCCAGCCGTCTGATCTATGGTTGTACGATCTGGCTTCACAATCGGGAACGCAGTTGACATATTCCGCAATCGCGTCACTCGATGCGAATAACGTGCCGCCATCGCAGATTGTGCATTACAAGAGTTTCGACGGCACCGTGGTCAGCGCGGTGTTGTGGATGCCCTTCAACCTGAAACGAGACGGCTCGAACCCGGCAGTGGTGATTGCGCATGGCGGACCGACAGGGCAGATGTTCGACGGCTGGAACCCGACAGCGGCCGCTCTCGCCTCACGGGGATACATGTGCATCGCTCCGAATGTACGGGGCTCGACCGGCTACGGCGTACCATTTCAAAAAGCCAACTATCAGGATCTGGGCGGCGGGGATCTCCAGGACGAGGTCTACGCTGCCGAGTTTCTGAAGCAGACTGGTTATGTGGATGGCAAACGGATCGGCATCACGGGCGGCTCCTATGGTGGCTTCATGACCATGATGGCGGTAAGCAAAACACCCGACGCTTGGGCCGCCGGCGTGGCGCAATATGGCGTTGTGAACTGGAGAACGATGCTGGTACATGCCGACCCCTTCTTGCAGGAATACGTGAAAGGTCTTCTGGGGACTCCCGAGAAAGACGCGTCGGTCTACGACAAGACTTCTGTACTGGATTACGTTAAGGCGGAAAAAGCTCCTCTGTTGCTATTGCAAGGCGAAAACGACATTCGGGTTCCGAAAGAGGAGGCCGAACAGATTGTTAGCATCCTGCGCGCACAGGGCAACACGGTAGACGCTCATTATTATCCGCAGGAAGGGCATGGCTGGCGGAAGCGTGAGGATCAGATCGACGCCCTTCGTCGCACCGTTGCCTGGTTTGATCGTTATCTTAAAGCAAAAACGGAAGCAGCATCGCATGCTGGCGCGGGCCTGTAAAACTCAGCCGCTGCAAGAAAAGGGAAGGCAGATGATGAAAATGACAATTCGAAAAGAGTTGCGCATCCTTAAGGCCTACGTCGGAATTTCATCCGTCATGATCGGCGTCCTGATCTTCTCTGCCGCCAAAACGAGCCACAAAGTGAAATTCGAGGAAATTGATGCCGAGCGGATCAACATCGTGGAGAACGGTAAACTGCGCCTCGCAATTTCCAACAATGAGCGTTCGCCCGGGCCGATTATAGGCGGCCACTATATGAAGACTCGTGAAGGCAAGCGTGGCGCCGGGTTCATCTTCTTTAATGATGAAGGCGACGAATGTGGAGGCATGACTTGGGAAGGGAAGAAGGAGAACGGCAAGATTAGCGCCAGCTCCAACCTCATGTTCGATCAATACGATCAGGACCAGACCGTAGGGATCAGTTACCGGCAGTCCGGAGGAGATCGCTCGTCGGGCTTGCACGTTTGGGAGAGATCGCTTACTCCAATGGCGCCCTTCGCGAAAAAGGTTGAGGAAATCGAGCAGCAGCCCGACGGACCCGAGAAGACAGAAGCCATGAAGAAGCTGCGCGAAGAGGCAATCGCAACTGGCATGGGCGGAGTGCCCAGAGTATTCGTGGGTCGCGGAGCGAAGAATGAAGCGACCGTCACATTGTCCGACACGAAAGGGAAACCGCGTATCGTGATGTCCGTCGACGGATCGGACGTAGCCTCACTGCAGTTCCTGGACGACCAGGGTAAGACCATTTACAGCCTACCGGCCAAGTCCATCAACCCCTAGCTTCCAAGCCTTCGAAAGCAATGTGTGCGCGGGGGATGGACCTATGGACTTTCTGTGTACCAACGGAAGCCGGTGCGCTGTTCTTGCGCAACCTTCTTGAGTACCGACACGTTACGGCTCCGGTGAACGTTGGCGCATGCAACCAGCACCGCATTCATGAACGCCATGCCTGACACATACGAGTCTGCATAGGATACATGCTCGGTTGACGTCACAAAGAAATGATCGGCAAGGCGGGCAAGCGGAGAAAGGAAAGTATCGCTGACGGCAACACAGAATGCGCCACTCTCGCGCGCCAATTTCAACCCCTCCACGGTCTGCTGTAGTCCCCGGCCATAACTGATCGCGACCACCACGTCTTTGCTGTTGACATGCCGCACCCGGTGCACGATCTCTCCGGGAGTGAGCGCCGCAACGGTGTTGAGGCCCAGCGTGCCAAGGTTGTAGTCCAGATACAAAGCCAGACTCCGAGACATATCCCCCGCAAATATAAGAATGCGGCGGGCCGCATGAAGCTTGTTCGCAAGCGCAACGACGCGGGCTCGATCCAGACCGCTCCGCAACTGCCTTAGGTTATCGATATCGCGATCAATCGATTTTCCGACGAGTGCTTCAACACTGTTGCCATGATCGGGGCCATGCTCCAAGGCGTCCAACGCCGTGGAGAATGCAATCGACCGATCATGGAGATATTGCTGGAAGTCATGGTAACGTTTGAAGCCCATCGCCTGAACGGTGCGCAACAATGTCGCGGCGTCGATTTTAAGTTGTCGCGAAGCGGTTCGCAGGCTGAGCAGCACATAGGTTCTCGGTTCGGCGAGAATGCGGCGCACGATCTCCTGCCGGCTGGGCGCAAGCCGGTCAATCATCGCTGCCGAGCCGTTCGCCGTCGATCCTGAATGTCGTTTGCGCGTCATAAGCTACGTGTTACGATTGCGTCGTGGTTTCCCAAGGAAGAGTCCATCTTTCAGCCTCGGTACCTCTCGCACACCATCGTGAATACTAGCAGCAATCGTAACTGGGTCAAGTGCACACAAGAATGCATGCAACAATAAAGTTACTCAATTGCTTGTGCCTAAATGACATTTCTTGCGCCAGAAATGATAGGGTATGAATCCCGACAGAATAAGGAGCAGACCAAGAGAGGATCGCACTGGGCGAACCAGCCATAGCCCACCCGATATAGCAAAGGCGCCGATCACAAATAGAATAGGGGTGACCGGATAGCCCCATGTGAGATATGGCCGCTTAAGCATTGGCTTGGTGCGGCGCATGCGCATCATTGCCAACACCGCCGTTCCGTAGAACATCCAGTTGGCAAACATCACCAGAGATGTAAGTTCTTCGAATGTTCCTGTGAGCGCGAGGACGGTGGCCATTCCGCATTGAAAGACCAGCGCATTCCCCGGAGTTCGAAATTGAGGATGGATGCGAGACGCGAAGCGGAAGAAAACACCATCCCGCGCCATTGCATAATCCACTCGAGCCCCGCTCAGGATCGAAGAATTGAGCGTCCCGAGAGCAGAAACCGCCAAAATCAGCGTGATCCACAACGCAGCATTTCGCCCGGCGAGACTGGCAAAGACTTCAGACGCGGGATTCTGGGAGGAACTCAACGTCTTGATCGGCACGGCGACCAAGCATACCGCATTGAAAAGCAAAAATATGACTATGACAAAAAGAACACCGCCTACGATGACGCGACGAAAATTCCGTTCCGGGTCCTGCACCTCGGATCCGACAAGATTTAGATCATTCCAGCCGTCGTACGCCCAAGCCGTTGCAGCGACTGCGGTCCAGAATCCAAAAAAGCTGCCGCCCTGAAGAGAAGATCGAGTCCACAAATGGCTCAACTCCACGTGTCTTGAAATCTGCGATAAGCCGACAATAATAATGACAACAACGGAAATCACCTTGATCGCGGTCAGACCCACCTGTAATCTCCCTCCCTGCCGGACTCCCAGGTAGTTAACGAAAGTAAGTACCACCAGAATGGCAACGGTAGCGCCCTGGGCTAACGTCATCGAAATGCCTTCATTATGTATGCTGGATGAAATAAAAGAAGAATTTGGCAACGGGATTGGCTTGGCTAGAATGGGCCACAAGAAGCCACAAAAACGAAGGCATCCCGCAGCGATTGCGGCCGCAGATGCCGGTCGTGCGAGCATCGAATGGGTCCATCCGAACAAAAACCCCAATGGTTCGCCAAATCCATATCGAAGATATGCGTATTCACCCCCAGCCTCGGGAATTGAGCTGCCCAGTTCCACATAGCACAGCGCTCCCAGCAGAGAGAGGACTCCTCCTATGAACCAGGCAGAAAGAGCCAATGCAACACTTCCGGCATCCGCTGCCACTTCGCTTGGTTTCAGGAATATTCCTGTGCCGATCATCGTCCCCAGGACGATGGATGAAGCTGCGGCCGGACCGAGAGCTCGAAGAAGACCTGCTTGCGCGTCTTTCTTAGAGTAGTCGGAACTGTTCCGCCCAGACGATATTTGCGAACCTTTGTTATCCCCAGGCGTCATTGGTTCTCGAACAACATTCGCTGATCATACACGAGCCGCAGATAGCCGTAGGATTTCTTCCCTATGCCCTTCACCTTGATCCCCAGGGGCATAAACTCGACCTGCAACGTCTGTTGCACTGGTCGCGGACGCTGATGAATCATTATCAGGGCAAAAACTGACTGAGGAAAAGTCCGCTCCTCTTGCTGAGCTCTCCTCTGCGTCCATATCCATACTGAAGGGGCGGAAGCAAGCGATCTTGCTGGCCCTGCCAAAAACTCCGATTTCGGACTACTATTGCAACTGCCTTCAGTTCGCTCGTTGATTTCTTATAATGATGGGACTCGAAGTCGTTCCTTGCGGTGGCCTGCCGGTTGGCATCATGAAATCACGCCGGTAGACGCAGTCAAAGGACTGGCTTCCGGAACAGCTTATGGACTTCGATCAACTCAGTACTTTCCTGGAAGTGGCGAAGCTAGGCAATTTCTCCCGAGCCGGGGAGAAGGTCTTTCGATCCCAGTCGGCCGTCAGCGCGCAAATCCGCCAACTCGAGCAGGACTACGGGGCAAAGTTGTTGGATCGCTCCGGAAAGAAGGTACGGCTCACTCCCGCCGGCGACGTTCTCTTTGAATATGGCATTCGACTGCTGGCGCTGCGCGACGAATCGTTGCGCGCGGTGGCTGACCAGGGGGTAACGCCGCGCGGGGTGCTTGCCATCGGCGCCAATGAGGCAACCTGTCTTTATGTTCTGCCTCGCGCCTTTGAAGAATATCGCCGGCTTTATCCCGACGTTCAGATCAGTATTTACCGGAATTTCAGCCGGAAGATTCTGGAGAGAATTCAGGATGGGATGATCGACGTGGGCATCGTCACCCTGCCGGTCAAGCTTCCCCGACTCGCGGTCGAACGGATCTTTCGGGACCGGTTGATGCTGGCGACGTCCCCGAGCAATCCGCTGGCGAAGCTGAAGTCAGTTCCTGTGAGCGTGGCAGCGGAGCAGCCGTTGATTTTTCCCAAGGCTGGTTACACGCGCCAGATCATGGACAAACTGTTCCGTCCCTACCAGTCGCAGTTGCGAATTGCCATGGAATTGCCGAGCATCGCGATGATCAAGACGTTCGTGGCGTCTGGTCTTGGCGTCTCTTTGATCAGCGAGACCTTTACGCGCAGAGAAAGTCGTTCCGGTGAAATCCGCCTCGTGCCGCTAAAGGATGTTGAACTTTGGCGCGAACTCGGCATGGTCCATGATCGACACCGCACGCTGCCCCGGGCTGCAGTTGCCTTCATCAAGCTGGTTCGAGGTGGGGTTCTCAGTCTGAATTCTCAAACGGGCGGAGACTCCTGATTTGTCCGGCTGTGCGCACAGACGTACTCGCGGCCGCTCTCATGGAAAAGATTGGCGGGACGCACTTACGACGCTAATGCGTGGGAGTTTGGGGCGGATGATGTCACCGGTCGTGCGCTGGGCTCGGCCTTCAAGTATTCATCGATGGAGGCTGCGGCTTTTCGTCCCTCGGCAATTGCCCAGACCACGAGAGACTGGCCGCGCCGCATGTCGCCGGCAGCAAAAACGCCGGGAACCGACGTCATGTATTGGGCATTCGTAGCCACGTTGCCGCGCGGGTCGAGGGTCGTGCCCAACTGCTCGATCATCCCGTTGCGCACCGGACCCAGAAAGCCCATAGCGATTAAGACCAGCTCCGCATCGATGGTGAACTCAGTGCCTGCGATGGGCTCGAACGTGGGCGGTGGTCCGACGCGGACAGCATGCAACTGCTTCACGTTGCCATCCTGATCGCCCGTGAATCTCGTCGTGGCGATGCTCCAGTCGCGAATGCCGCCTTCTTCATGCGCGCCCTCGGTGCGCAGTTGCAGCGGCCAGAGTGGCCAAGGCGTCTGTGGAGAGCGCTCCCGGGGAGGCACGGGCATGATTTCAAACTGGTGCACGGATAGAGCTTTTTGACGATGGACGGTCCCCAGGCAATCCGCGCCAGTGTCGCCGCCGCCGATGATGACAACGCGTTTGCCGGTCGCGAGAATCTCCGCTGCCGGATCGAGCGAATCGCCGAGACAACGCCGGTTTTGCTGGGGCAGAAATTCCATGGCGAAGTGAATACCCTTCAATTCCCGACCGGGTACGGTGAGGTCACGTGGTTGTTCCGATCCACCGGATAGCACAATGGCGTGGAATTTATGTTGCAGGTCTTCGACTGCAATGTTGACCCCGACGTGGGCGTTGGTGACGAACTGCACACCTTCGGCGGACATCTGCTCCACGCGCCGGTCGATGATGTGTTTTTCCATTTTGAAATTGGGAATACCGTAGCGCAACAAACCGCCAATGCGGTCGGCCTTTTCATAGACGGTCACTCCATTGCCGGCGCGGCGCAATTGCTGTGCAGCTGCCAGACCCGCCGGGCCTGAGCCTACGATGGCGACGCTCTTCCCGGTGCGCATTTTTGGCGGCTGGGGCCGGATCCAGCCTTCTTTGAATCCACGCTCGACGATGTTTTTCTCGATCTCGCGGATGGTCACCGGCGGTTCGTTGATGCCAAGCACGCATGCGGCTTCGCAGGGTGCTGGGCAAATACGTCCGGTGAATTCAGGAAAATTGTTGGTGGCATGAAGCTGCCGTACGGCTTCTTTCCAGCGGCCGCGGTAAACGAGGTCGTTCCAGTCCGGGATGATGTTGTTGACCGGGCATCCAGTGTGGCAGAAAGGAACGCCACAATCCATGCAACGGGCGCCCTGCCGTCGCAGGTTGTCTTCGGGGGAATCGACGTATATCTCAAACCAGTCGTTCACCCGCTGGGTAACGGGCCGGCGCTGGGCATGCTCCGGCCCATACTCCATGAATCCCGTGTCCTTACCCATGTTGCACCTGCTCGGCCGGGGAAATTGCCGGCAGCGGCTGGCCGGCAATGTAGGGCTGGCTTGCGCGACTCACGCCGAGCACGCGCTTGAATTCGTGGGGAAACACTTTGATAAATCGCGGCAACATTTCCGACCAGTTGTCGAGAATCATCCGTGCCCTTGGACTGCCGCTAAGTTCCGCGTGGCGGGCGACGAGATCGCGAACCAGTTGCACGTCTTCCGTCTCGATGACTGGCTCGAGATCAACCGACGCCAGGTTGCACCGCTTCTTGGTGAAGTCCATGCGTTCGTCAAACACATAGGCGATGCCGCCACTCATGCCCGCGGCAAAATTCCGGCCGCAAGGGCCCAGCACGAGCACCAGGCCGTTTGTCATATATTCGCAACCGTGATCGCCGACGCCTTCTACCACAGCGGTGGCGCCCGAATTGCGCACCGCAAAACGCTCGCCAGCCATGCCATTGAAGAACGCCTCTCCGCTGGTTGCGCCGTAGAGCACGACGTTGCCGATCAGGATATTTTCTTCGGCCGCAAATCCCGCCGTCCGCGGCGGATAAATCACCAACCGTCCGCCAGAAAGGCCTTTGCCGACGTAGTCGTTGGCATCGCCCTCCAAGGTCAGCGTGACACCCTTGGCCAGGAAAGCGCCCAGGCTCTGTCCGGCCGACCCGCTCAGGTGAATCCGGATGGTTTCGTCCGGTAAGCCATCGGAACCATAGCGCCGCGCGATTTCGCCGCTTAGCATCGCGCCAACTGCGCGGTGGACATTGCGGACGGGGAAGCGCATTTCGACCGGAGTGAGGTTCTCCAAAGCAGGACTCGCTTGCTCAAGCAGTTGGTGATCGAGCGCCTGCTCCAATCCATGATCCTGCGCCTGCACACACCGCCGAGCCACCCGTCCCGGAACCGGGGGGTTGTAGAGAATCGCAGAGAGATCGATGCCGCGCGCCTTCCAGTGATCGACGGCCGGCTGCACATCGAGCATATCGACGCGACCCACCATTTCGTCGATGGTCCGGAAGCCCAGTTCCGCCATGTACTGGCGCACTTGCTCGGCAAGAAAAAAGAAGAAGTTGATGACATGCTCGGGCTGGCCCTGGAACTTCTTGCGCAGTTCCGGGTCCTGGGTGGCAATCCCCACCGAGCAAGTATTCAGATGGCACTTGCGCAGCATGATGCAGCCCATCGTAATCAGCGGCGTCGTGGCAAAACCGAATTCTTCGGCGCCTAACAGTGCAGCGATCACTATATCGCGGCCGGTTTGCAGCTTGCCGTCAGTTTGCACACGAACGCGTCCGCGAAGGTCGTTGAGCAGCAAAACCTGCTGCGCTTCGGCGAGGCCAAGTTCCCAGGGCGTGCCCGCGTGCTTGATGGAACTCAGCGGAGATGCGCCCGTGCCTCCACTATCGCCGCTGATGAGCACGACATCGGCATGCGCTTTGGCTACGCCGGCGGCTACAGTTCCCACGCCGACCTCCGCCACCAGCTTTACGGAAATGCGTGCCCGAGGATTAACGTTCTTCAAATCGTAGATGAGCTGGGCCAGGTCCTCGATGGAGTAGATATCGTGATGGGGCGGCGGCGAAACCAGGCCAACTCCTGGAATCGAATGCCGCAAGCGTGCGATCACCTCATCGACTTTGTGCCCGGGAAGTTGGCCGCCCTCACCCGGCTTCGCACCCTGCGCCATCTTGATTTGCAGTTCGTCGGCATTTACCAAATAATTAGCGGTCACTCCAAAGCGCGCTGATGCCACCTGCTTGATGGCGGACCGCCGGGAATCGCCGTTGGAGTCGGGAGCGAAGCGCTCCTCATCCTCGCCACCTTCGCCTGTGTTTGACTTTCCTCCGATCCGGTTCATCGCGATAGCCAGCGTTTCATGCGCTTCTTTGCTGATCGAACCGAATGACATGGCGCCGGTCGTAAAGCGCTTCACAATTTCATGCGCAGGCTCGACTTCTTCGATGGCGATCGGCTTCTCGACCTTCTTGAGCTTCATCAGGCTACGCAGAGTCGCGAGGTTGCTGCTCTGGTTGTCGATCAGGTCCGTGTATTCCCGAAAAGTCTTGAAGCTGGATTGGCGCACGGCGTGCTGCAGTTTGGAGATGGTCAGCGGATTGAGCAAGTGATATTCGCCATCGGTGCGAAAATGATAGCTGCCGCCGACGCTCAATTCAGGCTCGGATTCCGTCACGGGCCGGAAGGCGTGCTGGTGTTTCATCAGCGCTTCGCGCGCCAGCACGTCGAGACCGACGCCTTCAAGCTGCGAAGTGGTGCCCACGAAGTACTTCTCGACCATCTCCTTGTTCAATCCGATGGCTTCGAATACCTGGGCTCCCCGGTAACTTTGCAGCGTCGAGATTCCCATCTTCGAGAACGTCTTCAGGAGTCCCTTGTTGATTGCCTTAATGAAATTCCCGGTCGCGGCTTCAGCGGTCACGCCCTCGGGCAAATAACCGCGGTGCGCCATATCCTCCAGGGCTTCAAGCGCGAGATATGGATTGACGGCGCTGGCGCCATAGCCGATGAGTAGGGCAAAGTGCATCACCTCGCGCGGTTCGCCAGACTCCACGATGAGCGCGACGGAGGTGCGAGTCTCCTCCCGCACCAGCAAATTATGCACCGCTGCCAACGCCAGCAGGCTGGGAATGGGAGCGTAATGCTTGTCCACTCCGCGGTCGGAGAGAATCAACAGCGTGTATCCCGACGTAACGGCCAGAGACGCGCGGCGGCAAAGCTCATCCAGGGCACGCTCCAGTCCAGCTTCACCTTCTTCCGCGCGGAACAGCGCCGGCAAAGTAATGGCCAGTAAGTCGCCGCTCGATACCCGCCGCAACTTTTCCAGGTCGCGGTTCGTCAGGAGCGGGTGCGGCAACTTCAGGGTGTGGCAGTTCTCCGGCGTTTCTTGAAGAATGTTTCGCTCAACCCCGATGTAGCTGATCAGCGACATCACCATCTCTTCGCGGATCGGATCGATTGGCGGGTTGGTTACCTGCGCGAACAACTGCTTGAAATAGCTGAACAGGGACTGCGGCCGGTCCGAAAGACAGGCCAGCGGAGTGTCCGTTCCCATCGAGCCCACGGGCTCTTCGCCCTTACAGGCCATGGGTTCGAGAATCATTTTCAAGTCTTCGTCGGTGTAGCCGAAGGCCCGTTCCCGGCACAGAACTGTGTCGTGATTGGCCGCGTGAACGCGCGTTGGCTCCGGCAACTGATCCAGAGTGACCTGGTTTTGCTTCAGCCACGCAGCGTAAGGTTGTTGAAAGGACAGATGCTGTTTTATCTCCTGGTCGGAAACAATGCGGCCTTGGACAGTGTCGACCAGAAACATTTTTCCGGGCTGCAGGCGTCCCTTGATCTTGACCTCTTCCGGTTTGAGTTCCAGCACTCCGGCCTCGGAGGCCATCACTACCAAATCGTCATGGGTCACGACATATCGGCCGGGGCGCAGGCCGTTGCGATCGAGGGTGGCGCCGATCACGCGCCCGTCGGTGAAGGCAATCACTGCCGGGCCATCCCACGGCTCCATGAGAGAGCAATGGTATTCGTAGAAAGCTCGCTTCTCGGGGCGCATGTGCGGATTCCCCGCCCAGGCTTCAGGAATCAGCATGGCCATGACATGGGGCAGGCTGCGTCCGGACTGGAAAAGCAATTCCACGGCGTTGTCAAAATTGGCCGAATCACTGCCGCCGGGCGCAATGATGGGAAACAGCTTCTGGATGTCTTCGCCGAACAGGGTGGACTGGAGCAGCGACTGGCGGGCATGCATCCAGTTCACGTTGCCACGCAAGGTGTTGATCTCGCCGTTGTGAGCAACGTAGCGGTAAGGATGTGCCAATTGCCAACTGGGAAACGTATTCGTCGAAAAACGCTGGTGAACCAGGCAGAGCGCGCTGGTCACCGCAGGATCGGAAAGTTCGCCGTAGAAATTTGCGATCTGGGGAGCGAGCAGCAAGCCCTTGTAGACGATGGTGCGTGCGGAGAGCGATGGAATGTAAAAAGTCTCGCGGTCTTCAATGTCAGACGAGGCGACTTCGAACTCGGCGCGCTTGCGCACAATGTAGAGCTTTCGTTCGAAAGCATTTTCGTCCATGCCGGCGGGACGGCTTACGAATATCTGCTGGATATAGGGCTGCGAGCCACGCGCGACGCGACCGATGGCGGAGGCGTTTACCGGTGTATCCCGCCAGCCGAGCACCGTCAGTCCCTCTTCGCGAAGGATGCGCTCAAGGATTCCTTCACACTGCAGACGCTGATGCTTCTCCACCGGCAGGAAGGTCATGCCTACGCCATAGGCCCCCGCGCCGGGCAGTTTGATGCCAAGCTTGGCGCACTCGCGCGCGAAGAACTCGTGGGGAATCTGAATTAGGATACCGGCGCCGTCACCAGTTTCGGGATCGCATCCACAGGCGCCCCGGTGGGTGAGGTTGATCAGTACCTCGATTCCCTTTCTGATGATGTCGTGACTCTTCTGGCCACGCACGTTGGCGACGAATCCAATGCCACAGGCATCGTGCTCGTGCACAGGATCGTACAGGCCCTGCGCCGGCGGCAGACCATTGGCGCGCTTTATTCTGGGCACTTCCATCGCAATAACGTTCACTTCCCTCGGCCAGAGAGCCGGCCGCACACACCTCAACCAGATCGGCCAAAGCCGTAACTTCCTAAGTTACAGTCCTCAGGGCTTGAAAGTACAACGCAGAATTTCGATACGTGGGATAAAAAACTTGGCGGGAAGATGGCAAGAATCTTATAACTGGTTCTGCATACAAAGAAAAAGGTCCGCGGTGAACCGCGGACCTTGGCACCGAAACAGACGCAGACTCTTACGGAACATCCGCCAGGGCTGCGTCCAATCCAGCAATATCGGCCCCTAGATCCCGGCCATCGGTCCCCATGTTCTTATAGGGGCTGCCGGGCATGAGCTGGTAATTTCCCCCGTTGCTATTGTTGTATTGGGCGAACTCAACGGTATTCGTGGTGGGCGCGAACATGTTCCCCGTCGGCCAAGCCGAGGATGGATAGCGAGCGGGGGCCGCGACCAGAGCGTTATTGCTGAACGTGTACGAAGCGAAGCAGTTGTTCAGGCTGGTGAGTGGGACATCTGAGTGGGCGCAACTGGCAGCACCGCCGCTCCCGTTCCAGACCGGGTACCTGCCCGCTGTAACAATATTGTTTGTAAAGACGAATCCAAACATTTGCGGATTCGACATCTCGTTCCCCAACACCAGGATGCCGCCTTCATTATCCGGAAATCCCGTGATGTGATCGATCGTAATCGTATTAAGCGGGTTCGCCAGCCAGCCGTTTCCCACTGAAAGTAACCAGCCTCCTCCAATATATCTCCGGCTAATGTCGTCCATCACAACATCGTGAATGCTGAACCGGGCTCCTGCCAATGCGGGTCCCCCGTCCTTTCCATTTCCGGAAAGGACAGTCGCAATCTCGATACCCCCACTGGCATGGATGATGTGCGTGTAGCGGAGCGTAATGTCCGTGACCTCACAGACTGGACAGACATTATCGCCTGACTTGATATGCTGGCTCTTGGGCGTCAGAAGTATGGCATCTCCTTTTTCGCCGAAACCTCCCCAAGAGTTTTCCAGCAGGTTGTCTTCTATTAGCACACGTATGGCATTCTTGAACTCCAGGTGGTGCCGCACAATAAATGGATTGCCCGCAACTCCACCCTGGAACGGCGAGTTCCCCTTCATCCACAGCAACGGTTTGAAGAAGTGATTCAAGCGAATGGCAATGTCAGTTGGAGTCGTGGTTGCGGCAGCTCCGCCGAACAAAATGGCCTGTCCCGAGGCTTCCAGAAAATTATTCTGGATCTTATAAACACCATCCTGAGAATTGCCGGTGCCGGCATGCAGGGCATGCGCCTCCGTACACGTGCCGGTGACCGCGGTACAGTGAAAGTCGCTGAAGTAGGAGTCCACGACCGCCACATTATTCGTGCCCGAGAGGTCGAAACCCTCTTTGCTCTCATCTTGCGTCGTCCCGTGCACCCAGCTTCGATCCAGCACGATGTAGCTCGCCGTGCCTCCAGAGGCCACCGATATCAGCGTCACTGCTCCCTTGGTTCCGGTCGGTCGCGTCAGTTCCAATCCGATCAGCCGGTAGTGATTTGCACCGTTCTGGAAGATCACTGGACCGGTTAATCCCGAATCGACAAGCTTGGCCAGCACGTTCTGCGGGCTGTCGCAGGCATACTGCGGACGTCCTGGTAGGGAGGCGACTCCCGCATAGCACGGCGTGAGGCGCTGTCCTTCGGCGGGCAGAGTTGTGTCGGGAGAGTTGGTGCGAACAATGATCCAATGGTTGTTATCGCAATTCCGGGCCGGAAACTTGAAAATTCCAGTGAAGGTTGCACCCGCTTGTAGTTGGATGGTGTTGCCACATTGGGCAGCGTTTAACGCTGCCTGCAGGTCGTCGCCAGCGTTGACATTTATGACCGCCCCTGGCGCGGGAGTGTCAGCCATCGAACTGGCAACAGTTGCTATCGGCAGTTGCGCCGGACCATCGTAACCGGTAGAGGCCTGGGCGAACAGGCACAGGGAGAGAGCAGGAACTACCAAAACAAAGAACATCAAGCGATTGGACATGAGTGACCTCCTGAGGCAGTCGTCGAGTGAAGGCGGCCATAATATCACGTCTGGAGCCGGTTTTGCCCTCTTCTGCACCCCTGTCCGTAACATCCGTGGTGCGGCTTACTCCCTTTTCGTGAGCGCAGATTCGGCCAAGATTCACTGTCCAAGGCGGACATATCGAAGACAAGCCCTTGGCGATGTGCTCCAACTACTGGGCAGTTATTTCTCGCTTCACCAGAACAGGCCGCCACCCACAGGCTTCCACCAGTACATCGAGTGCGTTGCCAGCCAGTATTATCAGCAGACTGATTGCTGGCACCATGTAACGCACGATCGGCAACGCAACCAGCGTCGTCATGCCCCAGTAGTACAAAGTTACTCCGCAGGCGATGAGCAGGAAGTTTTTGTACTGCCTCCCGCCGCCGCGTGCGAGCCAGGCGCCGAGAATGAAGAATGGCAGGTAAAAGAGCTGAATCAATATGGCCCACCGTTCATGGCGGTGCGAATCGTTTCCGTACCAACTCACCGCCGCCTTGGTCAGAAACAAGAGCGCCACGCCAGAGGGTGCTTCCTTCACGTGTGCAGCCAGCAGCCTCAAGACTTCGCCGTTGCTTTGGAAATCTCTTCGATGCGCGGCAAATTCCTTTGCCAGTGCGGAGACCGGACCAGGTAATGCGGGAGGTTTCTGAAATTTGTTACGGCCGATACCGAATGTAATGCCATCCAACAACGTCGCTGTGCCGTTTGTGCAGAGCGGGATGCAATGCCCAGCTGTCCGGGATGCCCAGATCTCCCACGGCAGAATGCTCAGACTAAACGCGATGAGGACCGATGCACAGAAGAGCGCACGCATTTTCCTGGTGCAAGGTGCGTCGCAGACCCATGCCAGACCGCCAAAGACCGCGGCCAACGCGATGTTAAAAGGTTTGGTCAGGGCCGCGAAGGCCACAACCACGCCGCATACGGATCCCCATAGCATTGCCCCCCGTCCCTTCGACAGCCATCGCAGGAACGAGAGCACCGCTGCGGCCAGAAGGGCGCAAACTAGAGGCTCTGCCGAAGGCTGTTTTGACAGCCAAAGATGAAAAGGGTAGGTGGACCAAAGGAAACATGCCATTAGCCCGGTGCGGGCGCCGAAAGTTTCAAACGCAATTATCGTGACCAGAGCAGAGGTAGCGATTGTGAGCAGACCTTGCAAAGCTCTCAAACTTAACTGGTGGGACACTCCGATCCGATCGGAGAGCCAGAACGTAGCCCCATACATGATGGGAATTCCGGGCGGATATTTGAGAGCCGGTTTTCCGGAGGGCAGATAGAATCCATGGCCCGAAGCGAGTTGCCGGGCGACTGGCTCGTAAAAAACCCGATAATCCGCACTCTCGTTTTGTTGCCAGGGCGAAGGAAGGAACCGCAGGAAAACGACGTGTGACGCCAGCGATAGCGCAACCGAAACCACCAGCAGCAACAACCTCTCTCGGGTCGACGAATGCCAGCTTCCCATGCCGAATCTGGCGGCGATTGTTCGCATGATTTGCCCTTGACTTCAAAAGGCAATAACTTTACACGTATTTCATTGGCATGTGTAGAGTGAAAAGATTTTCTTCAAAGCTGCAAGGAGAGTGTTGCCGGCAAGTATGCCCTCAACGGATTATGCC
>JBAQJU010000279.1:0-51272 GCA_049300475.1 Terriglobales bacterium | reverse complement strand
GGTTGGGACCGCGCGCAAGCTGTTCCAGCAGGACCGCATTCTGCCGGATGAGACGACGGTGCTTTGCGTCACGGGCAACGGACTGAAAACCACCGACGTGCTGGCGGACAAATACCAGGCGGAGCGGCCGATCGCGGCCAAGCTCGCTGAGTTTGAGGCGTATCTGGCCGCGAAGGTCACGGCGCTGCCGGCAGCGAGTTCGGCGCCAGCGGCGGCTGCGAGCGCGGTGGCGTAGAAAGCAGTTCCCGGTTCTCAGTTCCCGGTCGGACAGTAGATTCAAATCTTGGAACTGAGACCTCAAGTATTTATTCTGGAGGCCTAATTATGAGCATCACCGTTCAAATACCAACCCCGCTACGGCGTCTCACGGCGGGCACGCCGCATCTGACCTGCGAAGCAGCGAATCTTGGCGAGTTGTTCAGCGCCCTCGACACGAAGTTCCCCGACTTGAAGACTCATATACGGAATGAAGACGGCGAAGTGCGCCGCTTCCTGAATATTTATGTGAATGAGGAAGACATCCGCTTTTTGGGCGGTCCTTCCTACTCCTTTCAGGATGGCGACGAGGTTCTGCTGGTGCCTTCGATTGCCGGCGGCACGAGCTAGCTTTGTGGCCGCATGATCTTTTCTACGAGCGCCGGGGCGAGCGAGGGCGGGTCGCCCCTTCGACAAGCTCAGGGCAGGCTCTCGGAACCGCCGGCAAGGGTGCCGGCGGTACGCTCTGCTCACTGTGCTCATCTTCTCGCGGTCGCGGTAGCAGTAGGGGACTGGTGGCTGCGGCCAGCCGCAAGGTGTGGTTCGCGGCCAGCCGAGCCATAGAAGCAATCCGACGCTCAGGCAGTTGTATTCAGAGCGCTGCCCTGCGTTGAGTTGCTGGAGGAGCTGCCGAACAGGTTGAGAACGATTTGCTGGTTGGTGTTTGGTTGACGTTCAGGGCTATTTGCTCGGGAGTTTGATTCTGCGGATTGACCGCGCTGATGGTCACTTGTTCGTTGCCGTTGGCCTGGTTCGTGAGACCGATCGTAATCTGCTCGCCGGCGGGCGCGTTCGCCAGGTTCAGAATGATTTCAGTGCCCCCACCGGTCGTTGGGTTGGAACCGCTGGGCACCACGATGTTGGGAGGCACGCTTACCGGCTGACGGGTTACGGGTGGCGAAGTGTGATACTTCTGGTTGGTAGTTTCCAACTGTGCGAAGGCCTGTTGCGCCCCCGCTAGATCGCCCGACTGCAGCGCCTGGCCGACGGCGTTCAAATCCTGCTCGCGCTGGCTGTTGCCAAATGTTGCTCCACTCTTGGAGGGACCACTCTGGCCCAGAGTTTGCAGAGCGTTGTAATCCTGCTGTGCATTCGCGATATTGCCTCCGGTAAGATCCTGACCAAGTTGCTGCACATCCGCGCTACGCTGCTGGCTGTACGCCTGCAGTTGCTGGTAAACGGAGCCAGGGGAAGAAGAGGTAGGCGCGGAAGCGGAGGCGGACGCGGAATTCGAATTGGGATGGTAGATGCTCTGCAGTTGAGCAAAGGCCTGCTGGGCGCCCGCTAGATCGTTCGCCTGGAGCGCCTGTCCGACGGCGTTAAGGGCCTGTTCGCGCTGGCTTCCGCCAAATACGTTGCCATTCGCGGAGGGGCCATTCTGGCCCAGACTCTGGAGCGTCGTGTAGTCCTGCTGCGCATTTGCGAGGTTGCCGGCAGCAAGATCCTTGCCAAGCTGCTGCACATCGGCGCCACGCTGTTGAAAGAAGGATTGTAGTTCCTGGTAAATGGAACTGGAGGAAACAGCCGCGGTTGACATAAGTTTCTCCTTGGAAGCGATTCGTCGGGCACGAATCCGTGCCATCCAAAGAGCTGATCGGCGGGGGGTGTGGGAACTTTAGTAAATTCACAGTAACCATCCCGGTAACCGCCGATTGAGATTCTCGGGGAGAGAAACGCACCAGGCAGATTTTGCCGTCTCAATCCGCCAGCCAAAGTTGCATGCGGCCGTCAAATGCCGCCAGTTCCTTCTCTGA
This sequence comes from Terriglobales bacterium, assembly GCA_049300475.1. Classification (GTDB taxonomy): domain Bacteria; phylum Acidobacteriota; class Terriglobia; order Terriglobales; family Acidobacteriaceae; genus Acidiflorens. The sequence continues at coordinate 49,263 of JBAQJU010000279.1, read as the reverse complement.
TGTCATGAGGCGTCTGCGATCGCGTTGTAGAATCGACCTTAAATGCATGCCTCTCCCCGATTCGCGGGCCTGATGTTTCTAGCTGCGTGCCTGGTTTGGTTTGCCGCCCCTGAGGATGCACAACCCCAGCCGCCATCTCGCAATGTGCCGACTCCAACGTTCTATCGCGATGGGCTGCCCATCTTGCAGCATCATTGTCAGGTCTGCCACCGTCGCGGCGAGATCGCGCCCATGCCCTTTATGACGTACCAGGAAACCAAGCCTTGGGCTACGGCGATCGGCAAGGCTGTGCGCTCGAAGGCGATGCCCCCGTGGTTTGCCGATCCCTGTTGCGGGCATTTTTCGAACGATCTCTCGCTCACTGCAGGCGAAATCGACTTGATTTCGCGCTGGGCCGTGGGCGGCACCCCCGCGGGCGATCCTCACAACGCGCCGCCACCCGTGAACTGGGCCGAGGATTGGGCGATCCCCCAACCCGACGTCATTCTGAAGATGCCCAAACCGGTCGCGATTCCGGCCCGGGGAGACGTCGAATATACGTACGAAATTGTGCCGACCAATTTCAGCCGCGACGAATGGGTGCAGATGTCGGAGGTGCGGCCATCCAGCCGCGAACACGTGCATCACGCGGTCGTCTACATTCGCGCGCCGGGCTCAGACTGGCTGCGGGGAGCGCCGATCGGCGTGCCGTTTACGGCGACGAGCCTGGGAGATGAACATCTTCGCCATCAAGCGCACGAGACGCGCAGTGACATGCTGCTGGTGTATGCTCCCGGCAGTTCGCCCGATCACTGGCCCGACGGCATGGCGAAGTTTGTTCCGGCCCACTCCGATCTTGTCTTCCAGATGCATTACACGACCAATGGCCATGCGGCTTCCGATCAATCGAGTGTGGGCATGGTGTTGGCCAAGGCGAAGCCCGCGCAGCGCGTGCTGACCTTGCAGCTTGCCAACGATCACGACATGATTCCTATTCCCGCGGGCGCCGACAACTACCGCGTGGAAGTTCACGGGACGTTGCCCAACGATTGCACGCTCCTTAGCTTTTTCCCGCACATGCATCTGCGCGGAAAGCGCTTTGAGTACAACATTGTTCACTCCGATAAGACCGTCGAGACCCTCTTGCGGGTGAACTACGATTTTTATTGGCAGCTGAGTTATCGTTTGGCGCAGCCTCGTTTCCTGAAAGCGGGAACTGAGTTACAAGCCGTCGCCTGGTACGATAACTCGCGGAACAATCTTCACAATCCGGATCCCGATAGTCCAGTAACCTGGGGCGATCAGACTTACAATGAGATGATGGTCGGATTCTTCGATGTGGCCGTGCCCGCGCATATCGACAAGTCGAAGTTCTTCGAACGGCACGATAAATAGCGGCTTTGACGCGCGGCTGGCGAGGACGCCAGCCGGACCGCCGGCGGGACGCCGGCGCTACACGGGAACCGGCACGCTGTCAACGATTTCCTTCAGCACCTGTTCGGACTGCTCGGACTTTTTCAGGGTCGAGGCGTAGAGCGAGTTCACTACGATGCGGTGGCCGAAGACAGGGACGGCCAGGGGCTTGAAGTCTTCAGGAGTGCAATAGTCGCGTCCGTCAAGGAAGGCCATCGCCTGGGCGGCGCGGTAGAACATCTGCGAGCCGCGCGGCGAAACTCCCAGGGAAAGATATTCGGACTCGCGCGTCCTGGTGACGATCGCGAGCGCGTAGGTGATCAGCGAATCGTCCACGTGGACCTGGGTTACGGCCTGCTGAATTTCGATTACATCGGCGGCGTTCAGAACGGGTCGCAGTTTTTCAAGTTGGGTCGTCCCGGCTTCGGCGCGCAGGATTTCGCGCTCGGCATTGCCCTCGGGGTATCCCATGCGGAGGCGCATGAGGAAGCGGTCGAGTTGCGATTCGGGCAGCGGGTAGGTGCCGTGATGCTCGATGGGATTCTGGGTGGCGATCACGAGGAACGGCTGGGGCAGCGGGTAGGAATAGGCGTCGACCGTGACTTGGCCTTCGTTCATCGCTTCGAGCAGCGCGGATTGCGTCTTCGGCGTGGTGCGGTTGATTTCGTCGGCCAGGACGACGTTGGCGAAGACGGGGCCGCGCTTGAACTCGAATTTCTGCTCGATGGCGGAATAGATGGAAATGCCGAGGACGTCGGAGGGCAGCATGTCACTGGTGAACTGGACGCGCTGGAAGGTGCAGTCGATGGCGCGGGCCAGGGCCTGACCGAGCGTGGTTTTGCCGACTCCCGGGACGCCTTCGATCAACAGGTGTCCTTTGGCGAAGATTGAAACGAGGGCCAGGCGCAGGACATCGTCCTTGCCGCGGATGACGGTGCGCAGAGCGGATTCCAGTTCGGCCGCGCGGCGCGCGGTTGCCGACAGGGTTTCGGGGGGCATTCGTTTGGATTCTACTATGGGCGCAGTGCTGCAGGCGGTTACCTATGTCACGGCAGCTCTCAGCGGTTCATCGATATCCCGTACTTCTTTTGGACACTCGCTAGATCGAGTACGCGCAACGATGCGGGACCACCACCATGCATTCCACCATGGGGAAGAAATTTCTCCCAATAGCGTCCGTCGCGGTCTCTGTAGAGAATTTCCCAACCATCCGGAGAAATTGCAGTCTTTTCCAACTCGTTAGCGACAAGGCGCTCTATACGCTGCAACTCAGCATCCGCAGTCATATGGCCGTTCACCATCACCCATGACCCGACGATTAGAGTCTCATCTGGTTTGATACTCATTCTTGTGCCGGAATCAAATGTACCGCTATTTCTGCGTGTGCGACAGATGTCACGCTTCGCCCATCAACCGGATCCTTCTTCGCTCCACTGACGGCTGACCGCTGAGGACTGCCTTTACTGCAAAAACTCCGCGGGCCTTCCTGTCAACCGCTCGATGCGTTTCGCAGTCGGTGGATGAGTCGAGAACAGGTTGCCGAAGCTCATGCCTCCGAGGAACGGCTGAATAATGAAAAGATGCGCTGTCGATGGCGTTGCGAGCAGCGGGGCGCGGCGCGAATAGGCTTCGATCTTTGCCAAAGCGCTGGCGAGCGCGTAGGGATTGCCGGTCCAGTGCGCGCCGGTGTCATCGGCTCCGTACTCGCGCGAGCGCGAAACGGCCAGTTGAATCAGCATCGCAGCGAAGGGGGCGAGGAAAATCATGGCGATGGCCGCAATGCCTCCGCCTCCGCCTTCTTCGCGGTCGCCTCCGCGCATGCCGCCGAAAATCATTCCCCACTTCGCTATGCTGGCCAAAAAGGTGATGGCTCCGGCGAGCGTGGCGGCGATGGAACTGATGAGAATGTCGCGATTGCGCACATGTCCGAGTTCGTGGGCGATCACGCCTTCGAGTTCGTCGTCGTTGAGCAGCCCGAGAATTCCCTGCGTGACCGCAACCGAAGCGTGGTGCGGGTTGCGTCCAGTGGCGAAGGCGTTGGGCGAGTCGGTCGGGATGACGTAGACCTTGGGCATGGGCAGCCCAACTTTTTGCGACAGGCGCTCGACGATGTTGTAGACGCGGGGAAGATCTTCGTGCGAGACAGGCTGCGCGCGGTACATGGACAGCGCAATCTTGTCGGAGAAAAAGTAGGAAACGAAGTTCATGATGGCGGCAAAGACCAGAGCCATCAACATGCCGTTCTGACCACCCAGAGCCCGTCCGACCAGCATGAACAGAAGGGTCATGACGGTCAGGAGCAAGGTGGTTTTGAAGATGTTGCTCATAAGTGCCTCAGGTATTCATCTTATTCGATGTGGGGCTGGTGATTTTGATGCGGAGGGCGGAAAGCGGCCTGGGGTGCTTACTATTCAGTACTGCACACCCCTTGGATCTCTGAAAATAAAGGGGTTAGAGGTGGGAGTGAGATTGGTCGCGCAGGCTGCGCATCAACGAAAGAGCGCTGGAAAATGGGAGCAGGGGCGAGCTAAGCCGAATCCGCAAGCGGCGGCTCTTGTGCTGTTAGTGCGGCGGTATCCGGATACGCTGGCTCGATTGGACGAACTGGCAGTGCGGTGAGTTGGGCATCCGGCAAAATCCCGAGATGGACGCGACCGTGGAATCCCAGGTTTCGAAAAGCGCGAAACCTGGGGCACCCTCTATATTCAGGGGGCACCAGGCTTTAGCTTTGGCGTTTCAGGGCGCGGTCGAGCGTCTGGTCGAGGGCGGCTTTGGCTTTTTCGTAATCCTCCGGGGTAATTTTGCCTTGCTTGCGCTCGACTTCCAGTTGGAAGAGTTCTTCTTTCAGCGCTTCGAGGATCATGGCGGATTTTGAGGCTCCCGAGTTTGCTGCTGACGTGGGGCTTGCGATCGAGGCGGGCGCAGCCGCGGCAGAAGCGGATGCAGGTCCTGAGATTGATTTGGCGCCCGGACCGGTGATTGGCGCCGCTAGTGGGCCGGAGGCGAGGCCGGCTCGCGATCCCGAAGCGCTTGATCCGCCTGAGGACGCTCCCGCGGTGGCGTGGATTGCGGTCTGGCGCTTGGTGACGATCCATCCGCCAACGCCTAAAAGAACGATGAACGCACCGATAATCGGCCAGCGGTATTTTTCGAGCGGATCGGGAGCGTCGATGGGAGCGCCGAGGCCTCCACCGGGGCGATCGCGTCCGGATTGCGGCATCTGTCCTTGATCCTGACCTTGCTCCGCCGCGCCGGAGGCGGCTTGCGCGGGCTGGTCGCTGATGGTGCCGGTGCCGGTGATCGTGAAAGCTAGCGGCTCGCCGGCGTGCGTCTGTTGCGCGACCTGGACGACGGAGTCTGGCGTGTTCGGGTCGTTCATCGATTTGAAGGCGCTCACGCCGCTGGCGGGGGCGAAGTGCATGGACTTGGGCAGGACGACGACGAAGTGTTCGGCGGGATAGAGCGGTTTAGGATCAATCTTGGCGGTGCCGGAGTAGGGAAGCGTGTACTCGAGCTGAAACTGGGTTTCTCCGGGGCGCAGCGGGAAGTTGATGGCATAGAGATTCTTTTCGGATTGCGGCTCGGCGTCGGCGGCGATGGGCTGTCCGTTGGGCGCGCGCGCCTGCACTTGCTGAATCTTTGCGCCGGGGGGCAGATAGAACTCGAAGTTGTGATCGTTCATCTGGGTGACGGGCGGCGACGAGGTGTTATCGACGGCGAACAGGCGCATGCCCTGCAGGCTGGCCGCATCGGCCTGGAAGCGGACGACGTCGGCAGTGAGGCTGAGAGCGCTGACTTTCTTGGCGACGTCGTACACCTTTACTTCGACGGAGTTGGTGCCGGGCGGCGCGATCTGGTGATAGTTGACTCCCTGGTGGACAGCGCGGATGAGGTGCGGCCCTCCAGCGCCATTGCTGGCGTTGAGTTTGAAGCTGAATTTGCCGGAGGAGTCAGTCTTGGTGTTGCCGGCAACGTCCATGCCATTGGCGAGGCTGATGAGGATGACCTCGTCTCCGGCGGCGGGCTCGTTGGTGGTGCCGTTCGTGACGGTGCCGGATAGGGTCTGGGCGGAGGCCGAGGCCAGGGTAAGAAATAGCGACGCAATTGTTAGTGCAATCTTATTCAAATTCTCTCCTTCGACTCGGTGACGGGAAAAGCTGAAAACAATTACGGTCCGCACATCCAAATGTGTTTGACTCTTTTTAGTTTTACGTCAAAGTCATCGAAACCCTGAATTGATATTTTGCCTCGAAACGAGGGTGGCTTGAGTGTTCCGCTATTTTCACAGAGTGGGATTGGATGATTTCTTTTTTGGAAGGATATTCGATTAAATGCTCAACCCAGTCTCCCCTTATGTCAATTCTTCCGTTGGAAATGCGCCCAGGCAAAGGAATGCCCTCGGCCACACCGCCTTCATACATGTAGAGCAACACGTTGATCGGGGAATTGTCGATGTTCTTGATTGCCAACTCAAACCCGTTCAGATCGCCTGTTTCCATATCGATCCAGGCATTTGAGTAAACACGCATCGATACAGTTTGGTTGCACTCAGCGCTATGGGCATCCGCGGATGCATAAGAAGCAATGAGCAGGATTGATAAAACCGCGAAAAAGGCGGGTTGTGTCCTGCGATACATGCGTCTATTGTTCATCGCTTATTTTGCTGCACTCAGAGCCCCTTCGAGGGTCAGGCGGATGAAGCGCTGATAGGGCAAGCCGACGCGGGCGGCGCGGTCGCTCTTGAAGACCGGGATTTTCGTTTTCCGAGGCATCGAATCCTTCGTGAGCCGACTACGCGAAGAGTTCCTGCGGAACATGCACGCGGCGGACTTTGATCTTGCTCTCGTTTTTACGGGCCTGTGCGAGATCGTAAGCGACCTGCATTCGCAGCCAGGTCTCGGCCGTGCTGCCGAAAGCTTTTGTGAGGCGGAGAGCCATTTCGGGGCTGATGCCCGACTTGCCATGAATGACGTTGTTCAGGGTCTGGCGTGTGACGCCCAGAACCTTTGCTCCCTCGGTGACGGACAGGCCCAGAGGCTCAAGGCAGGCGCTCTTAACGATACGTCCTGGGTGAGCTGGATTCTTCATCGGCATGGTTTTGTTCCTTCTTGTTCTCAGTGGTAATCGATCAGTTCAACGTCAAAGGCATCGTTTCCCTCAAAACGAAAAACAATACGCCAGTTGGCTCGCACCGTGACCGACCAGAAGCCCTTTAAGTCGCCTTTGAGAGGATGAAGCCGATAGCCGGGGAGGTTGAGCTCCTGCGGGCTTACCGCATCATCCATGACGGTCAGAATTTCCTGCACCGTCTTGGTTAAGTCCGGCCTGATTCCGCGACGGTCGTCTTCCTCGTAAAGCCGCTTCAGGCCGCGATGCTTAAAGCTCCTGATCATCAAGGATACACTGTAAAGTGTACATTGTCACTTGTCATAATTTGCGTCTTTGCAGACTCTTGCAAACTACACCGCCTGCCCGGCGGCCAGTTCCAGGCGGGCGATCTCGGCCATGATGGCGGCGGCTTCTTCTTCGAGCGAGGCGCGCATGGATTGGTAATCTACGTCGGGGACCTTGCCGGCTTTGTATTCGAAGTTCAGGTCGCGCAGGTTTTCGTAGACCGATTCCTTGCGCTCGCGGAGATAGCCGAGGCGGGTTTTTTCTTCTCCGGCGTAGACTTCGCCGGGGAAAAAGAAGACGTAGTAGAGCGCGGCGAAGGTGAAGACGGCGCAAACGAAAAGAGTCATAGGGCGCTTCCTTCAGGGGCTAAAGCCCCGAATAGAAATGGCATCTTTATCGCGGCGCTCAAGCGCTGCGCCACCCAAACCCAAACGCCGAAGCGGTGCGCCATCACAGGTCGGTCTCCTTGCGGGCCTGGGCGCGCAGGCGATCCAGTTCGTTGCCTTGCGGAATCACGATGCCGTCGGCGAGGGCGGGTGTGGGGCGATTCTTCCAGGAGCGCACGATATGAACCGCGAAGGCGATCCCGAGAGCTAAGACGACGAACGGCATGATCCAGGCTACCTTGTTGAAGCCGGTCGCGGTGGGCGCAGCGATTACGGTGGGACCGTACTCCTGCACGAAGCCCTGCAGGATGAGGTCGTCGTTGTCGCCTTTATCGATCGCGGCCATCAGTTCGTTGCGCATTTTCTCGGAGGACTGGCAGCCGACGTGATTGCATTCGAGCAGGACCTGGCCGCATCCGCAGGTGCACATCATGCGGTGGCCGAGGTCTTTGAAACGGACGTCGGTGCTGGGGCCGGCGCCGACGAAGAGGAGGATGGCGGCGATGAGAATCAGGCATTGCAGGACGCGGCGGCGCCATGCGGGCGGACGGAAGTTAAGGGAGTAGGGGTCCCTCGACTCCGCCGGCCCATTCGCTTCGCGAATCGGCCGGCTCCGCTCGGGATGACAGCGCGTATTGGCATCCGGAGGACGGTTCGTATTGCCGAAAACGGAAGAGAAGAGTTTCATCAGTCGCCGGCTCCTGCGTGAGCGGGTTCGTGGACGGGTATTGCGGCCGTTACTGTCACCGGGACCGTATTCGGGATGAGTGCGACTACCGTGCCGAAGACCATGATGATGAGGCCGATCCAGATCCACGGCACCAGCGGATTCAGGTGCGCTTTGATGATGGGCCGGCCGGTGGTGTCGTTCTTGCCCTCGTAGACGAGATAGAGGTCGTGCACCAGGAATAGATCCTGACGGAAGCTGGGATAGATGCGGGGAATGGTTTGGGGCTGTCCGCTGGCCTTGTAGAAGCGGCGCTCGGGATACATGGTGGTGATCTGTTTGCCGCCGCGGAAGACGTTGATGATGGCCCACTCGTTGGCGTAGTTGGGATTGTCGTCCTGTGTATAGGACTGGCAGACGAGGGTGTAGGGGCCGATGTTGATTTTGTCCCCGAAGGACATTTCTTTTTCCACTTCCTTATTAAAGGGCTGGCCGAGGATTCCGATGACGACCAAGGCGACGCCGAAGTGGACGATGTATCCACCGTAGCGGCGGGTGTTGCGGCGGGTGAGTTGGAGCATCGCTCCGAAGATGCTCTGGTTGGTTTTGCCGGCGATGACGCGGCCTCCGCGGAGGAATTCGGAGATGACTGTGAAGATGACCAGGGCGGAGAGAACGGCGGCCATCGTCGCGTAGAAATAAGACGGGTCTTCCCATGGCTTCACGCCGAAGAGAATCATCATGAGGCCGACGGCGACCGAGCCGATGGCAGGGAAGAGGAAATTGCGCTTCAGGCTCTCGACCGACGTTTTACGCCACGCCAGCAGCGGTCCCACGGCGGTGAGCAGCATGAGGAGGAGCGCCACCGGAATGGCTACGCGGTTGAAAAACGGCGGCCCGACGGTGACTTTGTGTCCCTGCACCCATTCGGAAAGAATGGGGAAGAATGTGCCCCAGAGGATGGTGAAGCAGACTACTAGCAGCAGCAGGTTGTTGAACAGGAAACTGGACTCGCGGGAGACCAGCGATTCGAGTTTGTGCTCGCTCTTGAGATGCGGCAGGTTCTTGATGAGGAAAAAGGCGCAGACGGCGGTGGTCAGCGCGATGAAGACGATGAACCAGGTTCCGATGGAGGATTGCGCGAAGGCGTGGACGGAACTGATAACGCCGGAACGGGTGAGGAAGGTCCCCAGCATGGAGAGCAGGAACGTGGCGAACACCAGGCACATGTTCCAGACCTTCATCATGCCGCGTTTTTCCTGCATCATGACGGAGTGCAGGAAGGCGGTGCCGGTGAGCCAGGGCATGAGCGAGGCGTTTTCGACCGGATCCCAGCCCCAGTAGCCTCCCCAGCCGAGAACTGCGTAGGCCCAGTGCGCGCCGAGAAAAACGCCGACGGTGAGAAAGCACCAGGTGACCATGGTCCACCGGCGGGTGATGTGGATCCACTTTTCGCCGGGATACTTCATGATGAGCGCGCCCAGCGCGAAGGCGAAGGGAATGGTGAAGCCGACGTATCCGAGATAAAGCATGGGAGGATGGATGACCATCTCGGGATATTGGAGGAGCGGATTGAGGCCGGTGCCGTCGGGCGGAAGCGCGCCCTGCATGAGGCCAAAGGGCTGCGCGGCGAAATTGAGAATCAGAAGAAAGAAGACCTGAACGGCGGCGATGATGACGGAGGCGTAGGCGAAGAGGCGCTGATCGGTCTTGTAGCGGAGGCGGAGAACGAATCCGTAGCCGGCGAGGAGAAGCGACCAGAACAGCAGCGAACCTTCCTGGCCGGACCAGAGCACGGCGAATTTGTAGGCGATGGGAAGATCGCGGTTCGAGTGGTGGTAGATGTAGGCGATGGAAAAGTCGTCGTTGAAAGCGGCAGCAACGAGGATGAAGGCAGCGAGCAGGACGATGATGAAAGTTGCGATTCCGGCGCGGCGGGCCGTTTCGCCCAGACGGGCGGAAGCGGCGTCGCGGCGGAACAACGAAAGCAGGCCGGCCCCGAACGAGTACACGCTGAGGCCAAGGGCCAATAGAAGCGCAAAGCTTCCGATGGTTGACATAAAAGATGAAATCCCCGATTGAGCTATTTTTTCAGAGATGGGGCGGGGATGCAATGGAGGGCAGTTGCCAGTTGCCAGTTCTCCGTTGCCAGTTCTCTGTTGCCGCGAAAAATGGCTGGGGTTTTGAGTGCTAACGCCTGTTTTCGCCACTCAAACACACCGTATAATTCTTGGCGCGTGAATAAAAGGATGAAAATTGGCTGTACTGTTGCCTGTGTCTTGCTCGCAATCGCCGCTACAGTGATCGCGGCGTTTCTTCATCATACGATCGTGCTTGAGTGGAGATTTCGTTTTGAAACGCCAAATAACGGCGGTGCAGAGTGATGGGCGGAATGCTATACGAATTTCGGGCCTTTGTGGACATAGTGCACTGTCGGTCAAAGACATAAAGATAAGAAGAAGTGGTATCGCCCAACTCGTAACAGTGCGAGTTTTCTTTGCTCGTCAGGGAACAACCGGGAACTTTCAAGTTGATGTTCCAGTTGAGGATGGGGTCAATGAGATTCGTTTCGGTAAACAAGAAGTTCTTATCTGGCAGCGCAGTCCGAGATGATTGTTGCAAGATCCCGATAACGCTCAAAACCCCAATCGGAGCGGTCAACTTTATCTAGACACGGAATGCGCCTGTCGCCGACACGTGAAGCCTTGCCAATGCTGCCGGAGAAAGTCGAGTTCCGGCTAATACAGATTATGGTTGCGCCGGTCGTGAATTAGGAGGAGCGGAGGTGACCGCGTTACTTCCCCTTTTCTAGGGGGTAGGATTTTTGGCGCCAGTCTCTGATGCCTCCGTCCATCGAGATGACGTTGGTGTAGCCCATTTTTTGGAGGTTGTCGGCGGCTAGGGCGGAGCGGAAACCGCCGCCGCAATAGAGGACTAGCGGGGTATCGATAGCGGGATACTTGGCTTCGATGTCGCGCTCGATGATGCCTTTGCCTAGATGGACAGCTCCGACGATGTGGTCGGCCTCGAACTCGCGGTCTTCGCGGACGTCGACGAGAACGAATTTGTCTCCTCGATCCATTCGTTGCTTGACTTCGTCAACGTTGGTTTCGCGGACGCGGCTGCGGGCCTCGTCGACAATTTTCAGAAAGCGCGGAGGATGATTGGGAGCCATTGGTGTGCCTCCTGGAAAATGTTAGCAGGAAAACTTCTAGTTCTCAGTTGTCAGTTCTCAGTCAAAACGCAAAAGCTTGAACCACAGGGTACACGGGGTGGCACGGGGGAAAACCTTTTCCCTTAAAAAGCGCTTCATTCCGGGTTCTCAGGCGGAAAGCGATGCTTCTGAGAACTGAGAGAATTAGGCTATTTCATAATGAACCCAGAGCGTAAACTGCGCGTTCCCTCAGCGGCTAAAAGCCGCATTCAAAACAGTTCGGTTATCGCAGCGCTGAAGCGCTGCACCACCCAAAATCAAGAGCAACATAGCTTCTGGAAACTTACTTTGCGGCTTGCTGGGCCCATTTTGCCAGGGTGCTCAGGAACGGATAGGCACTCTTGGGTGCTTCGATCTCTCCCTTTAAAGAGGTTTTGAAGGGCACCATGCGGCCGTAGAATTCGCGGGTGCTGTCTTTATCCTGCTTGATTACGGCGCCATTGAGTTCGAGGCCGGCAAAGAGGCCACGGGAGCGTGAGTAGGTCAGGACCTCGGCGCGCATCTTCCAGTCGGTATCGGCGGCGGCGTGGCGGCCCACCGGACCGGCAGCGGCGCTGGCGTCTCCACCGAGTTTGAATTTGCTGGAGAGCAGGTCGTTCATGCCGTTCTTGTTCATGATCAGCATGATGAGGTCGGTGGACTGGCCGCCGATCTGCAAGCCGAAGCTGCCGCCGCCGATCACGAAAAATGCGGGGGCGCTCCAGCCTTTTTCCGTGCGGCAACTGGCTACACCTTTGCCGTAGCGGCCGCCGAAGACAAAGCCTCCGTTGAGCAGCGACGGAACCACGGCGACACATTCGGCTGAGCCGAGAACCTCTTCGGGAATGCGCTGGTCAGGGGCACCCTGGATCTCATCGAGGATCGTGGCTGCCGATGCAACACGGTCGGTTGCTTTGTTATCGATTCGGCCAGAGTCATCGTCGGCCGAAAGAGCCGGGGTGGAAATGCAAAGAGTCACAACGAAAAGCAACGCCAGAACCACGAGGAGATTGCGCATGAGGCCTCACTTGGGAGATCGAAGTATCGAATTGATTGACTTAGATTCTAATTGATTCGATGCAGGCTTGCGGGATGGAGTAGTGATTGGGTTGAGTCAGGATTGGGACAAAAAAATGCGGGGCTGATCACGGCGACCCTAATCTCCGTTCCCAGCCCCGTCTCCCAGGTTCTGTGGTAGGTGAATCGAGTATGGGGCAGGTGGGAAAAGGCGACAAGATTACCGAGGTCACTGTCCGATGGTAACTAAGACCAGCTCTCAGCTCTCAGTCAAGATGCATTTGTTCAGGATAGCGTTGGCGATTTGATTCTGCGGCGGGCGTTCCTTCGGTGGAATCAACTGCGGTTCAGGGAATAGGGGTCCTTCGACTCCGCATGATCGTTGCTTCGCACGATCATGCAGCGCTCAGGATGACAGCGGTATAGGCGGGAATGGCTGCGGAACGCGGGGGGTGACTGCGCAATGTTGGGGGCTGCGTAAGGAGCGGCTCGGTCTACGATGCGCTGACGTCTGCCGTGCTTATTTTGCCGTTACCAGCGAATGCGTGATGGCGTGGACCGAGAGCGCGATGCGGTTTTGCACTCCGACTTTGCGCATCAGTTTTGCCACGTGCGCCTTAACCGTCCGTTCTTCGATGCCGAGAGCCGAGCCGATCTCTTTGTTGGAACGGCCGGCCACCAGCATCTCGAGCACTTCTTTTTCACGATCCGTAAAGGTGACACGGCCGGCGGGAAAGATGCGTCCTGGAGAAGAGCTGACGCGCTCGATGAAGGTCGAAAGCACACGGCGCGATGCCCAGACTGAGCCCTGATGAACGATGCGGAGAGCCTGGATGAATTCGGTGGGTGAGGCGGCTTCATCCACGTAGCCTTTGGCGCCGGCGGCGATGGCTTTGAGGACGCTTTCATCATCCATGCCGGAGCCTGTCACGATGATGCGCAGGTCGGGACGGATAGCTTTCATGCTGGCCATGATGTCATAGAGGTTCTGGCCGTTGCGGTTGCCGAGCAGGACCAGGTCAATGCCGTTGAGTTGTCCAAGATCGGCAAGTGAGGCGGAGACCAGTTCCAGATCGGGCTCGGAATCAAAGAGAGCTCGGAATCCAACAAAGCGTAGTGGATCGCTTTCCACTACGGCGACACGAATGATCGGTTTTCTCGCTACAGCTGCTTTCATCAAGGTTACCCTGTTAGGATTGCATCCTGTTCAAGCTTGCCTGAATCAGAGGGGAATTGAAATGATTGGCGACCGAGTCCAATTACGGGGGTAACCCGCAAAAGGCGCGACCAGCGGAGGTTTTTCAGTGCTCAAATGGCGGCAATGGCGGCGATACGCGGGGATGGTGACGATCGGCATAGGACTAACAGGGTCAGTGCAGGGGCAGGCGGGGACGCAAGCCCCGGCGCCGGAACAGACTGTTGGGGCGTATCAGGCTAAGTTTCCGGGGGATCCGGCGCGTTCGGAATCAGAGGCGGATGCGCTGGGATATATGCGGGTGGTGCTGAGGGCGGAGCGGGCCTACAACAAACGGCATGACAAGTACGCAGAATCGCTCGCGGACCTGGCGGGCACGGGGTCGTTTACCCGGCGCATGGCACATTCGACCGACCAGGGGGATTACACGGTGGCATTCCGGCCACATAGAGAAAAGGGCACGGACAAGGAAGGCTTTGTGCTGACCATGACACCCAAACATATGGACGCTAACCACCGGTCGTTCTACGCGGAAGACGATGGAGTGATCCATGGAGACGATCAGAAGGCGGCTGATGCGGAGTCGCCGCCGGTGAAGTAGAGCGGCAGAGGCGAGGGTGTGGAGTTGGGGCCCTTCGATTTCGGTTGCCGCTCCTTGGCGGAGCGGCAACCTCCGCTCAGGGTGACACGCGTGGGGATGATTAGCTACAAACGGGAACATTCGTTGCGGGGAGACATTCGCTACGGGGACACATTAGCTACGGTCGGTGGGGGGGGCCGTCATCGCTCTCTTTGCGGACCAGGGGAGCTGGGCGTGATTCCGCTCTTTCGGTGCGCAACCGGGCAGCTTCCGAAGTGCCTGCCCGCCGCAACTCCTTTAATATGTCTTCGCGTTCGCGGGCGCCGTAATCGTGGGCGAAGCGGGTTAGAGCTTCGGTCAGAATTTCATGGTGATGCACATTCTCCAAGCCTGGTTCTCGCGTGATATTCAACCACAATCGATGAAGTAGAAGGACATCCTCATCCTTCATGCTCGGGGTATGCGGGCCGATGCGGAAGGTATCGATGTGGCCGTCGGGATGTACGACCTGCAGCACGAATTGGCGCTTGGGCTCGGCGAGGGCCTCCCATGCCCGGCCGAGAGCGAAAGCCTGCTCCTCGGGCGACATCTTGCTGGATACGCCAATGACTACCGCGGAGGAATCCAGGTTGTTGGCAGTTTGCACGATGGCGGTCCAGACATCTCCGGCCGGGACAACCAGCAGGGAAACTTTCTTGCCGAAACTTTCTGCGACGGCGACGGCGCGTGTGAACAAAGTCTGCTCATAGTCACTGAAAATCTGGTCGGGAACGAGATCGTAAGCGGCGGCGCCAAAGCGGCTGACGCGGGCGGACATGACGACGACATCCTGGTCGCGGATGTCGAACTTCTCCAGGGCCCAGCGCAAGTGGGTCAGCGTGTTGTAATCACGCACCGGAACCAGGACATTGCCGCGGCGAATGTTGAGGCTTTCGCGCTCGACGGTGTCGCGCTGCAACAACTGAAACTGATCGTTCATGTGGTCGTGCGCCGCCGCTTTTTTCTTCCGATTGGTGTACTCGGAGATGGTGAAGATCAAGAAGAAAACAACGGAGAATGCGATGCCGCTGATGGTGGCCACGGACTTGGTGAAGAGGTTGATGAGGGCGGTGGCGAGCAGCACCATGGTGACCGAGGCCATGCCGAACGGGATCTCGTAGCGGCCGATTCTAAAATTGACGGGCACTTTCCAGCCGCGCTCGCCTTTGTATTTGAAGCGGAGCACCAGCATGGCCAGGCCTTTGAAGGCGAAGCTCCAGATCACGCCGAAAGCATAGGCCTCGCCGAGGGCGTAGACATCGCCGCGGCTGGCGAGAATCGTGAAGACCTGCAATGCCACGATGAGATTGATGATGCGATAACTGGTGCCGTATTTGCGGTGCGGGAAGCGGAACCAGTCGGAGAGAACGCCATCTTCGGAGACGCGGTTGAGCACACCGTTGGAGCCGATGATGGCGGTATTGACGGCGCCAGAAAGGATAAGAAAACCCACCACCACGACAAAGCCGCGGAAAACCAGGCGCAGCAGTTCGGGTCCGTACATATACATGGCGAGGCCGGCGATGAGATTGTCTTTGTAGACCGATACCCGAACCATGTCCGGAATGATCATGACAAATAGAAGCGCTGTCACCCCGGTGAAAATGAAGCTGTAGAGCGCGATGACGATCGCGGCCTTCTTGAGATTCTGGAGCTTGGGATGGGCGAGTTCGCGATTGACCTGGGCGAGCGATTCCTCGCCGCTCATGGCGAGAACCGAGTGGCCGAAGGCGATCATGATGCCGAGGATGCCGAACTTCTGCGCGAGGCTTTGATCGGGGAAGCTGTGGTGGAGGAAGCCGAGCGACTCCTTGGTGAAGTGGAGGTTGCCGGGCGTGGGGAGCGGCACGTGCTGGTATCCCACCTTGAAAAGGGTAAAAGCCGACCAGCCGAGCAGGGCCACGACCATGACAGTCGTGATCTGCATGACCCACAGCGCTTTTTCGCTGGACTCGTGGATGCCCTTGATGTTTTCCCACCAGTAGTAGATGGTGACGGCGAGGGCGAAGGCGACCGAGGTCCAATTGACATCGAAGTGCGGGGTGCCGTGGAAGATGTTGTGAACGGCGCGCGGCACCCAGCCATGCGCGTCGGCGGTGACCATCACATCGTTGAGGAGGCCAGCAATGTATTGGCCGGCCGATACACCGGAGATGGGGCCGGTCAGGACGTAATCGAACATCAGCGCCGAGACGCTGAGTTTAGCGAGCGTGCCGCCGAGCGCCTCTTTGACGACTTTGTAGACGCCGCCGCGGACGAACATCGAGCAACTCTCGACGTAGACGGCGCGCACCGTAAAGGAGAACAGCATGACTCCGACGATGAACCAGGGGGCGGACTTGCCGACGGCCTGCTCGGCGATGCCACAGGCATAAAAGGCGGAGGAGCCGAGATCGTTCAGAACGATGGCCGCCGCGCGCCAGTAGGAGATGAAAGTGAGCATCACCGACGTGGCGACGACGATGCGAACACGGTTCGATCCATTCGAGACGGGCTGGAGGGGCGATGACATTCAGGAGAGGGGCAACCTCAGGAGTGGTGCGTTTCCTCCCGGCCGAAAAGGGTTTCCGCATCCTCGACAAACGTGATCAGAAGGACCAGGGTTGAGCCGACGACGCCGATCGCAAACATGGCTTCCAATATGCGCACGAGGAGAGTGCCTAACAGGGAAATCATCAACACATGGTATCTGATAGACGCGGGTGGAACAATGCTGGGGGGCAGTACCCAGTTGCCAGTTGCCAGTTCTCAGTTGTCAGTTCCTCTCGCTGGTTGAAAACGGCGAGAACGAGAACCACCGGGTGCACCGGGGTGCACAGCGGCGGTCGTTCACTCAGAAGGCGCTTAGTTCCTGTACTCAGTCAAAAAGCTGGAGATCTTTCTGAGAGCCGGGAACTGGGAGCTCGACACTGAGAACTGAGAACTGACAACTGTGGGCCCTGAATCACCGCGCTGCCAAATCCGGGTTTGCTATGCTTGCGCGGTGAGAAGAATTCATTCGAGCGCCTGGCTGTTAACTGTACTGTCGGCAGTGCTGCAAGTGGTGATCTTTCCGCTGCCGGGGCTGTACTGGCTGGCATGGATTGCGGTCACGCCGCTGTTGATTGCGCTGCTCCGGGCGCGTCCGGCGGGAGCGCTGCAACTGAATGCTCGGGTCAAACTTGCTCCGGCGACAGCGTGGCAGGGATTCCTGCTTGGCTATCTGTGCGGGATTCTGTGGTCGGCGGGAACGTGCTACTGGATTTTCGACACGATGCATCGCTATGGCGGGCTGCCCGCGCCCGTGGCTCTTTTTGCATTGATTCTGTTCTGCATGTATATCGGGCTCTACCACGGACTGTTTGGCCTGCTGGTGGCATTGGTGGCTTCGCCGGGGGCGTCATTGTCCGTGCGGCGGGCGTTGGTGGCGGCTCCATTTCTCTGGGTGGCGGTGGAACTGGCGCGGACGCGGATCACGGGGTTTCCGTGGGAGTTGCTGGGGTACGCGCAGACGGGGAATTTTGCGCTCACCCGGATCGCGACTATGACGGGCGTGTACGGGCTCTCGTTCGAAATCGTACTGGTGAACAGCGCTTTCGCGGCTGCATTCCTGGTGGGGAGGGAGCGGCGAAAGTGGCTGCTGGCAGCTTCGTGCGGGGCAGTGGTGGTACTGCAGGCGGGACAATGGATGCCGGCGCCCGCAGTTGCGGCCGATCACACAGCGGTTCTGGTGCAGCCGAATATTCCGATCCTTGAAGGATCGGGATGGACAACGGAATATTTCCAGAGCACGCTTCAGGACTTGACACACGTGAGCCTGCATCCGCCGGGAGGAAAAGAGGGCGCACATTACGATCTGCTGGTATGGCCAGAGTCGCCGGCGCCGTTTTATACGAACGATCCGCGGTTTCGGGATCCGGTGAGTGAACTGGCGAAGCAGTCGGGGAGTTGGGTGGTTGCGGGTGCGATTGGCATCAATCCCGCGACGCAAAGCGGCGAGCATAGTTCGAAGATCCTCAATTCAGCGGCGTTGGTGAGTCCGCAGGGGGAGTGGGCGGCGCGCTATGACAAAGTTCACCTGGTGCCGTTCGGTGAATATTTGCCGTTTCCGCAGGTGTTTGGTTTTGCTGGAGGACTGACGAAAGAGGTTGGGGAATTTCAGCGCGGCACGTCGCGCAGGCCTCTGGACGCGGGCGGAGAGCGGCTAGGAACGTTTATCTGCTACGAGTCGATCTTTCCGGACGAGGTGCGGCAATTCGCGCTCGAAGGCGCGCAGGTGCTGGTGAATATTTCGAACGATGGCTGGTATGGCGACAGCGGCGCATGGAAGCAGCACTTGCAGCAAACGCGGATGCGGGCGATCGAGAACGATCGCTGGCTGCTGAGCGCTACGAACACGGGGCTGACGGCGTCGATTAATCCCTGGGGAGCGGTGGTGGCGGAAGTTCCGCGCAAGGAACGGACGGCGCTGATTGCGCGTTATGGACTCATTTCGAGTAACACGTTCTATACGCGGCACGGAGATTGGCTCGCGTACCTGTGTGCGATAATTTCTGTGGGCGCGCTCGGAGCGCGGTTGGTGGTTTTAGGGAAGGTTCGCAAGGCTTAGACCACGGGGTACACGGGGGAACACACAGGACTACCTAAGAATAGCTAGCAATGACGGATCTCCCCTCACTAGCAATCATTTATCGAGTAGAAGAGTTGGGATAAGGAATCGAGCAGACTGAAATGTTGGATGAACTGGAACAGCAATATTCTTCTTTAAAAACCAAGGTGCACGATCTGCGGGAGTATCTTTGACGCGGGCAAACTGCGCCAGCAGTTAGTCGAAATTGAAAAGCAGGCGTCGGATCCGGACCTGTGGTCGAATCCCGCAAGATCTCAGCAGGTGATGCGCGAGCGCAAGCGCCTTGAAAACGTCTTATCGCTGGAAGGCGACCTGGTGCGCCGGACCGAGGACATCGGCGCCTACTTCGACCTCGGGAAAGAAGGCGAGGACGTCTCCGCCGATCTGCAGCGCGAGCTGGATTCGCTGCGCGAACTGGTGGACCGGGTCGAGACGGAGACGTTGCTCTCGGGCGAGAACGACGCGCGGAATGCCATCGTCACCATTCATCCGGGAGCGGGTGGAACCGAATCGCAGGACTGGGCCGACATGCTGCTGCGCATGTACCTGCGCTGGGCGGAACGGCAGGGATTCAAGACGGAGATGTACGACTACCAGCCGGGCGAAGAGGCGGGGATCAAGTCGGCGACATTTTCTGTTCTTGGCGAGTATGCGTTCGGGTATCTGACGAGCGAGATCGGAGTGCACCGGTTGGTGCGGATTTCGCCCTTCGATCAGGCGAAGCGGCGGCATACGTCGTTTGCGAGCGTGTTCGTCTCACCGGAGATTGACGACAGCATCGAGGTCAACATCAAGCCGGACGACATTCGCATCGACACCTATCGGTCGAGCGGCAAGGGCGGCCAGCACGTGAACACGACCGACTCGGCGGTGCGCATCACTCATATACCAACCGGCCTGGTTGCGAGCTGCCAGAATGAGCGCTCGCAGCACAAGAACAAAGAGAAGGCGATGAGCATGCTGCGCTCGAAAATTTACGAATTCGAGTTGGAGAAGAAGCGCGAAGTAACAAAAAAGATCGAGGATTCGAAGCTCGATATCGATTTCGGCTCGCAGATCCGGTCGTATGTGCTGCAGCCTTACCGGATGATCAAGGATCATCGGACTAAGTTTGAGGTGGGCGACGTGGATCGGGCGATTGATGGCGATCTGACGCCGTTTATGCGGGCTTATTTGCGGATGCGGAGGGGGGAGAAGAAGGGCTAAGCAAAAAGTAATGGAGGTATTTATGGTGGACGAACGAGTGTTGCAAAGTCCTGCTGATCTGGTATCTGCTCGCCGTCGGAGGAACATGAGCATATTCGTTGTAGTCGTCTTCGCAATGAGTTGGTTCGCGTGGTATACAAGCATTCACCACCACTGGGCGACAATCAACAATCATTTTGTAGCAGTCGCGTTTCTAGCGTTGTTACCCTGTCCCTGCATCTCTGTATTTGTGAAGAGTCTTTTCAAGTCGCAGGGGTTCACACCTGCGGCGGCCTTTTACACATATGTGTTGCTGCTACTGGCTAATTCAATGCCACCCGCGTTCTTCTAGAGATGGCAATACGCTCGCCTAAACCGCCAAAGCTCGGACCCCGCTTGCAGCGCGCGTTTCGCTATGCGGCCAAATGGCACGCGGGCCAGGCGCGCAAAGGAACGGCGGTGCCGTATCTTTCGCACCTGATGGCGGTAGCGTCTCTGGTGCTTGAGGCAGGCGACGAAGAGATGGCGATCGCGGCGCTGCTGCATGATGTGGTGGAAGATTGCGGTGGAATGCAGCGGCTCCGGGAAATTCGTAGACAGTTTGGCGCGCGGGTGGCGAAGATCGTCGAGGGCTGCACGGATTCGTTCGGCGAGCCGAAGCCGGAATGGATGGAGCGCAAGAAAAGTTATCTTCGCGAAGTGCAGCATGCCGACGGAGAGACGCGGCTGGTATCCGCATCGGACAAGCTGCACAACGTCCGAACGATTCTGGCCGATTACCGGCAGGATGGGGAGAAAATCTGGAAGCGCTTCAACGGGAAGAAAGAAGGGACGCTCTGGTACTATCGCGCGTTGAGCGATGAGTATGGGCGGAAGCCGAATCGCATTACGCGCGAATTGGAAATCGCGGTCACGGAGTTGGAGAGGCTATGTGGTAGCGGGGCTCTGCCCCGCCTTGGACGGGGCAGAGCCCCGTCACCACACACGCTGTAAAAGCACGAGCTGTCAAAGCACAAGCTGTCAAAGCACAAGGTGTCACCACGCAGATTGTCAACCAAATTGCCCGCACAAGAAAGCGTTGGGAGATGAGCGATGCCCCGAATGCTTGAATTGATCCGCACTTCGCAGGTTCCTTCGAACCTGATGCAGTCGGCTGCGCGCGGTTCGCTTTCGGTGCCGCCCGGCGAAATGATCGAGATTCTGGTCTACCTGGCGCTTCACCATAAGCTGTTTGGCCAGCAGGCGTCTCTCACGTTAGCGGGATGGGACAAGATGGCTTGCCTGGCGGCCGCTCAGGATCCCGGTACCAGCGCCGAGGTGCTCAAGTATTGGACCTCGAGGGAGAACCTTCGGGCTCCCTTGTTGCCGGCATTAGCGGAAAATCCGTCAGTGCCGGAGCGTTCTTTGCAGGAGCTAGCGACGGAAGGCACACGCTCGACTGTGGATGTGCTGATGAGAAGCCCGCGCGTACTGGGTTCTCCTCGCCTGTTGCGGGCACTCTGTTCCAACGCCACCCTGCGTCCGAGCGAACTTTCCCAGATCGCGGACAAGTTGGGCGCGCTCGAAGCCAGTGCGGGGGCCGTCCCGTCCGATGAGCGGGACACACCGGATGAAGTTCTCGAAGGCGCGCTGAGCCAGTTTCTTAAGGAGCACGCGGCAGAGGTGGAAGCGGAAAAAGACAAGCCGTTCCGGCCAATCGGAGAAATCGGCGACGAGGCAGGAGGCGAGAACGCGGCCACAGCGGAAGCGGCAAGCGCGACTCCCATTGAGGCGAAAAGCGCACCGCGACGCGAAGGAGCGGCCGCGGCTGCCCCTCACGTCAAGAAAGTCGCTCATCCGGCCTCCTCGCAAAAGCGCGACAGCACCGTGCAAAAGATCGCCAAGCTCGACATCAGGGGCCGGATCGCGCTGGCGATGCGCGGCAATAAGGAAGAGCGGTCGATTCTGATTCGCGATGGCACGAAGATCGTGGCGCTGGCCGTCCTCGACTCGCCGAAAGTGACGGAGGCCGAGGTGGAGGGGTTCGCGCTCCAGAAGAACGTGCTAGAGGCCGTGTTGCGCGCGATTCCTTTCAAGCGGCAGTTCGCCAAGAGCTACGGCATCATGCGAAATCTGGTCTTCAACCCGCGGACGCCGCTGGATTCCTCCCTCGGATTGATGAAGGGCCTGCTGGTCAATGACCTCAAGAATCTGTCGGGGAACAAAGAGGTTCCGGAAGCGATTCGTAAAATGGCAACGAGATTCTATGCGCAGAAAATGGAGCGGCAGAAGTAGGGGTCATTTGCCGAGGTTCACGATCGATCGCGCCTAATTGGCCGTGACAGAGGCAGATCAGGTGAATGATTCTTTGACGCAGACCGATCGCATTCACGATTTGTTATCGCATGCGAAGACGATCGCGGTGGTGGGGTTGTCGGATAGTCCGATGCGGCCGAGCCATGGCGTCTCCGCCTACATGCAGTCACAGGGGTACAGGATCATTCCCGTAAATCCGCAAATTGCGGAGGCGCTGGGGGAGAAGTCGTATGCGTCTCTGCTCGATGTGCCCGAGAAGATCGATTTGGTGGATGTGTTCCGGCGGCCGGAATATGTGGATGAGATTGTCGAGCAGGCGATTCAGTTGAAGGTCCCGGCGATCTGGCTGCAGGAAGAGGTGATCAACGAACGCGCGGCGGAGAAGGCACGCCAGGCCGGGATGTTTGTGGTGATGGACTTGTGCATTCTCAAGGAGCACCGGGCGAGGTTCGGGTAAATTCGTAATAGTATAGTTATGTCCCGGTGTCTATGGCTATTATGAAAGTTTTGTTCGTCGCGACCATACTATTTCTGGGAGCGGTGTCGATGGGGCAGGCGCTGCCCAACCCTTGTCCCGCAGAGACCAGCGCCTCAAGTAAGCCTCAAAATACCAGTAAGGGGAAGAACACAAGAAAAGAGAAGGACGCGGGAGAGCCTTGCCGGAACGCTAGTCCTCAAGCGAAGCCTGACGTTACCAGCGAGACGATGAGCTGGGATCCTGTGACTGACACGGATCGTAACACCACCGCTGAGATCGTGGGGTGGTTCGTGTTAGGGCTGCTAATTTCTGCGCCGGTCTTCTTGGTAGTCAGGCGGTTGAAGAGTCGCAAGATCGAATCCTTGCCTGCGAAAAAAATCTTGGAGTAGTCTCCGCCGACACCGGGGAGGAGTACTACTCCCCGTGCCGTCCCACTAAAATTACTGTCGCATCGTCGCGCAATCCTGCGCCGTTTACAAAATTCTTCACATCCGCGAGCAGACCTTCGGGAGAAAAGCCGGGAGATTGCATTTGAGCGAGCAGCCTTTCCGGTCCATATTCCTCTCCGGATTCGAGTTCGGCTTCTGTGATGCCGTCGGAATAGAAGGCGACTCGCGCGTTCGGATTCAGCTTGATCTCGGTTTCGGAGAACTTTGAGGCAGCGATTCCGAGCGGCAGACCCTGCTCGCTTTGAATCCACCGGTAGCCGGAAGGTTCGGCAGGATCGACGAGCAGCGGGGCGAGGTGGCCGGCGTTGGCCAGCCGCAGGGTGCGTTTTTGGGGATCGAGTTCAGCATAGACCATGGTGACGAAGCGGCCGTCCGGGAAGTCTTCGAGCAGCATGTTGTTGAGACGGGTGAGTACTTCGCCGGGGCCGGAGCCGATTTGGGCGAGCGAGCGCAGCATGCCACGAGTGGCCGACATGAGAAGCGCGGCGGCCGTCCCTTTACCGGAGACGTCGGCCAGCACCAGTCCCCAGCGCCCGTCGGAAGGGGGAATGAAGTCGTACCAGTCACCGCCGATTGCGCCCGCGGGAACGGACAATCCAGAGACAACGAAGCCGGGGATGAGCGGAGAAGTGCGCGGCAACAGCGCCTGCTGAATGATGCGCGCTTCTTCGGCTTCGCGCGTCATCTTTTCGCGCTGGTTTTGTTCGACGTGAAAGCGGCGGGCATTCTGCACGGCGACGGCGACGTGCGAGCACAATCCCTGGAGAAGACGGAGTTGGGTTTCGCAGAAGGCGTCCAGGTCATGATGCGAAGCGCTGAAGACGCCGACCAGTTCACCATCAACTTCCAGCGGAATGGCGACCTCGGAGCGAGTGGCGGGTTCGCACGCCATGTAATACGGGTCGAGACGCACGTCGGGCGCATAGTGCAGCTTGCGAGTGGCGGCGACGTGGCCGACCATTCCGGCGCCTTCCTTGAGGCGATGGCCACGGCAGTACAGTGTGCACCCGCACATGCCCGACAGCACGAATTCGTTTTTCTCAGGATCGTGAAGATAAAGATTGATTTCGACTGCGTCGAGAGAGTCGGAAACTTCCTGTACCAGGCGCTGGACGATTTCGTCGAGGTTGAGGGTCGAGGTGATGCGCTGCGCGGATTTCTGCAGGCGAACCAGTTCGGCGATCCTCAGGGTCACCGCGGTTTCGGGAGACAATTGGCTGGCGAAGTCGAATTCGGAGCGGGGAGTCGCGGCCACGAGGGAAGCCTCCTGAGCTGGAGAAGTGACTGGTAACTTCACTAGATCAGATTGTCTGAGTTAGTCCCGGGATTCTCTTTTTGTTCGATTGGAATCGGGCTTGGAAAACGTGTTTTTGAGGCGTCTGATCTCTTCCAATCGTTCGCGGATGCGCTTTTCCACACCTTCGTTGGTTGGATGGTAGTAGACGCGGTTGCGCAGGCTGTCGGGCAGGCATTGCATGTCCACAACTTTCTCTTCCACGTCGTGGGCGTACTGGTAGCCTTTGCCGTAGCCCAGATTCTTCATCAATCCAGTGGGTGCATTCCGCAGGTGGAGCGGTACGGGTTCGGCGGCGGTTTGCTCCACATCCCGCTGAACGGCACTGTAGGCGGTGTAGAGCGCGTTCGATTTGGGCGCGGCGCAGAGGTAGACGACGGCTTGGGCAAGCGCGAGATTGCCTTCGGGCATACCGATGAAGTCGACAGCATCGCGCGCGGCCATGCAGAGAGCGAGCGCGTTTGGTTCGGCGAGGCCGATGTCTTCGACGGCCATGCGGACGACGCGGCGGGCGATGTAGAGCGGATCTTCTCCAGCTTCGAGCATGCGGCCGAGCCAGTAGAGGGCGGCGTCGGGATCGCTGTTGCGGACGGACTTGTGGAGCGCGGACATGAGGTTGTAGTGCTCTTCTCCGCTTTTGTCGTACAGAAGAACGCGTTTCTGGAGGGCTTCGTGGACGATTTCGTCGGTGAGCGTGGTGGTACCGGATTGTTGAGCGAGCGATGCGGCCACGTCGAGGGCGTTGTAGGCGCTGCGGGCATCGCCGCTGGAATAGGCCGCAATCTTGTTGAGAACTTCATCGGATGCCTGGAGGTGGAGTTGGCCGAGTCCGCGTTCTTGGTCGGCGAGGGCGCGATGGAGAAGCGAGACAATCTGCGCTTCGGTGAGTTGGTTGAGCACGTAGACGCGGCAGCGGGAGAGCAGCGCACCGTTAATCTCAAAAGAAGGGTTTTCGGTGGTGGCGCCGATGAGGCGGATGCTCCCTTTTTCTACGTGGGGCAGGAAGGCATCCTGCTGGGCTTTGTTGAAGCGATGAATCTCGTCTACGAACACGATGGTGCGCGTGCCGTACTGGCGGGCGCGATCCGCGTCGGCCATGACCTGCTTGATTTCCTTGATGCCGGCGAGCACGGCGGAAAACTCGATGAAGTCGGCTTTGGTCATGCCGGCGATGATTTTCGCGAGGGTGGTCTTGCCGGTGCCGGGAGGTCCCCAGAAGATCATCGACGTGGGGTCGTCGCGTTCGATCTGGACGCGCAAGGGCTTGCCGGGGCCGACGAGATGTTCCTGGCCCGCGAACTCTTCGAGCGTGCGGGGACGCATGCGGTCAGCGAGGGGACGGGCTCCCTGCGGCGCTTGGTCTTGCAGCGGGATGGGGGCGAAGAGATTCATGAGAACAATTGCGTAATTTGGTAATTTTGTAATCGGGCAATTTGAAACCTGTTGCCGCCTGGAGTTTTCAATTACCAAATTACCCGATTACAAAATTACAAAATCACCTTACCTTCGATTTCTCGCTGCTTCATACAGCACAATGCTGGCGGCTACTCCCGCATTGAGCGATTCGACCTGCGCCGACTGCGGGATCACCAGCGTCTCATCCATCTGATGCATGATTTCGCGGGGCAGACCGGCACCTTCGTTGCCGATGAAGATGGCGAGCGGGAGGGCCCAATCGGTGTCCGGCAGAGGAGTTCCCTTGTGGGAGGACGTTGCCAGTAGGCGGACTCCTCGGTTTCGGAATAGCGTCAGGAGTTCACCAGAAGAGATCTGAAGAAGTGGCAGGCGGAAGATCGATCCGGCCGAGCCGCGCAGCACCTTTGAGTTGTAAGGGCTGACGGTCCCTTCGGTGAGAAAGACTCCGGCGGCACCGAAGGCCTCGGCGGAGCGCAGGATGGTTCCGAGGTTGCCGGGGTCCTGGAGCCCGGCGGCGGCTACGATGGGACCGTCCCCTGCCCGGTCGAGGATCTGAGCGGCCGAGAACGATGGCAGTTTGATGAGGGCAGCGACGCCCTGGGGTGTTTCGCTGGGCACGATCGAATTGAAGAGCGCATTGGGCAGGACGATGAGTTCAGTGCGCTCGCCGATCTGAGGCAGAAGTTTTTGGGCGAGCGGGCGCGCCGATTCGCTGAAGAATACGCTCCCCGGGTGCCTGCCGTGGCGGAGTGCTTCTTCAAGCAGTTTGACGCCTTCGATCGCGCATTCTCCATCGGGAGTCAATTGGGCGCGGCGAAAAGCAATCCGCAATTCTTTGAGGCGCCCGTTGTGGCGACCGGTGACGGGCCGCAGACGAGGGTGAGGATCGGAACTGCGAGTTGGCGGGGCCTTCGCGTCCTGCTTCATGGGTTGGCGCCAGGGTTCAATAGTAAAGATCAGGATAAGCGAAGATCAGGATAATACCAGTAGCCGGGGTAGTGGGTCAGTTTGCAAGACGCAGTCCCCCAGCGGCTGAAGCCGCATTCATTTTTGCGACATTTATGGCACGGCTAAAGAGGTTGCGGAAAAACATGTTGCTTGGGCAAACTCTCCCGCAGCGGCTAAAGCCGTGCCCGTTCAAGACAAATTCAAACTGACCCACTACCGCAGCCGGATACGGGCTGCGGGGGAGGCCCGCGATGTGGTACATTTCACTGTTTAAGCCAACAAATCCTTTAAGGCGACAACGTCTACGCGGACCAACGGGAAAGGACCAGAGTGCGCGCGGAAATCCTGAAAATTCACGCCGAAACGCCGGAAGTTTCGCTTATCAAGTACGCGGCCGAGCAGATTCAGGCCGGCCAGGTGCTGGGCATGCCAACCGACACGTTCTATGGGCTGGCAGCCGATCCCTTCAACCTGCGCGCGGTGGAGCGAGTGTATGAAATCAAATCGCGCCTGCGCCACAAACCGCTTTCGCTGCTGATTGAACACGTCGATCAGGCGGAGGAGTTTGCGCGTCCGCTGCCCGACGATTTTCACCTGCTGGCGCGGCGTTTCTGGCCCGGACCGCTGACCATGATTGTGCCGGCGGCGTCGCATTTGCCGCTGAAGGTGACGGCGAATACGGGAAACGTGGCGCTGCGGGTTCCGGCAGCTGAGATCGCGCTGGCGGTGGTGCGGGCGGCGAAGATTCCAATTACGGCCACTTCGGCGAACCTGAGTGGCGCGGTGGAGTGCACGACGGCGGAGCAGGTGCGCGAGCAGTTGCAGGATCGCATCTCGCTGATCGTGGATGGTGGGCAATCTCCGCGAAACATGGCATCAACCATTGTGTATTTCAAAGAAGATGGAAGCTGGCAGATTCTTCGCGAAGGAGCCATTCCGGCCAAGGATGTGGTGGAAGCGCTTTCTTAACGGTTTCAAAGTTTCAGAGTTTCAAGGTTTCAAGGAAAGTGAGATGTGCAACCCTGAACCATTGGAATCTTGAAACCTGAAACCTGTATGTCCGAAAATTCCAATCCATTCAATCCCAAAAAATCTCGCTGGATGCATCCCGTCTCTCTGCTTTTGCTGACGGGTGCGGGCGCGCTCGCATTGTTCCTCGGAGTGACGGGCTTCCGGATTGTGGCGGCGGCTGGTGAAGCGGCGGCTCGACCGGCGGACGCGATCGTTATTTTCGGGGCTGCGCAATATGCGGGACATCCTTCGCCGGTTTATCGGGCGCGGCTGGATCATGGTTACGAGTTGTTTGAGAAGGGGATGGCGCCGGTGGTGATCACGACCGGGGGAGCGGGGCAGGATCCGGAGTTCAGCGAAGGTGGAGTGGGGCGGGATTATCTCTTGCGGCGAGGCGTGCCGGAGCGGGCGCTGATTGCCGAGACGCAGGGCTCGGACACGGCCCAGTCCGCCGCGCGGGTCGCGAACATCATGCGCGTCAACGGCATGCACCGCTGCATTGCGGTGAGCGACGCCTATCACGTGTTCCGCATTCGCGCGTTGCTGGAACACGAGGGTGTGGACGTAGAAGTTGCGCCCCGCCCGGAATCGCGCCCGCGTTCCCTTTGGGAGCGGTTTTGGGCCGTGATGCGCGAGGCCGTGAGCTATCTGGCGTGGAAGGCGGGGATGTCGTAGGAGCAGCCGCGAGTGGCGAGTGCCGAGCTTCGGGCCTCGAACCTCGAACCTCGAAACAAAGCATAGTCCAAAGGACCACTCGGGGCTCGTGACTCGAAGCTCGTGGCTGTTTCCTACCAGCCTTTTTGCTGGCGCAGAGTCGTGACATGCGCGACGTGATGGCGTCCGTGCCACGCATAGAGTGCGAGGTTCTTCTCCAGCGTCATGGGGCCGAGTTCGGGGTGGCTGAAGGTGCGGCTCCAGTCTGCATCGGTCAGGCTGCGCAAAAGCGGCGTCCAACGATGGTGCAGCGATTCGAGCAGGACGAGTGAGTTTTCGATGGGAGCCTTCGAGTCGGGCAGTTCGGCCCAGCGATCTTCAAAGTAAGGCTTGATGGTAGGCCCGTCTTCAGTCAAGGCAAGCTTGCAACGTATGTAGGAATTCAGGTGGCTGTCGGGCACGTGGTGGACAACCTGGCGGACCGTCCAGCCGCCGTCGCGATAGGGAGTATCAAGCTGAGCGTCCGAGAGGCCGCGAACCGCGGCGCGCAATCGGGCCGGCGTCTGCTCGATATCGTCGAGGCACTGCTTTTTCTGCTCCGCGCTGAGAGGACCACTGTAAGAGAACTTGCCGACGGGATAACGGGGATCGCTCATGGAACCGTAGATGAGGTCGGGCGAGAGGGCGTCGCAAAAAAAACAGCTACGAGCCTCCGAGCTGCGAGCAATCCACGGGCAACGGAGGAGAGAGTGGTTGCTGGCAACTGGCAACTGCTTTATTTTTATTTTACCATGGCCAGCACGCGAACCGGAGTCCGGCCGGTAATCCTATTCTTGGCCGGGGCCACGATGATGAGGGAGCCTGTCGCTGGGAGCCCGGACAGGCGGGCGGTACCTTCGACAATATAGTTTCCATGAAGGGCAACCTGGCGAGCCAGCGTGCGGTCAGCGCTGAAGTCTGCCGGCGTTTCGATGAGAAAGCCAGTGGTGTAGCGCGCGTCCATCAGGAACCGCGCAGCGTCAGCGGTAATGGGAAGGACGGCGGACGGGAGGGCGTGGCCGGCAGCGGCATGCCGGATAGCAATGACAGCGCCCTGTGGTATAGCGCCATGCAGCGCCTCCCACGCGGCGATGTCGTCGAGGGAGATCTGCGAGTCGGCAGCCGGCGAGACGTTCATGTCCATAACCACCAGGGGAGCTACCAGGCGCTCGGGCGGGATCTGGCCGGCGGTCCAGGTTCCGGGAATCAACGCATCGGGAGCGACGATGCGGGTAAATGATTCGGCCGCAGAGCTGGCGCTTTTCGGGGCATCGTTCGGCGCGATATTGGTGTGCGCGATGTCGTGGTGCGCAATATCGCCGGGCGCGTTGGTGAGATCGTTGGTCAGGTCAATGACGTGCGAATATCGATCCTGGGAGATCGGGCTGGGCCGCCGGTCCGCAAAGAGCAGGATGGCAAGCACGAGCGCGTAGGCGATGATGAAACTGCGAATTCGCATGTGTATCCAAGGTCTCAGGTTTTGGAACTACCGGCCGCGAGCCGCGAGCCTCGCGCAATCCAACCAATGCAGGGAAACGATTGCTCGCAGCTCGAAACTCGTGACTCGTAGCCGTCTCGTAAGACGTAAAGCCAGGCTCTATTGTTGCCCGATGAACCACCAAGTTCAACCCACGTTTGGACATGGCCGACCAGACATGAGGCAAATGAAAGCAAACAATCAGCCCACTCAACAGGCTTTGTCAGGATTTGACTGGAAAACTTTCGTTTGCGGTTCAATATTTCGGGCAGAAAGGCAAGCGGGTTACAATGGGAGTTAACTTCCCGGCAGTTTTTCTGATATCGATCGCCAGCGGCGCATTTGGAGTTCGCCGGAGCGATGTGCCTAAGGAACCAGGTGCGCTGGAACATGCTCTCGGGAACTGAGGATTGATGTTCGGCCGCGAAGAAAAAGTTTCCGCTCTCCGGCTTACCGCTGTGCAGTACATCGTGCTGTTCATTTTCCTGCTTCTGGCCTACGGTTTGTGGCGGCTGCAGGTGATGCAGAGCGACAAGTACTCGCAACTGGCGGAGCAGAACCGGGTGCGCAATGTGCCCATTCTGGCCCCACGCGGCAAGATTCTGGATCGCGAGGGCCGGATCATCGTCGATAACTATCCTTCTTTTTCCGCGTTGCTGCTGCGCGATTCTTCGCGCGACCTGTACGCGGATGCGGATGCAATCGCGAAGGGATTGCACCTGAACGCCGAGGAAGTGCGGCAGCGCATCCGGCACTTCTCTTCCATGCCGCATTACCAGCCGATCTTCCTGAAGGAAGACATCACTCCCGATGAACTAGCCTTTATCGAAGCGCACAAGAACGAACTGCCCGAACTCGACACGATCATGGCGCATCGCCGGCTCTATCCCCGCAATGGCTTCATGGCGCACCTTATTGGTTATGTGGGTGAGGTCACTGAAGACATGCTGAACCAGCCCCAGTTCGAGCTCTATAACCCAGGCGACGTGGTGGGCGTGAGCGGAGTGGAGAAGCAGTACAACGGCGCGCTGATGGGAAAGAACGGATCGCGGCGTGCGATTGTGGACAGCCGGGGCAGGGAAGTGGGGCGGCTGGATGAGACTCCGGCAGAGCCGGGCAAGCAGCTGAAGCTGACGGTGGATCTGGATTTGCAGATTGCGGCGGAAGAGGCTCTGAACGGCAGAAATGGCGCGATCGTTGCCATGGATCCCAGGACCGGAGAGATTCTCGCCATGGTCAGCCGGCCGACCTTCGATCCTAACGATTTTGCGGTCAAGATTTCGCGGGACGAGTGGAACAAACTGGTGACGGACGAGGATCATCCGCTGCTCAATAAAGCGATTCAGGCGCAACTGGCTCCGGGTTCCACCTTCAAGATCATCATGGCGACTGCCGGCTTGCAGGAGGGGATCGCGCAGACTATGCATGTGGTCTGCAACGGCGGGGCCAATTTCTACGGCCGTTATTTCAAGTGCTGGGTCGTGGCGGAGCATCGCACTCACGGAGTGGTGGACATCAGCAAGGCGATTTATCAATCGTGCGACGTCTTCTTTTACACGCTGGCGGAGAAGTTGGGAATTGAGCGCATCGCCAAGTACGCCACTGCTCTCGGGCTGGGACAGAAGACGGGGATCGATCTGCCGCAGGAAGCGAGCGGAGTGATGCCCTCGGAAGAGTGGAAGATTCGCAACTTCAAGCAGAAATGGTACGCGGGTGAAACCATTTCCGTGGGCATTGGACAGGGGGCGGTGGCGACCACGCCGATGCAACTGGCCCGCGCCATCGGAGCGATTGCGAGTGGCGGGCTGTTGGTGCGTCCGCATGTCATCAATCCAAGCGATTTGCCACCCAATGTGGTTCCGGCATCGAGTGCTCCGGATGCGACGCACGTGCCGCTTGATCCGCAAAACTGGGAGATCATTACGGACGCGATGTCGAATGTGGTTGCGCCGATCGGAACGGCGCCCAGCGCTCATTTGCAGGGCATTGACTTCGCGGGAAAGACCGGCAGCGCACAAACCATCAGCAATGCGCTGAAGGCGAAGCTGGGCGCGGCAGGAAAGAAAAACTTCAAAGACAACGGATGGTTTGTGGGGGTGGAACCGCGCAGGAATCCGGAGATCGTGGTTTGCGCATTGCTGGAAGAGGGCGAGCACGGCTACCTGGCCGCGAGAACTGCTGCGCAGGTGATCAAGGCGTATGTCGAGAAGGAGCGCCGTCAGCCTACCAAGGTTGCGGGAGCCGGTAAGCGGAAGGTCGAGATCGGCGGGGTGTGGAGCGAACCCGGCGCCGACGACAGCGCGCGCGATCGTTTGCAGGCGGGCCGCTTTGTGCTCAATGTGGCGCGCCCGAAAGCTCCGCTGGCGGTGGCTGCGCCGGGGATGCAGTAGGGTTTCTGTCAACGGACTTGCCTGCTCGATTATTCATCAACTTCTGTCCGCACGTCTGCATTTCTTTGATACGTTCATATTCAGGGATGGCCTCATCGAGACTGTCGGTGTTTATTGAACTGCGGCCGGCATATTTGGTGGGGGTAGGGGCCCTTCGACTGCGCGGGGCGCGCTTCGCTTACCCTGCTCCGCTCAGGGAGACAAGATTCAGGGTGCGGAGCATTGCACAAAGACAGGGCGCAAGACACGGGAGACAGTATAGGGTGCGAAGCATTGCACAACTGGCGGTTGACACGGCTTTGTCGCGGGGCGCCACCTATGCCGATGCGCGTGTGGTGGCGATTCGCAATCGTTCGCTGACCACCAAGAACGGCCGGGTGGGGCATGCTTCCGAGGCGGATTCGCTGGGCATCGGGGTGCGCGTGATTGCGGGCGGCGCATGGGGATTTGCCGCAACCGCGGATATGGGACGCGGCGCCGTTGAAGCTACGGCCGCCCGGGCGGTCGAGATCGCCAAAGCATCGGCGCGCGTGAAGCGCGAAAATGTGCGTCTGGCTCCGGAACCGGCGGCGGTTGCCGATTGGACCACACCATACAAAATTGATCCGTTCACGACTTCCGTCGAACAGAATCTCGACTTGTTGCTCAAGGCGGATGCCGAGATGCGGGCGGTTAAAGGCGTCACGCTCAGCGAGACCGGCATGAATTTTGTGCGCGAGGAATCATGGTTTCTTTCTTCCGAAGGTGCTGATATTCGGCAGACGAAATATTCGACCGGGGCGGGCTACACCGCATATGCCTTTGCCGGGAATGAGATTCAGAAAAGGTCGTATCCGAATTCGTTTGGGGGGCAGTGGCAGAATCGCGGCTATGAGTTGATCGAGGAGATAAGGCTGGTCGAAAACGCGCGCCGGGTGGGCGAAGAGGCGGGGGCGCTGCGTCGTGCTGAGCAATGTCCGGAGGGCGAGTTCACGATCATTCTGGATGGGTCGCAACTGGGATTGCAGATTCACGAATCGATCGGGCATCCGATTGAACTCGATCGCGTGCTCGGGATGGAGGCGAATTTTGCGGGCACGTCCTTTTTGACACTGGAGAAGCTGAACCATCTGCGCTATGGAAGCGAACTGGTGAACGTTGTGGCGGATGCGCGTCAGGAGCACGGGCCGGGGTTGGGGACGTTTGCCTACGACGACGAAGGCGTGGCTGCACAGTCGACGCCGATTATTACAGCGGGGCGATTCACCGGCTATCTCAGTTCGCGTGAGACGGCGCACACGATTGGAGCAGCACGCTCCGGTGGCACGGTGCGCGCCGAGGGCTGGAACCGGCTGCCCATGATTCGCATGACGAACGTTAGCCTTCTGCCGGGTGAAACGCCGCTAACGCTGGAGCAATTGATCGCCGACACCGATCACGCGATTTACATGGAGACGAACAAGTCGTGGTCGATTGACGACAAGCGCTACAACTTCCAGTTCGGATGCGAGATGGGGTGGGAGATCAAGAGCGGGAAGCGCGTGCGCATGCTGAAGAACCCATCTTATTCGGGGATCACGACCGAGTTCTGGAATTCGCTCGATGCGATCTGCTCGCGCCAGGATTGGGTGCTCTGGGGAACACCGAATTGCGGCAAGGGCCAGCCGCAGCAGGTTATGGGGACGGGGCATGGAGCGAGTCCGGCGCGCTTCCGGAAGATTCGCGTTGGGTCGGCGTACAAGGGCAGCTAGCCACAGAGGACACAAAGGTCCACAAAGGAAAACGCGAGAGTGTGATTTCCCCCGTGAAATTCTGTGTTCTCTGTGGTTAGTACTCTCCTGCTTTGGCGATTGGCTCTGAACAGAACTGTGAAGCGATGATTACCAAAGAACAAGCCGCCGACATTTTCGATCGCGTACGCCGTTTTTCGTCCGCTGACGAGGTCGAGGTACTCTTCACTGGAGCTCGTTTTGCGTTGACTCGCTTTGCCAACAACACCATCCATCAAAACGTTGAAGATGAGAACTGCATTGCCTCCATCCGCACGAACTTCGAGGGGCGCACGGCGCGGTCTGCGGCCAATCAGTTTGACGATGAGAGCCTGAAGAGAGCGGTTGAGGCTTCGGAGAGTCTGACGCGGGTGCAGGTACCTGACCCGGACCTGCTGGCGATGCCCACTGCTAAAGAAGCAACATCCGCGGACGACGGCGTCCGCGCCACACAGGCGCCCGCCAGATTCTTTGAGCAGACTGCGGCTGTTACTCCGGGCGAGCGGGCGGATGCGGTTGGACGAATCGTGAGTTTGGCCGATAAACACAAGCTGACTACCGCGGGAATTTACTCGACATCAGAATCGTCTGAAGGAATCTTTACTTCACGCGGCTTGGCCGAGTGGCACACGCAGACGCTGGCGGAGGTTTCGATCACCATGCTGGCCGATGATTCTTCCGGTTGGCAGAAGCTGAATTCGCCGGACGTGCGCAATCTCGACCCGGTGCGACTGGCGGAGACGGCGGCGCGCAAAGCGGTGGAGTCGGCTCGGCCTCGCGAAATTCCGCCTGGGAAGTACACGGTGATTCTCGAACCCTCGGCGGCGCTCGATATTGTCGGCTTCATGTTCTGGGACTTCAGCGGCATGGCAATTCTCGATCAACGCTCGTTTCTGAACGACCGTATCGGCACGAAGCTGTTCGGGGAGAACATCAACATCTGGGATGATGCGGCGCATCCTCTGCAGGCGGGGTCGCCTTTTGATGGCGAGGGCATGCGGCGGCAGCGCGTGCAACTGGTTGAGCAGGGAATCGTGAAGCGCGTGGTATACGCCCGCGGCACGGCCGCGAAGATGAAAAAGTCCGAGTACGCGAACAAGGTTGGGCTGATCGAGCCAACCGGGCACGGCTTTCCGCTGCCGAATGAGATGGGAGAGATGCCGCTGAATATCGTTGTGAGCGGCGCGGAACAAACGAACGGTGTCCGGCAAAGTGTTGATCAGATGATCGCTGTTACCGAGCGCGGCATCCTGGTGACTCGGCTCTGGTACATCCGGGAAGTGGATCCTTACGAGAAGATCGTGACTGGCATGACGCGCGACGGTACCTTCCTCATTGAGCATGGCAAAGTGCAGTGCGGGCTAAGGAATTTTCGTTTCAATCAGAGCTTGATCGCCATGTTGTCGAACGTCGAAGCGATGGGGACTCCGGTGCGAGCCTGCGGGGAAGAGTCGTTTGACATGGTTGTGCCGGCGATGAAAGTGAAGGAGTTTAATTTTACGGAAGTCACGAAGTTCTAGCGCCGAGTCATCCGGAGTGGAGTGGTCGTGTGCAGTTGAGGGAGTAGGGGTCCTTCGACTCCGCGGGGCGGCGCTTCGCTTACCCCGCTCCGCTCAGGATGACATGTTCGGGGTGGACGGAGGCAATGCCGTGGGCGCTCGACGACAGTTCCCTGCAGCCGCTGCCAGTTGGGGAGGGAGTAGGAGTCCTTCGACTCCGTGGCCGCTTCGCAAATGCGAAGCGGCCCCTGCGCTCAGGAAGACTCGCTCTTATGCTTCGAAGATGCGGGGAAGATGTACTCGATGAGCAATTTTCTTGCATGACGCCAATCCTCGAGACCGAGCGCCTCTGGCTGCGTCCTCTGCAACTTTCTGATGCCGATCAGATCCAGGAGATATTTCCGCACTGGGAGATTGTGCGCTTCCTGGCCGCGCGCGTGCCTTGGCCATATCCTCCCGATGGCGCCCAAACCTATTGTCGCGACATTGCCCTGCCTGCCGCCGAACGCGGAGACGAGTGGCACTGGACCCTGCGGCTCAAAAGCAATCCAACACAACTGATTGGAAGCATCAACCTGATGAAAGCGGAAAACCACAATCGAGGATTCTGGCTCGGATTGCCATGGCAGGGACAGGGTCTGATGAGTGAAGCATGCGACGTGGTGACCGATTACTGGTTCCAGACGCTGAAATTTCCTGTGTTGCGGGCTCCCAAAGCAACCGACAACACAGCTTCGCGCCGCATCTCGGTGAGCCAGGGCATGCGGGTGGTGGCGACGGAAGAACGGGAATTTGTCTCCGGACGTTTTCCGTCTGAGATCTGGGAGATCACGGCTGCAGAGTGGCAGGGGCGCAGGACTCAGAAGTAAAAGCAGCGCCGCGATCATCCGAGCGGAAAGCACGGGCAAGCTTTCGAATGAGCTCCACGTCCCTAAGCCCCTGTACCACGGGCACTTCTTCGCTCTTGTTTCATGACCTACGTAACCTTTGCAGGGTTGATACCGGGGTGTAATCTCGGCCTGAAATGGTGCATTTGCGCGCTTGAAGTAGTGCACGGCAGAACCTTAAGGAAGGTTGTCTTAGAGAGTGTCGGAAGCCGGCAAAGAATCCGTGGCTGAGGGCAGCAAGCGCCGCAAGGGGTACGCGGACGTACAGGGCGCGGCTCGCTTTCCCATCAAGTTGCCGGTGGCGTTAAAGTCAGGCGGGACCGGGCAGATGATCGAAACCGAAAATATTTCCGCCAATGGTGTGCTTTTCCGGATGGATGCGGATGTGCCCATAGGGTCGGCGGTGGATTTTACGATCTCGCTTCCCGCCAATGTGGTGGGAGGAGACGCGGATGTGCAGGTGGACTGCCGGGGGCGAGTGGTGCGGAGCTTCGAAGAAGATGGAGGCCGGCGCGGAGTCGGCGTGGTAATCGACGAGTACCGGTTTGAGCGCGGGTAGGCGCGCGAAAGAGGACGGATGGCGAGCACTCCGATGAGCGTTGAGCCTGGCGAAGGCTTTCAGCCCGAGGACGGCAAAGGCACGATCCGCGTGATTGTCGCGGATACGCAAGCCATTTTCCGCGCCGGGCTGCGCAAGATCTTTGCGCTCGAAGACGACATCCGGGTGGTGGGCCAGGCGGAGAGCCTGACCCAGACGATTTCGGCCATTCAAAGATTTTCCGCGGACATTGTGATCTTCGAAGCGGCGCTCACGGCGAATCCACCCGAGACGGTTTCCGATCTTCTGCGGCAAAGCGCGAAATGCCGTCTGGTGGTTGTGCTGCAGGAACCGGACCAGGAGATGACGCTGGAGCTATTCCGGCGCGGTGCGCACGCGGTGGTTTCACGCGAAGTCGAACCGGAAATGCTGGTGGAATGCCTGCGCAAAGTTGCGCTGGGCGAACCTTGGCTTGAAGCCCGCGCAATCGGCTGGGTGCTCGAGGCTTATCGTACGCAGAGCGTGCGTCCGGCTGGCTCCCGACCGAAAGTACAGCTGACTCCCAAGGAGTCGCTGATCGTTTCCTGCGTGACACAGGGCATGAAGAACAAGGAAATCGCGCTCCGCGTGGGAACAACCGAGCAAGTTGTGAAGAATTATCTGCGGAAGGTGTATGACAAACTGGGAGTGGCCGACCGTCTGGAACTGGCGCTTTATACCCTGAATCACCGCGTGATTCAGAAAGATGGTGAGAAAGAAGGCGCGGTCAAGGCTGCCCTGCCGCCCAACCCACAGGCTCCGCAAGTTCCTGAAACAAGCAATGCCGCACCCCCGAATGCCTCTGCTGCGGCTTCGGGATCCCGCCCGTGATTTGTTTCTTCTAGTACAATTTTGAGTCGCAACTGATCTTCCGCTGGAGTGATATCCGCGGGAGAGGTTCCGGCTCTTGCCCCCCTGAATTTCCGGGGGCAGATTTCAGAATACGTTTTGAGAACGAATCTTCGAGAGGCCACAAATGAAAGGCGACGCAAAAGTTATTGCTATTTTGAATGAAGTGCTGAAAGCGGAGTTGACCGCCATTAACCAGTATTTTCTGCACGCTGAAATGTGCGAAAACTGGGGCTATGAAAGGATGGCCAAGCAGATCCGCAAGGAATCGATTGAGGAAATGCAGCACGCGGAAATCCTGATGGAGCGCATCCTGTATCTCGATGGCGCGCCCAACATGACTGACTATTTCAAGATCAATGTCGGGCAGACCTTGAAGCAACAACTGGAGAACGATCTGCAGCTCGAATACACCGCGGTCAAGCGCCTGAATGATGGGATCAAGGCGTCGGTGGCGGTCGGCGATAATGGTTCGCGCGAATTGATGGAAAAAATCCTGCTGGATGAGGAACACCACATTGATTGGCTGGAAGGCCAGTTGCACGCGATCAAAGAGATGAGCTACGAGAATTACCTGGCGCAGCAATTGCACAAGGCGGAAGAAAGCTAGGGAGCTCGATCCTGATTTCGCGATTCGCTGTTTGCGCGCTCAAGCCGTATTCTCACTTGAGCGGGCCGGGTGCAACACGAGGCGCAAGCTTCGAAATCAGGCAACTGCTAAAATCGGAACAGCCGCTTCACGTGGCGCCGGAGAGATGGCCGAGTGGCTGAAGGCGCACGCTTGGAAAGCGTGTTTAGGGGAAACTCTAACGTGGGTTCGAATCCCACTCTCTCCGCCATATTTTTCAATCAGTTAGCTCGGTTTGCGATCCGCGCGCGATCCGTTGAAAGCTGGATCGCAATCCGTTCGCAATCCGTTGAAAGCCAGATCGGCCACTCGGCCACTGGCAGCCGTCATGGCGTCCGCGTCCACATCCCCGTAACGCATCGTGGTGCGGATGTCGGAATGCCGCATT
This sequence comes from Terriglobales bacterium, assembly GCA_049300475.1. Taxonomy (GTDB): domain Bacteria; phylum Acidobacteriota; class Terriglobia; order Terriglobales; family Acidobacteriaceae; genus Acidiflorens. The sequence continues at coordinate 10,579 of JBAQJU010000279.1, read as the reverse complement.
AGCTTCTGCTGGACGGCCATGGATGACCCGGTAGAGTCGAGCCACGAACGGTACGTATGGCGCAGTGAGTGCGTGCCAAACGGCCCAAGCCCGGCTGCTACCGCCGCATCCCGGAACACTCGCCACGTCCGGGGATAAGACCATGGCAAGCGGCCAAGCTGCGTCGGACTGGCAAACATCCAATCGCCGCTTGAGCTGAACTGCGTTGCAGACTTCCACGTCTGGAGCATGGCGACGATCTCCGGCGCAAGTAGCATTGCCCGGCGTGATCCGGCTGTCTTCACATCTCCAACTCTGCCGGTCACGATGCCGCGCTCCACCGTGAGCTTGGGGTCGAGCCAATCCACATCCGACCACTTCAACGCCATGCACTCCGAGATTCGCAGACCGAGCGAGACGCAGAGCAACGCCACGGCCCGGAATGGCTCGCGCAGTTGCACCACGAATCGCTGAAACTCTTCATCGGTCAAGCTGCGCGGCTGCTTGGTGCGCTTGGACGCGCCGTGTACACGCACCAGCGACATCGGGTTGCGTTGCGTGGGAACGTCACCGGCCCACATGGCAAAATCCCAAAGTCTCGACAGAATCGCGCGGACTTCTGCTCGACTCTTCGGCGTGATCTGGAGCGATTGCAACCACAACTCGGCGTCTCTTGGCTGTACGTCTGTGATCGGGAGCGCGCCCCATCGTGGCTGCACATAGACTCTGATCCAGACTTCGTATCCGCGCCGCGTGCTGTACCGTGTTGGCATTCTCTCTGCTCTGTATCGCGTTACCAGATCAGCCACGGTCACCGGACGTGATGACGATGTGCCCGGCTTCCATAACTTCTCTTGCAACGGCTGTGCGGCGATCTTTGCCGCGGTTCGTGTGGGGAACTCGGCTAGCGTCCCGATGCGCTGTGAGTGTCGTTTCCCGTCAGCCCACCAAATGAAGTGCCAAGTTCCGCGTCTCCGATCAAAGACCACTGATCCGGTTTGGTACCGTGCTGCGCTCATGTGTATCTCTTTCCGCGCGACACGGACGGCGAGCCGATAGTAGCACACGGCTTTTGCGACCCGAAATTGCACGTGCACACAAACGACCAGCGTGCACTACCGCGTCTGTTCTTTCCAGCGTACCCAAGCACGGTCCAGCGACCGTACTTTTGTCCGGTCATATCAATCATTCGTCGCCCCCGTACTGCGTTCAAGCAATGCGCGGTCTAACTCCGATGCGAGAAACCGCCACGTAACTCGCTGCGATCCCGATAATTGATGTGCGGGGATCAAACCGCGCTTTACCAAACTAAGCAAAGTGCGGGGTTTCACCCGGATGTGATCCGCAGCCGTTTTGGTGTCCAACCATTGTTCCGTCACTTTAGTGGCGGTCAACCATTTCGGATCGGTGATTGGCATTGTCATAGCCCAGCAAATTCGTCGGGCTCGTTGGCTTCGCGTTCTTTCTGCAATGCAGTTTCCAGTTCTTCGCTCAGCAGCGTGATCTCCCGCCGTGCGGCGCGAATCTTATTCGGAATTTCGAGCAGCAGACGAACAGCCGGGTTGAGCTTGGAACTTTCGACTGTGCGATTGGCATTGTCGCGCGTGACGGTTGTGATGCGGATGCCATCTTTCTCTACGCTTTGCTGAGCTTCAGTCAGCACGAACGTCAACGATGCAATCAGCCCGTTCGATTCCGCGATGGTGGCTTCGATTTCGGGGATGGTTCGCACTCGCGCGGCACGGCTGGGTTGGAACGTGCCCCGCAATTTCTTTTCGGTGTCTGTCAGTCTGGACTGGGGCATTATTTTGAACTCCGTTTCTGCCCGAAAAATCGTTCCATCGGGGACGTTTGATTCGGGTCAACGGCATACATCGGTTGACCGCTTCCTGATTCGGGATTGCCATCGCGCGGGATGGCAGCGAGCAACGCTTTCCCAGCTGCGATGGCTTTCAATTCTCCACGCAAGTCCGCTTCTATTTCTTCCGCCGTGTACTTCAGCGCGTTAGCGTCCATTTGCTCCGGCGTGTAACTTGGTGCGAAGTGAAACACTATGACCGTTGGGACGTTGAAAACATCTTCGTAAGCGATGTAAGTTCGGAGCGCGCACCTGGCAATGTGCATGACGTGTGCGCGCACATTCTCAACGGACGCCCGGAGACGGACACACCGATACCGGTGGAAGTGCCCCGATGCGCGGGGAAGAGTGGGCAGCGATCCAGTCGGAGCAATGTTCGGCCATCGGAGAGAGTGTCAATATCCGTTAGCATCACGCGCAGCTTGTCTAGCCACTCCGCAAGATGGCGGATGGTGCGCTCAACGGCGACGGGATCACTCTTCTCGTTTGCGTATGCGGACGTGGGCGCGCGCTTGCCCTGGAATCGGTTGTATAACACTTCTATCTCGGCTTGACGCGGCATCAGTTCCAACGGCGTTCCATCCATGTGGTTGCCGGTGAACGTATGGAAGAAACCAACGTCTTTGACTTCCACCGCCGATGTAGCTGTTAGCGGCTTAGCGATGCCAGCGCCGGGCAGCGTACCGCCCGCCAAGATCAGCAACCCGGTTCCCGATGGTGATCGCTCAGTGTAAGAGTTCAACGCGGTGACAATCGTCATCGCTTCGGGAATGATGTTTCCACCCACGATCACATCGTCTAAGTCCGTACTGGTGACCCCGTCGCCCGTCACTACTCCGACGCCAGAGAATCGAGAAACGACCGCCGCGCACTCTGCGTATGTGCGCCATGTCGCTGGATCGTTACTCTTGGCGTGTGAGCCGTTCGGTTGACACGGCACTTTCGTCAGCTTCGATGCGCCCGGATGTTGCACATATCGCCACAGCAGCCACCGGCATTGGGCTTTCAATTCGTCAAGTGTCAACATGCCCGCTCCACGTCCGTCCCGGCATTAGAGACGGCGAGTTTCTTTGGCTGAAAATTCAGATTGGCAAACTCGCCGAAGTGTTCCAGCGCGGCGCGGTCATACGCTTTCGCGGCGTCCACTTCGTCGGTGAAGCGGCCAAGATATAAGCGCGCGCGCCCCTCTTGAATTTCCGTTTGCCAGTTCCCGCGCGGCTTGTCCCAAGAGACGCCCCGAAACCGGGAAGTTTTTGCGTTCCGGCGTTTCCCCGCGTTAGCGCAATTTGGTGAGCGTGTGGCAATGCGGAGATTATCTTGCCAGTTGTGAAGTCCGTTGCGGTCTTGGTGATCCGTCAGAATCTTCGGATCGGTGAGTCCGAGAATGAAGCGATGCATAAGTTGCGCCGTCCGCCGTCCGTCGGCCATGCGGATGTTGCGCACAGCGTAAACGGTGTGTTTGCCGGGAGACATGAGTGCGTGCCACTTGAACTGCGAGACGCGCTCGTAATCGCAATCGTCAACCAGCGCGACGTAACCGCGCGTTAGCGGAATCTCTCTCATTGCGTGCTCCGTTCCAACACGGACCATGCGCGCGCGGTGAGACGCATCAGCGTCGGGGGGAGTGGCTTGCCCATCAATCGGTGTTCGAGACAGCGGGCGCGCATCTCCGCAAGTCGCACAATTTCGGTTTCGCCGTAGTAGATGATCCCGTGCTGTTCGCAGAGACGGCGAAGCAGCGGGGAGACGCGGCGGCCCATCCGGGAGTCGAGCATGGTGTCGAACATGCTGACGGCGTGCGAAAGTTCATGTGCGAGAACGTCCGCCGTCTGGTATCGAAGAATGATTACGGGCGGCTGGACGTGCAACATATTGAGCGTGGCGCGCATATCGCGGGGCATGTGCCCGCCGGTTGAGACGAACATTCCGGCGACGTTTTTCCAATTGCGTGTCCCGCTGTCCGGGCAGCGGAGCGGCGTCACAATCGGAACACCAAGCTGTCCGGCGATCTTGCACAGACGCCGGATCACGGTGACTTCACTATTCGTCGTTTTCAATTATTCGCTCCGATCTAAAACTTTCGCTGGGGACGGTGAGCCGGGAGCGAGTCGGCCCTATTCCGTCCGCCAGCGAGTTGAGCCCGATTGATCCCGGACTCAAAACTTTTTGTTCTCCGCTCTCATAAAAGACGGAAAAATGGCTTAGTTCATTGAAAACAAAAGCTTATATGCCCATTTTCACTTTGCGCCGTCCAGCCCGCGCCGTTTTGTCTCTCATATAAGACAGACAATCACGTATCTCACTGATAGCGAATGGGTTAACTACAATTTGTTGCAAATACATGTACTTAGCGTAGCTTTCGCCTTTGTTTCGCCTATGTTACTTATTCTCAAACACTTTCGCTTTTTATTCGCCACACAATATAAAACCAATTGCATATACAAAACTTTGCCTGGCCTGCGGCCCTTGCAAGTCATTGATAACACGATAGTTACCCCATACCCCCTAGATGGTTATCAGTACCTCTTTGTCCTTTGTTTTCAGTGACTTAGCCGCCGCATCAACTTGCACACGGGCGAACGCGCGTCTGTCGTTACAGTGTCGTATGTACAGTGTCGTATGTACAGTGATGTACGCACGTCTGGACATGTATCCGTATGTGGCCGTGGCACTTAACTAATGTCTATCGAACTACAAGACAATGCCGTAGATTCGTATTGCTTGAGCATGAAGCATCACCCGCCACTGTCCCAAAAGCAGTACGCTGATCTGGGCTACACTCGGCTGCACGCGGAGTTAAAACAGAGCGGAGCGCATCACGAAGATGTTCAACGCGGGATCTCGTCTCCGATTGCTGCCCGCGCTGTATGCCATGCGCGTCACGGACGCATCACGGACGCATGACATCCGGGACGCGGGGGTCAACGTGGCAGTGCGGGTGTGTGTGGGCCACGGATGGGCCATTGTGAACGTCACGGACGCATGGAACGATGGGGACATGAACCAACCGCGCCACGGACGGAAGACACAATGCGGATGGTGCCGGGAGCGATTCAAGCCGGTGAAGCCATGGCAGAAGCATTGCTCTGAGCGATGCCGCAAGATGGCTTATGCGCACACGGACACGGGACGCGAATTGGCACGTGACCGAGCACGGCGGTATCGCAGACGGCTAAGACGGAAACGGGTGACGAAATGAGCGGCATAGTGCAACTGTGCGAGTGGGCCGCACGACTCGGCGCGGTCATTGTGAGCGTGCGTGCTTCACGGGAATGCTGGAGCGCGCAAGCCAGCACGCCAAACCATTGCGTGTTTACATTAGATAGCCACGATTACTTGAGCATGGATGAGAAACGGATTTTGTATGCACACATAAAGAATGGCGGGTCAGTCATCTTTCTGAATTTTGAATATGCTGATGACCCAAGCGTATTAGCGCACGAGCTGGGGCACGTGGCTGCATTTCTTGCGGGACGTGACTGCGATTACCGCAAGCCAACTCCGAAACTGGCACGCCGTGCGCAGAGATGCGGGATGGACTGGCGAGCCACAGAAAGCCGCGACGAGCTGATGGCTGAGTGCGTGGCATGGCGGATGCTCGACTTACCACTTTCCCCGCTTCTCTGTGATTTCTGCGAGACGGCATTCTCAGAATTCACACGGCGCACGGGATGGCAATCGCGCTGGAGTTGTTTGCGGGTGTAAGCGGGACTCAGCGAGCGGGTGGGATTCTCTTTGGCACGCGATTCTATAGAGCGCGGGATTTTCTTACGTGCTTTTATATAAAAGAATAGAAGCGTGGTGTCTTGCTGTCTCACGCACGCGATGCGCGGGACATTGGAGCGTTCTGAGATGGTGCCGGAAGTCTGGATTTTCTGACGTATTGGAAGTCTGGATTTTTCTTTTGGTGCGCAGCCGTGCCACCGTGCCAGCTTTCTCAACTCTTCTCTATAGACGTGCGGGATTTTCTGACGTGCGACCAGACCAAGAATGCTGGATTCTACACGGAGTAGTTATTCTATAAAGAGAAGAGTTAGCAAACCGTGGCACGGTGGAACAAATCTGCGATGTGTTTGATTCTAGAGCGGATAGTCCCGTTCCACCCGTGCCAGCCGTGCCACCGCTTTTGAGCTTGACAGACTGCCGGTGACGTGCATGGGCCGGTTTGGCGGGCGTGGGGGTTGCTACGTGGAATGCCCCGCTAGACGCGTGTACGCGGCTTCTGGCGGGCTTCTAGCGGCGGGGTGGACTCTGTCCCCACCGGATTCTGCGGTCGCTTAGATCGCGTTTAAATGCCGAAGTTGAACCCGCTGAGCAACGCGGATAATTGATCTAGAATCCGCTTTGCTGGCGTGTTGGGCCCGACGTGGGAGTTCGCTGCGTACTACGCGGAATCGAGTTACTAAGTGCGATCCGCGCGCGATCCATTGGTGACGTTACAATGCGTTAGCTGCGTTGGGTTGCCGTCCATGTCGCGCTAAGTCGTTGGAGTTACGTGCAACGGCGGTTTCGAATCCCACTCTCTCCGCCAGTCCTTGATCAATTATCGGCAATATATGGGGACGGAGCGCTTACGAGTCTAGCGCTGGCGCAAGCAATTCGCGGGCCAGAAAGAACTTTCCATTGATGCATAGCTTCTTCACGAGCCGATCATCCGCGCGGCATTCGAGTAGCAATGTCGTTCGGCTCCGCTGAGTCGCGTGTAACCTTCGCCCGCCAGTAGGCGAGCAATGACTGAAGCGTGCTTTCCAGGGGAATGGTTGCGCTCCATCCCGTCGCCCTCCTGATTTTTCCGGGATTTCCATGCACCTGTGGAACCTCACTGGGACGGACGCGCGCGGGGTCGATCTCGATTGTGACGGTTGCACGGCAATGCTTCTGCAGTTCTCGCACGACGTCCGCCAACAGAACCGCGCGGCCTGAGCAGACGTTGTAGATCTCCCCAGTTTCACCCTTGTCCAGCAATTCGCGATAGGCTACCACTGTGTCGCGAACGTCTGTGAAGTCGCGCTTCACATTCAGGTCACCGACCTTGAGAACCGGTGGGCGGAGGCCCGCTTCTACTTCAGCGAGTTGCTTCGCGACCGACGCCATCACAAAACCTGGGAGTTGGCCGGGGCCAGTATGGTTGAAGGCTCTGGCGGTAATGACGCCTCCGCTCGACGATTTCCTATATTGCACGGCCAATAATTCCGCCATCGCTTTCGTGGCCGCGTAGGGATTGTCAGGGCCCAACCGACTGGTTTCGCTCAAGGCATTGCCGGATCGCATATACACCTGCGATGTACTGACGTTCAGAATTCTTGGGGGAGACGGTAAATGCATCGCGGCTTCAAAAACGTTGCAGGAGCCGGCCACATTGACATCGAATGCAAGCCGCGGGTTGTTCCAGCAGTCGGCCACCGAAGACACGGCCGCAAGATGATAGATCTGGTCAGGTCTAGCCGCTCGAATAACGGCGCTCACATCATCGGCGTCCCGGATGTCGACTTTGCAATAATCTACCCCGGGGTGCTGAACTACGGCGCCGCTCGATGAAATCACGACCAGCTTCACTTCGGACGGTTGTAGAAAGGAAATGAGGTGGCTGCCGACAAACCCTGTTCCGCCGGTGATGAGGATGCGCCGCACTGGGTAGGCTTCAACTTGATCGAGGGCTCGAGTTACTCAGCGTGCGAAAGACACTGCCCCGGAAATATCCCTGGATACCATGTCAACATCGCTGTCGACCATCATTTCGACCAGTTTCTCAAAGGTCACTTCCGGATTCCACCCCAAAACGCGGCGAGCCTTCGTACAGTCCCCGCGCAGGTGCTGTACGTCAGCAGGCCTTAGTAACTCGGGATCAATTTCAACGTGGTTCCGGTAGTCCAGGCCGACATGGGAAAATGCAATCTCCAAAAGACGCCGCACGCTGTGCGTCTGCCCGGTGGCGATGACATAGTCGTCCGGCTTTCCCTGCTGCAGCATGAGCCACATCGCGCGAACGTAATCGCCCGCAAAGCCCCAGTCACGCTCGGCGTCGAGGTTGCCCATCTTAAGTTTTTGCTGGAGGCCCAGTTTGATCCGGGCTGCGTTGTAGGTGATGCGACGACTAACGAACTCAATCCCGCGACGCGGCGACTCGTGATTGAACAATATACCGGAACAAGCATAGAGGCCGTAACTTTCGCGCGCGTTCACCGTGATCCAATGGCCGTATAGCTTGGCGACCCCATAAGGACTACGCGGGTAGAAGCGAGTCGATTCCGATTGTGGCGATTCATGCACCATGCCGAACATTTCGCTGGAGGACGCCTGATAAAACCGCAGCGACGGATTGACGACTCGGATCGCCTCCAAGATGCGCGTAACCCCGAGCGCTGTAAACTCTCCCGTCAACACGGGCTGGCTCCATGACGTGGGGACAAACGACTGCGCCGCCAGGTTATAAACCTCGTCGGGCTCGGTTTTCTGCAGTGCAGTAATGAGCGAACTTTGGTCCAGAAGATCGCCGGGAATGAGTTCGACTTCGTCGTGGAGGTGCTTGATGCGCTCGAAATTGATCGTACTGCTGCGGCGAACTAGACCGAAAACGCGGTAGTTCTGTTTCAGCAGAAACTCCGCCAGATAGGAACCGTCCTGACCTGTAATTCCCGTAATAAGGGCTTTTCGTGACATTTTTCCCGAGCTGCGAGTTGAAAGTTTAGCACACTGCCGACGAAGGACTCCCGTGGATTGCCTTGGCCTGTCGTGGCTTTCGGCGCGTATTGGAGCCCATGGGTTAGAATTGAAAGGCGCGGCTTCGTTCCAAACCCAGCCTGGAAGCCCTGGGGCTGCTTCCGGTTTATGAGGTGCTTATGAAGCGAGTTTTCCCAGCGCGAATCGCTCTGTTTTCCATTGCCATTATCCTTCCAGTCTTTCTTGCCGCTGTTGTCGTGCGCCACGAGACCATTGCCAATGCCGCTCCAATCTTCAAAGGCGTTCTCACCTGGCATAACGACAACCTGCGGACGGGCAGAAACCCCAGCGAAACGGCGCTTACGCTGAAGAATGTCAACTCGACCACGTTCGGCAAGCTGTTCGTGCTTTCGACGGATGGGCTGGTAGACGCGGAACCTTTGTATGTGCCGAACCTGACCGTGAAGGGAAGTCCCCACAACGTAGTGTTCGTTGCCAGTGAACACGGCACTGTCTACGGTTTCGATGCCGACAGCGGCGCGACGCTTTGGCAGGTGACTACTCTGGGAGCGGGCGAGACCACGTCGGATAATCGCGGCTGCGGACAGGTCACTCCAGAGATCGGTGTCACTTCGACTCCCGTGATTGATCTATCGGCCGGCCCTCACGGCACTATCTATCTCGTGGCCATGACGAAGGATGCTAGCGGCAATTATCATCAGCGCCTGCACGCTCTCGACATCACTACCGGCGCCGAACAATTTGGAGGCCCGGCTGAGATCGCCGCCAAATATCCCGGCACCGGCGACAACAGCCAGGGCGGATACGTGATCTTCGATCCCGCACAATACAAGGAACGCGCCGCGCTATTGCTGTTGAATCACATTGTGTACACGTCGTGGGCCTCGCACTGTGACGACCGCCCTTATACCGGCTGGGTCATCAGCTACAACGAGACCACACTGGCGCAAAAGTCGGTTTTGAATGTGACTCCGAACGGCAATGAGGGCGCAATCTGGGCGGCGGGCGCGGGGCTGGCTGCCGATGCCTCCGGAAACGTCTATTTCCTCGATGCCAACGGCACCTTCGATACCACGCTCGACCAGAACGGCTTTCCCGTCAATGGCGATTATGGCAATGCCATCATGAAGCTTTCGACGAAGAAGGGACTACTTTCCGTCGCCGATTACTTCAATATGGATAATACCGTTGCCGAGTCTGACAAGGACGAGGATCTCGGCTCGGGCGGCGCCATGGTAATTCCTAACATCAAAGACTCCAGCGGTGCGACTCATGAACTGGTCGTTGGAGCGGGCAAAGACGCGAACATCTATCTCGCCGACCGCACTAACATGGGCAAGTTCGATCCCAATAACAATAATCAGATTTATCAGGAGTTGACAGGTGCGCTCGGCGGTTCTGTGTTTTCCGCGCCCGCCTATACCAACGACAGAATTTACTACGGAGCGGTCGGCGACCACATTAGAGCCTTCGCCTTCAACTCCAGCGCGCAACTGAATTCAACTCCGCAATCCGAGACCAGCACCTCGTTCGGATTTCCGGGAGCTACGCCCAGCATTTCCGGCAGTTCGAAGGCCGATTTGATCCTGTGGGCGACCGCAAACACCTCTCCCGCCGTGTTGCACGCTTACAATGCCAGCAACCTGGCGGTCGAGTTATATAACTCGAACCAGGCCTCCGGCGGACGCGACCAATTCGGAAACGGGAACAAGTTCATCACGCCCATGATCGCGAACGGCAAAGTCTACGTAGGAACCCAAACCGGCGTGGGCGTATTTGGCTTGCTGCCTTAGGTTCTGACCGTCGGTCTTGTGTGACGTTGCCTAAGCTCGCTCAGCCCTGGTCATACGCTCGCTTCAAGGCCGCAATGTCAATCTTGGTCATTTGCAGCATTGCCTGCATGGCCCTCTTCGACTTCGCGGGATTCTCTTTGTCGCCCAGCATTTTAAGGAGAGCGTCGGGAATGATCTGCCACGACACGCCAAATTTGTCTTCCAGCCAGCCGCACTGACTTGGTTTTCCTCCCTCCAAAAGCTTGTTCCAGTACTCGTCCACCTCTTC
>JBAQJU010000278.1:0-42479 GCA_049300475.1 Terriglobales bacterium | reverse complement strand
CCATTTCAAATCGCAACCAAAGCGCATGGATCCCTCACTGCGTTCGGGATTTCGGCTGCGGGCTCCCGCTTCGCTCACGCCCGCATAGCGCCTCAACTTTTGAACCGGGCTCAAGGTCACTGAGAGCTACGGCGATTCTGCAACGGTAGGCCAAATCCGTCGGTCCGCCTGATGTTATCCTGCTTCGATTATGGAAGCCAAAGGTTTGACTCCGATATTGAACGTGTCCGACATCGGCAGCACGGTCGCATGGTTTGAGAAGTGGGGATGGAAGAAATTGTGGGACTGGGGAACACCTCCGACGTTTGGCGCGGTGGGATCGGGTAAGGAAGCTTGCATCTTTCTTTGTCAGGGGGCGCAGGGAGGCCGCGGCCGCGGCGCGAACACCACCACTTTTCAGCAGGACGGAGACGAAGAGGGCGACAAGGGCGTCTGGATGTCGGTCTGGGTGGACGACGTGGACGAGATGCACAAGCATTGCGTCGCCGCCGGGCTGGAGGTCACATTTCCGCCCACCGATATGCCGTGGCACGTCCGCGAGATGCATCTTCGCCATCCGGATGGGCATGTGTTCCGGGTCGGGCGGGGATTCGGGGACAGGAAGTAGAAACCCAAACTGTCAGTGAGTGCTAATCGCGATGTTTCAACAGCAATCATTTGGGATGTGACCCTGTTGCCGGGGCAGCGAAGGTGTTCGCAGGAACTTGGGTTCCACAAAAATCGGTGATGTCATCCAGCTTGATGGGGGAGATCAGAAAATCCTGCGCGAATAACCTGTACTTCCTGCGAGCAACCCTCATGTCATGTGGCCCGAGTTTGTCTGTGCCAAGATCAAAGCGTCGGCGGCTCCCGAACAAACAAACCTGCCAGCACACTGGGAAATAAAGCAGTGTATCCGGGTGCTGCAATGCGTCAGCTTCCGACACGCCTGGCATCATCTCAGCTAGAAACGGACCTTCGCTCGTGACGAACGGTTCAGAAACAGATTCGGTGTATCGGAGTGCCCAATTTAGATCCCACAACGAAGCTCCGCTTTTCTGAGTCTCCTCACGCATGCGGGAGATGGTCCGATTCTTGATAAACGCGGCGGGAGGTAGGCTCGGCTCCATTGACGTGAGCGTGATCTTGTTGCCATCGACCTTTGCAACCGTCCAAGTCGGCATGGCCTTTCCTTCAGCTTCCTTTTGAGCGAAGTACAGCGGCGACCGAGCGCGTAGCATGTTCATGTATCGCAACAAGAAGGGCAAATGCGTCGTCCAGTTATGGAATGCCTTTTTTCTCAACAAGAGAAGCTTTTCCCGAACAAAGGGGAACTCGTTTTCAAGTTCCAAAAAAGTTCGTCCGGCGCAGGTAAGCACTCCAGTTCCGCTTCTTCTCCGGCATAGTCGTAAAAGCCTTTGATATGGCCGACCTGCTTCGTGCTCCGCTCAGCCCACTTCTTGGAGGCGATGTCCAGCTTCCAGAGAGGTTGAGGCTCTTTCCCGCGAGCTGGATCGATAAATCCCCGGAGGTATCCTTGGGGAAGATAGTGGTCGCGTCTGCCCTTCTGCGTGCTCACGATATCCCCATTTTATCGCCGAAACCTCGGCCGAAGTCGCCTGAGCCGGGTTGAGAGGGACGTAAGTTCCGGCGGTTCACTTCATGTAGCTATCAGCGATTACACTCATTGCCCCTGCCTGGCTCCGCCCGCCGTCTACCTTGGTCGACCGAAGAACAAGACGTAGCCGTCAGGGTCCGAAATCTCGAACCCGCGAAGACAATCGTGGAGATTCTTAAGGCCTTTGGCGACGGCGAGGCCGTTGACGGTCGGCTATTCCGCTGCCAAGAGTACTTCGGGATGCTTGTTGGCGATAGTCAGCAGCTTCAGAGTTGCTTCTCGCGGGTGGCGGACCCCTTGTTCCCAACTTTCGACTGCATTGGGACTGACATTGATGATCCTTGCGAACACCACCTGACTGACATTGAAGGACTTGCGGATGGCCCGGATCTGATGAGGGGTCAGCGGCTTGGGTGGAGGCGGCAGTTCCGTCACTCGCAACCCCGCACCATCGCCCTGCTCGAAACGCACCGCTTCCTGCAGCGACTGTCGCAATTCGCTGAAAATCCTTATCTTCTTCTTGTTTTTGTTTTTGTTCTTGGCCTGTTTCATAATGATGTCCTTTACCTCGATCCCCGGACTTGGCTTACGAGTACACGCAAGGCTTTTCGTTCTTCATTCGTCAACTCTTCCTGCTCATCCTTGTCGAGCAGGTACAAGAGGTGGATATGATGTCGGCTTTCCAAATAGAGGTAGAGGAAACGATATCCGCCCCGCTTCCCTTTACCTCAAACGGGATTCGAGCATCTTGCTTTGCGAATCCCTCCGAGCCCTTGCACGAGGTCGCCACGGACCGGATTGTCGAGAAGATCGGCCTGAATAAGGTTGAGCACATCCAGAGCTGCCGCTCCAGCCCTCCCGTGCAGTCGCCTCGTGAAAATGCTGGACTCGATATATACCACTGGGTGGTATATACCACATCGTGGTATGCTGGTCAAGTATAGATGGTATATTCCGCGTGTACACTCAGTGACTGTCCCCGCATCGCTGCACCGCCGTCTACCGTGGTCGCCGAAGAACAAGACGTAGCCGTCCGGGTCGCAGATCTCGAAGCCGCGAAGGCCATCGTGGGTATTTGAAAGCCGGCAGTGGAAAAAATGGGTACGTCTTGTTTGTCCCCGCGTCTCCCCTGTCCTTACACCAGCTCGACGCGCAAATCACGACCGATAGCGTGTGCCGCGCGGGTTAGGGTTTGCAGCGTTACCGAGGCATTGCCAGGATCGAGAAGACGATCAAGCGCCGCGCGGCTTGTGTGCATGCGCCGCGCCATCTCTACCTTGCTGATTTTCTGCTTCTTCATCGCTTGCTGAACTTGCCAGGCCAGCGTCTCTTTCAGCACGAGCGCACGGGTCTCTTCGAGAACGCCTTCCTCCTTCAGGAAGTCCTCCAGTGACGAGCCGATATGCTTGTTGCGCTTCTTCATTTCGTAACCTCCTTCATTCTCCGCTTCGCCAGGGCCAGGTCATCCCCAGGCGTTTTCTGCGTTTTCTTGATAAACCCGTGCAGCACGACGAGCATCTCATCGTGAAAGCATAGGATGAGCCGGGCTATCCTCCGGCTCGGAAGCGACGATCGCACTTCCCCGATCGCACTTCCCAAAGACCATCGTTAAGGCTTGCCACCAGCGGCCTCCCAATCGGCCAGCCGAACTGCACGCGCATGAGGTCAAGCCCGATCGCGCGGCGGTCGTCCTTTTCGAGGCCGCGCAGCCAGCCCAGCACCGGGGACCCGCCCGCTTCCGTGCGGTAAAACCGGACCGGCATCTCCGGGCTTTGTTCGTCTCGCCCACGAGTCCAGCATGTACCAGAAGTGGTACATTGTCTAGTGGGTTATGTGCTGGATAGACTGCCTTATGAACCGGCATCGCGCCTTCGTGACCCGAGCCCTTGCATTTCTTTGAAGTTTGGAGCAACGTTTTGGGTTGCGAAAGGAGTGTCTGCCCACATGATCTATCTTCTCGTCCATCACGAAGTCGCCGACTATTCAGCCTGGAAAACGGTGTTCGACTCCTCCCTTGACTGGCGGACCAAGCACGGCGAGCGCAACTGCCGCATTTTCCGCGGCGTGCAGAATCCCAACGAACTGACCCTGATGTTCGAATGGGAGAGCTTCGATAAAGCTCACGCCTTTATCGGCTCCGACGAGTTGAAGACCAGAATGGCGAGTGCGGGCGTCAAGAGCACTCCGCGGGTCGAATACCTTACCGAGATGTTCAGCATCCGGCGGAGCGCGGCCGACTGAGTGGGGCGGTTCCCCGGCGACCGTCCCGCCGTTCCCCGAAGACGCGTTTCTTTTTTCGGAGCTGCGGAATCTCTTTGCGATTATTCGCATCCAAACAGTCGATATCGGCGACCAGACCTCTGGGCCAGTGAATCCTCACAGGATAAGCCTGACAATTCTGGCCGGGCTGGTTTGTCCCAGGCTCGCAATACCAATCTCGAACTATCAGGAGAACTTCATGGCCAAGAAACCGATCTCCCCCAATTCCGGCAAAGTTTCCGCTCAACCGCGTTTCCATCAATCCGCCCGCGAAATTCAGGCATTCGGCACGGTGACCAACATGCAGCCGCTGCAACTCGACGAACCCATCCGACTGGAGATGACTGAGCAACTTAACCTCCTGCTGGCTGACACCATGACCCTGCGCGACCTGTACAAGAAATCTCATTGGCAGGTCTCCGGGCCCACCTTCTACCAGCTCCATCTGCTTTTCGACAAGCACTATGAAGAACAGAGTGAGTTGGTGGACACGATCGCGGAGCGCATTCAGCTGCTCGGCGGAATCAGCATCGCGATGGCTGCGGATGTGGCCGAGACGACGCGGATCGAGCGGCCTCCCAAGGGACGCGAAGAGGTTCCGGTGCAGCTGTCGCGTTTGCTCGATGCGCACCAGGTCATCATTGAACACGTACGCGAACTGGCCGAGCGCGCCAACCAGATCGGCGATGCCGGCACCAACGATCTGGTGGTGAGCGATGTGCTGCGCAGGAACGAATTGCAGGCCTGGTTCGTGAGCGAGCACCTCGTAAATGAGCCGCTGGTGGAAGCGGGCGATCAGCCGGGCAGGAGATCGGCATAAACGAAAGTCGGGATGAAAGCGCGCGGACCGCAACGGTCCGCGTTTTTCTGGCGTTTGTGAACGCCAAGATGCCTCAGTTTGGCGCGCATTTCTTGTCCGCTTGCCCAGGCGCGCCGTGGCCACCGGCAGGAGTAGGGATCCTTCGACTCCGTGGCTGCTACGCTTCGCGTACCCGCCACTACGCTCAGGAAGAGACAGGGCTGAGCCCGAAACACTCAATCTGAGTTTCCTACGACGTTCGCTAGGAGCGGGCGGAAAGGATGTGGAGGATCTGCTGCAGTTCGTGGCGCAGATAGGCGACATTGGTGGAAGGATTCGCTGGGAATGGGAGAGCCGACTGGCTGCGCTCCGACTTCATTTCCTCGCGCAACTGCGCGCGCGCGCCCGGAATTGTGAATCCATCTTCGTAGAGTAGCTTCTTGATCCGCACCACGGACTCCACGTCACGCTTGCGATACATGCGCTGGCCGGTGCTGCCTTTTACGGGCTTGAGCTGTGGAAATTCCGTTTCCCAAAAGCGGAGCACGTAGGCCGGCAGACGGCACAATTGCGCGACTTCGCCGATGCGGAAGTAGAGCTTGTCCGGAATAATGATTTCAGCGTTGCGCGCGGATTTCTTCAACGCTTTCTTTCGCATCGTCATGGAGCCAGTTTCGGTCACCCTTTATATGCCTTTTAGCATGAGACGGGTTCCCGGACAATCCCCGAAAGTACCGAGTTGCCCTAATGTGTACCCTTCGTGCATGGGTTTTGTCTAGCGGGAGCCAGCGCCAATTTCCGGCCGTTCGCCGTTTGGAGCAACGCCTGCAACAATGTTCCTTGCCAAACCCAGCAGGCTGAACGCCAGCCCGGCCACCATGATCGCACCGAGAGCCAGGAGCGTGCCGCGGGAGATTCCGCCCTTACAAAGGAACACGAACCATCGATCCCAGCCGAGGCCCAGCTTTGCCGGCTGCGAACTGGTCAGATACTTCCAAAATAGATGAATCGGTCCGCTCAGCGAGTAGCCGAGGCGGTATGTCCAATGGGCGTCGTAGTAGTGTCCGCGCGGCGCCTGGTCCTCCATGAAGCTGGTTGCCAGCGAAACACCTTGCACGAGCACACCCAGCACCAGGAGCACGACGGCGATGGCTTTTATGCCGGATCGGGATCGCGCCTCGGCATCTGCCAAAACCGGTCCCAATCCCAGGCAGAGCAATACGACTGCCGGAACCAGATATCTTGGTCCCACGCAATATCCACCCTCCCACTGCGAGTATTTCGCGAAGAAAAACAGATCGACCAGAGGGAACAATATGGCCAGCGCTGCGAGACCGCGGTCGCGACGCCAGAGTCCGGCAAGTCCGGTGAGCGCCAGAATCACCGGCGGCGCGAAAATCAATACCGACTTTCCGGGAGACAATAGAAATCCGTAGAGGCCGGTCAGCATTGGCGTATCGAAACGATTGAGCTGCTTCGCACCCTCAGCGGCGGCGGGATAGCCAAATGCAAATGGGCTCCCAAACAGCAGAGTATTGTGGGCCAGCAAAACAGCCACGCCGATGGCCGCCGTTACGCACGACACAAACGCCGGGCGCAGCGCGTCCTTTCCATCACGCGCGAGAATAGCCAACGCAAATATGCCAATCGCGAGAACATTCGTGGGACGCACCACGGTGGCGAGTCCCAGGATCAGACCCGCGATGGCGGCGATTGGCAGCCGGATCGGTTTGCGGCCGGCGCGGGCTTCGTGCTCCCCGCCTTCGTGCTGCTCGCGATTTTGCGAACAAGAAACCAGCCACGCCACGCCTGTAAAGATCGCTGCCGACAATGGCTCTGAGAACAGCCACGCTGAATAAGCAAGAATTGGCGTTGCGAGGCCGACCATGGCGGTCGCCATCAACGACGTGCGCAACGGGATACCGATCCCTGTGAGCAGCAGAAAGAAGAACGTCACCGTGAGCGCTGCGAAGGTCGCGCTGCTCAGGCAGGAGGCGAAGGCTACGATGAGGTCAGTGTCTTCGGCGGGCACTCCGGGCAACCGCGCGAGCAAGTACTGCCCCACGGCATACCAGGGCACGCATAGCAAAGCTTGTCCCGGAGGATACGCCGCGCGGGGCAACCCGTGGACATCATATCGACCATAGAAATTATGCAGCGCGACCGCCTGCGGGACCGCCGTTGTCCCGTGCAGCACGAGGCTTTCGGTGGTGTAGAGGGTGTTGTATTCATCGGGCGTGCGCACGCGTCCGGTCGAAGTCAGCAGGTAGAAAAACTGGAAGGTCGCGAATAGCCAGAGCGCGAGATGGCGGTGGGAGGTCGATGAAGGTCGACCTTCGTGAAAATTCAACGAAGATATGCTGGTAGTTTGCAACGCTCCTTTGATCGTATCAATTGGGTCTCGCGAGCTGCCCGGGAATGCGTCCTCTCAGTTACCAGAGAGCAGGACTGCAGACGGAAAAGCCTCTCGAGAGGTGCTTCTCTCGAGAGGCTTTGGGGAATTTCTGGACGAGCATTGTCCGCTTAGTGTTTCTTTTTCTTGGCGGCTTTCTTCTTGGTTGCCATGAAGTGATTCCTCCGTTTGAACGATTTTTGTTCTCCCAAGGTTCGACAGGGCACCTTGATGCCCGTGCTACCCAAGTTGTGGTATGAGTAGCTGTCCTGATACAAGATATTGCCATGGGTCTGTAATTTGTCAACATAAATTTCATCACTTCGCCGATTTTGGCGGACCACGTGCCTTCTCTCATCTCGCGTTCACGATCTATTTTGCACTCGCGCTCGGGGTAGGGTGAGGCTCGATTGCGAGTCAACGGGCTGGGCCTGTGCGATAATTTCAATAGAAAAACCTATGTCAGAACACACCGTCTTTTGCGCCAAATTACAGCAGCAATTACCCGGTCTTCCCGAGCCACCCTTCGACAGCGAACTCGGCAACAAAATCTACGAACATGTTTCGCAGCAGGCTTGGGCGCAGTGGACCGAACACTGCAAGATGCTGCTCAACGAGTACCGCCTGAACCCCGCTCGCAAGCAGGATCAGGAAGTCATCGTGAAGCAGATGGAGCAGTTTTTCTTTGGTGAAGGGGCGGCGCCTCCCAAAGAATATGTACCGCCATCGCACTGAAGTCAGCTGAGATCTGCCCAGGTCCGTCTGTGATACATCCGCGAAAAGTCGTGCCAGACGGGCCAGTGCCGGCCATCACATCGATGATCCGAGCGATCCGCCACGATTACTGACCGGTTACCCTCGCCACATTGTTAGTACCCAATTCATCACCTCGTAACAATTCTCAGGAAGAATAACAGCATGTCGTGCCCGGTCTACGACACGCTGATTCTGTCGGACCTGCATCTCGGTGCGGATATGAGCCGCGCGCGCGAGGCTCTGCACGTTCTGCAGGAGACCAGTTACCGCCGGCTCATTCTGCTGGGCGACATTTTTGCCGACCTGAATTTCGGGCGGCTGAAGAAAGAACACTGGAAATTTCTCGGTTACATCCGCAAGCTCTCGAACCCGAAGCGTGAAGTCGAAGTCGTGTGGGTGGAAGGCAATCACGATCACGGCCTCACCGAAATCATGTCGCATCTGGTCGGCGTGCGCGTGTACCAGGAGTATCAATGGAATTACCTGGGCTTGCACCACATCGCCGTGCACGGGCACCAGTTCGACAGCTTCGTCGTCAAGAATGTGCGCTTCAATTACTGGTTCGGCACGCTGCTTTATCTGCAACTCCAAAAATGGGATTCGAAGAATAAAACGCTCACGCGTTTTCTCGACCGCCTGGGTACGCGCTGGCAACGCCTGTCTGAAAAAGTTGCGGACGGCGCTCTGGCGCACGCGAAGCACCATCAGGCCGAACGCATTTTTTGCGGACACACTCATGCTGCGCTCCATAAACATGATGAGGGAGCCGACTATTTCAACTGCGGGGCTTGGATCGACGAGCGCCCGACCTATATCACCGTCGGGGAAAACGGGGTGCAGATCCACGAGTATATTGCGCGGCCGGAGTCGCCGGATCACGACGCTCATTTCCCAGACGATCAGGTCGCACACGATCATTCCCGAGAAGATGACTCCCGAGAAGATCATTCCCGCGAAGATCATCTCAGCCAAGATCAGTCCAGAGAAGAAGCGCGCCCGGCGGATTCCGGGTATTCTGTGTTCGCCGACGAGACGGGATTTTTTGATGACGCAGAATCAAATCCAGAGACAATCCCAGGACGCATGAAAGATGGCCAGTACCAACGCGTTGGTTACTGACTCAAACCTCGACCGACACTCCGGCTTGCGAAGACTGACCATCGTCTTCCACCATGCGGGCGGCGGACATCGCAATGCCGCCGAGGCGCTACGCAGCACGCTTACTCAGCAAGAGCATCCATGGGAAGTGAGCCTTCTCGATATTCAGGAATTGCTCGACCCCCTCGATCTGCTGCGCCGTTTCACTGGCCTACGGATTCAGGACACCTACAACCAGATTCTGCGCCGGGGCTGGACGAGATTCACGCCGCAACTTTTGCGGATCCTTCAGGGAACGATCTGGTTGTACCACTCGCCGGTCGTGAGGGCCCTCGAAGCGTACTGGGCGGAGCATCCCACGGACCTTGTGCTGTCCGTCATCCCGCACTTCAATCGCGAACTGGCAGGGAGTTTGGGCAAAACGAGAGAAGACAAGCCGCCGTTCGTCACGCTCATAACCGATCTGGCAGATTATCCTCCACACTTCTGGATTGAGCGCGAGTCTGAATTTATTATTGCCGGCACCGAATGGGCGGAGCAGCAAGCGCTGGCGATGGGCCATCCTCCCGACCACGTCTTCCAGACTTCGGGAATGGTGTTGAAGCCCAGGTTTTACGATGAAAACTCGCTGGCCTTGACCGGTGAGGATCGCGTCTCCGAACGAAAGCGACTTGGACTGGAGCCCGATTGCCGGACAGGAATTGTTTTGTTCGGAGGCCACGGGTCGCGCGCGATGGTCGATATTGTCAAGCGTCTCGACGAAAGCGGGGCTGACGTACAGCTCATACTGATTTGCGGGCATAACGAAAAACTCGCGTCGGAAATCAACGCGCTCAAAACGCGAAAACCCAAGCTGGTTCTGGGTTTCACGGAGAACGTCGAGTATTACATGGCATTGGCGGACTTCTTCATCGGCAAACCCGGGCCGGGCTCGATCAGCGAAGCTCTGCAATTCCACCTGCCGGTGATAGTGGAGTGCAATTCCAAAACGCTTCCCCAGGAGCGTTATAACGCGAAATGGGTTGCCGAAAAGGGCTTTGGAATTGTTGTGAGCGCGTTCCGGGAAATTGCGCCTGCGGTTCAGCGGCTGATTGAACCTTCGAACTTCAATGAACTTCGGCGCAACACCTCTGCCTACTCAAATCGGGCGCTGCAGGAGGTGTCCGGGATTCTCGAAGGTGTATGAGCGTCCGGACGCATCAGCAATAGGCCGTTAAAAGTCATTGGAAGCAGCCGCGAAACAAATCTGGGTGAAATGGACCCTGCTTGCAGGCGAAGGGTACCGAATTGCTCCGGCCACGTTCCTCCCGAAACACCTATGCGCGGCGGCGAGCGCGGGCTTCGTGCTCGCGCCATGGGGTGAGGGCACGGTAGCACGGAGTAGCCGTGACATTTTCTTTCGTGCAGGCCAGCAGCTTTCTCCTGATCAGCCAGCCGACTGCGGCCTGCGTCGAGCTTTTTGAAACTCCGATGCACTCGGCGATGTGCTGATAGCTCGCCTGCACCACCCCTTTGCTCCGGCGTTGCTCCGCGGCCACCCACACGTAAACCAGGAAACTGACGAGCTTCCGGTCGTGGCCGACCAAGTCGCGCATGAGGACATCAATGACGTAGTCGTCGACTTCAATCATCGTTGTGCTATACAGTTGCCATACCGATAGGCTATACCGACAGATAATATAGCACAGAATAGCTGATTGCGCCGCCGCGCGCGCTTCTCTATTCTCGAAAAGTCTTGCAGGCAGTTTTGTGACTGCCACTTTTGCGTACGAGGAGAAACAAGAATGATTCGAGGAATCAAGTTCGCCTGTATTCCGGTTCGCGATCAGGATCAGGCCTTGCGCTTTTATACAGAAAAGCTTGGCTTCCGCGTCATGACGGATCAACCCTTTGGAAAGCAGCGCTGGATCGAACTCGGCATTCCGGGCGCGGAATCGCAGGTTGTGCTGTTCACGCCGGAGGGCCACGAAAATCGCATCGGCGGATTTCAGCCGGTCACGTTCTGGACCGATGACGTGTTTGCCACCGCCAAGATCCTTAAGTCGAAGGGAGTGGAGTTTGCGGCCGGGCCGAAGAAAGAGGCCTGGGGCACGAGTTCGATCTTTAAGGATGCGGACGGCAATCAGTTCGTGCTTTCAAGCAAGTGAAGGATCGAGGGAAGCAGGTGATACTTCTGGCGGCTTCGCGACAATGTTAGCCGCGACGCCGGTAGTAGATGTTGAATTCAAAGCCGGGATTGGGCGGGAAAATTTCGGCGATCTTGCGCAGCCGCTCCGCCATTGGCGTGGGCGCGAGCAGGGGATAGTCGCGCTCCCGCAAGTCGTGGTAATCGACGTCGAGATAGAGCGAGAGGAGATAAATCGAAATCGCATCCGCAAAACTGGCGGCCAGGTATTCGTTCTTGTATTTCTCGGCGTCGGGCCCGTGCGCGGTAGCCAGCTTGCGCGCCTCCCATGCGTCGAGAGAGGTTTCGCCGCGAACACCGACCTCGACCTGCTGCCAGGCCAACTCGGCGAACACCGCCGAAACACCCGCGCGCTCCACCAGCGCGTGGCCGACATTGATATAGAACTCGAAGGCGATTGAGAACTTGTCGTCCATCAGGCGGGTGGAGATGAACACGCACTGGGCATCGCCGATATTCAGGTTGCGATGGCAAACGGCGTTGTCGCTGAGCACGACATCGTAGCGGTCGGCAATCAGAGTTTCGTCGCCCTGATTGATGGTCAAGGGCACGAAGTAGTAAGCCTTGCGAGTGAGGGAGGCGGCGATCGTTCCCGGTACGGCGGCGATCATGCGATCGAGATCGTTCTCGGCAATCGTGACCTCGCCGGCGCGCGCATAACAAATGCCATTGGCCGACTGCGAGACAGGACTAAGTTGTACGATCTCCGCGGGGCTGCGGGTGATCGCCGAAGCAGCTTGCGACATGGCTTGTATTGTAGCGTATACGGAGAAGATCGCCTTGGAGGGTGCGGAAAACCCCGATCTCACTCCCGATTTTTGGGTATCGTAGCGAGCTAAGAGCTAACAGGCTGCGAAAAAAAGTCATTTGCGGGGCAAATTTCCCTCAGCGGCTGAAAGCCGCCTCTGATTTTGCAAGACTTACGGTGCGGCTTAAAGCCGCACCCTTATCAAAGGAATGTCAAAGCCGAGGTTTTTCCGCAGCCTGCTAAACGGTGGTGTAATTTAGGAGTATGCCGAAACCGCAATCACTCCGTCCGCGCTGGATTGGCATCCCGGCACGCGTGTTTGGCTTTACGTTTCTGTTGACCCTGCTCTGCTTCGCGGTCGCGTTGTTGCTGAGCATTCTGGGGACGATGGTCTATTCGCTGGTCGAACACGTTCCGCCCAACCTCATGTTCGCCTACAAGCGCATCGCATTTCCCATTGCCGTTTCGGTGGGAGCGATTGTGCTGATTGTCACACTGGTGGTGGAAATCCGAGATTACCGGCAAGGCAAGGTGCTGGCCGGCATCGAGCGGACGATGACCCATGACCCGATCACCCGATGACCTGACCATAGGGCCGCGCATCGCGATCCCCATGCCGCATTCGGTCGACCGCGACTATGCCGAGCGCTCCGTGACGCAGTATGAAAATGCGGTGCGCCAAGCTGGTGGAGAGCCGGTCCGCATTGAACTCGATCAATCTGCCGCCGAAGTGCGAAAGCAGATCGAACGCTGTGATGCCGTGCTCCTGCCGGGCAGCCGGGCCGATGTCGACCCGCAAAAATATCATGCGCGGCGCCACGAAAAAACCGCCGAGACCGATGCGAAGCGCGACGCCGTCGATTGCTTGCTGCTCGAGGACGCTTACCGGACGCGCAAGCCCGTGCTCGGCATCTGCTATGGACTGCAGTCGCTGAATGTATTTTGCTCGGGGTCGCTGGTGCAGCATATCGAGTCTGCAATCAATCACAGCGCGGGGCGGGCGGTGCCGAATGCGCACACGGCGGAAGTCGATCGCGGGTCGCGGCTGGCGAAGATTATTGGGACTGCGCAAAAGCCAATTGCGGTGAATTCCTCGCATCACCAAGCGGCGGAGGTTGCCGGGGAGGGTCTGCGCGTCGTGGCGCGCTCATCCGCCGATGGAGTGGTTGAGGCACTGGAAGGAACCGCGCCTGATCATTTTGTGCTGGCTGTGCAATGGCATCCGGAGCGCTCGGTGAACGATGGGCCGGAGGTGGCGGAGTCGGCGCATCGGATCTTCCGCGCGTTTATTGAGGCGGCGCGGGAGAAGCATGCGGAACTGACCCCGGGGACGGAGCAACCCACTGCATAAATTGTCGTTCTGAACAGACCCGCTTTGGTTTTGAGCGCGGCAGACAGCAGGTCCTTCGCTTTGCTCAGGATGACAATTTGCTTTGTTGCGGTCTTCCCCAAGTCCTCAGATGCGACTCAACAAAACCGTCGCATGCGCGATCGCTGCATTGTCTGTCCCCATGCCTTCGGGCGTTTTTGCCTTGATGCCTATGCAATCGCCTGGAATTCCGCATAACTGGGACACCTGTTTGCGAATTGCCGCAGCATGCGGACCGATTTTGGGCGCGGCGAGGATCAGGGTCGAATCCAGATTGGCGATTTCATAGCCAGCGGCGGCAACCCGCTTCAAAGCTTCGCGAAGAAATACCGCCGAATCTGCGCCCTTCCACTGGGGATCGGAGGGAGGAAAGAGCGATCCTATGTCGGGTGCGGCAATTGCGCCGAGGAGCGCGTCGGTGATGGCATGCAGAAGGACATCTCCGTCGGAGTGGCCGCCGAGGCCTTGGTCGTGCGGAAGTCGGATGCCTCCGATGACGAGCGGAATGCCGGGCTTGAACTCGTGCGAGTCGTAGCCGTAGCCGATGCGGAATTGAGGACTCAATGGATGGCCTCGTTGCTTTTCAAGTAAAACTCGGCCAGCTCCATGTCCGCGGGGGTGGTGATCTTGATATTCTTCGCCGAGCCCATCACGACCACGACCGGCAAGCCTGCGCGTTCGATCAGCGACGCCTCGTCGGTGCCGAGAAACCCGTCGGCGGCGGCGTCATCGAAAGCCTTCTTCAGGATGTCGTAGCGAAAGCCTTGTGGCGTTTGCGCCATCACTATGCTCGCGCGAGGGATCGTCGCCTTAATGACTGCGCCTTCGGCGGTTCGCTCCACCTGCTTCACGGTATCAACCGCGGGCCAGCCGGCGATGGCGGCGTGGTGTTTTTCGACGGCCTCAATCACATGGAGGATGATTTCGGGCGTGACGAACGGACGCACGGCATCGTGCACCAGCACAAGATCCTCGGGATCGGCGGCGAGGTTGGCCATGGCGTTGGCCACCGAGTTCTGGCGATGTTCGCCACCTTCTACTATCTGCAGCCGCTTGTTCAGGATCTCGGGAAACTGTTTTTCCAGCTGGTTGCGGAAACCGGCAATCTCGTTCTTGCGCAGAGCAACCACGATTTCATAAACGGCGGGCGTGTTGGCAAAGACCCGCAGCGTGTGCACCAGAATGGGCACTCCGCCGAGTTCCTTGAACTGTTTGGTAGGGGCCGCTTTCTTTTTGGCCTTCGCCGCCGACGGCGGAGCCATGCGCGTGCCCAGCCCGGCAGCCGGAATGATCACAAATACCTTCATCGGGGCGATCAGTATAGTACAGACGTGAGCCACGTGGAAAAAGCGCTCACAGAATTGACGACGGTCAAATTAGCGCGCGACAAAAACCATAACCACAGAGGACACAGGGTACACCGAGTGTCCTTGGCTGAATCTGGACTTTCACAAGAGCCAGCGCCTTCGCAAGCGGCGAATCGCGCAGGCAGCCGATATCAGTCGGCTGCCCGGTCGATGGACAGCGGAGAGGTCTTTTTCGGCGCGTCGGTGGGCAGTCCGACCGTTCCGGTTGCGGGCGTCACCGTGATCGGAGGTGCCGTTATGCTCTTCGACTCATGACGGCTTCCAGTGCGCTCATCCCACTTACCGAAGATCATCTTGCCGGCGGTCGTTTGCAGAACCGAGGTCACGGAGATGTCGATCGTCTTGCCAATCATTTTGCGCGCATTGTCGACCACGACCATGGTGCCGTCATCCAGATAAGCAACGCCCTGGTTGTATTCCTTGCCTTCCTTGAGGATAAACACACGCATGATTTCGCCGGGCAGCACAATGGGCTTGAGCGAATTAGCAAGCTCGTTGATGTTGAGCACGGCCACGCCCTGCAGTTGCGCGACTTTATTCAGATTGAAATCGTTGGTGATGATCTTGCCTTCATACAGCTTGGCCAGTTCGATCAGCTTCATATCGACTTCGCGCACGCTGGGGAAGTCATCTTCCACGATCTGAATCTGGAGCGAAGCGGTTTTCTGCAGGCGCTGCAGGATGTCGAGGCCGCGCCGGCCGCGATTGCGCTTGAGCGAATCGGCCGAATCTGCGACGAGTTGCAATTCGCGGAGCACGAACTGGGGAATCACTATGATGCCGTCGAGGAATCCGGTCTCGGCAATGTCGGCGATACGGCCGTCGATGATGACGCTGGTATCCAGAATTTTGTAACTCTTCTTGCCCTGCTTCTCACCGCCGAAAATTCCGCCCAGCGCCGCCAGATTGAGCAGGTCACCCTTGTTCGCTCCCACTGCCAAGCCCACATAGGCCATGACCAACATGACCATGATCTGGAGAAAGCTTTGCATGCGTCCGGCGGGGACGCTGTTGCGGATGACAATGGCGAAAAGATAGGCGCCGAAAATACCCAGCACGCTGCCGATGGCGGCGCCGATCAGGCGCTTGAGGCTCATGACCCGGAGGCGCCACTCAAATACGACGATGGCGCAGCCGATGGCCAGGCCAGCTACGGCGTCCAGATTGGGCGGGAGGTCAAACGGGCGAATGAAGAAGCAGATGACCCCAACGATCAGAACAAAAAAAAGGCGTATAAGAACGACATCCACGAAGATACCTCCATTCGAGGAAGGCCGACGTTCCGCCCGCCCCGCGCCAGTCTCCAGGGTCAAATGAGAAGACGCCCTGTGCCGACGTTGTTATCGCGGAGCGGTATAAAAAATGGAATGTGCTCCGCGTACAGCCATGACCAAGGATTTCGACAAGCAGTACGGAGGCAGTATATACCGGCTTGAAAAGGCGAACCAGTACATGATGGATGACCGTTAGTCTTGGTCCCTTGGGGAGTTCCTTAGGGACTTTGCCCCTTAACAGCCGTAGTTACATCCCGTCATAATTTGGGCCACCGCCGCCCTCGGGTGGAACCCAGGTGATGATCTGGTACGGGTCCTGAATGTCGCAGGTCTTGCAGTGAACGCAATTGGAGGGATTGAGGCTGATGCGCTTGCCGTTGGGCGCGGCGGGATCCTCCATCATTTCGTAGACGTTTGCGGGACAAAAGTTCTGGCACGGGTTGCCGAATTCCTTCACGCAGCGCTCGTTGCAGATGTTCGTGTCGTCGATAACTAAGTGTGCGGGCTGGTCTTCCTCGTGCTTTGTGCCGGAGTGGTAGAGGTCGGTAAGCTTGTCGAAGATCAGCTTGCCATCGCCTTTGACCGGACCGAGAAGGTTTGCTTCTTTGCCTCCATCGGCAGGGAGAATAGAAAGCCGCTTCAAGTTCTCGTATCCCGGGTGCGATGGGAGGCGCTCGGCTGGGCCGCCATTGAAAATTGTCTGCAGGCCGGTGTTGAAGATGCCCGCGGCGAGGCCGTTCTTGAATCCCTGATGGAAGTTGCGAACCGACCAGAGTTCGTCCTTCAGCCAACTGCTTTCGACGCGGCGCTGAAACTGGCCGAGCGCGGCAGCTGACGAGTCGTCCTTGATCAGCGCTTCGAAAGCCGTTTCCGCCGCGAGCATGCCGCTCTTGATGGCGAGGTGAATGCCCTTCAGGCGGGCTGAATTGAGGAAGCCGGCGGAGTCTCCGATGACCATCCAGCCGTCTCCGGCAAGCGGAGGCAGTGACCACCAACCGCCGTAAGGCAGCGATTTCGCGCCGTAGCGGATCATCTTGCCGTCGGCCAGCAGCTTAGCAATAAAAGGATGCTGCTTGAAGGTCTGCAGGACGTGCTGGGGATCGAGGCGCGGGTCCTGATAGTCGAGGCCGGTTACGAAGCCGAGCGAGACGACGTTGTCTTTGGAGCCATAAATCCACGCGCCCCCGTATTCCTTGGTGGTCAGCGGATAGCCCATGGTATAGATGACTTCGCCGGGCTGAATGCGTCCGGCAGGGACTTCCCACAGCTCCTTTATGCCCACGCCGTAGGTCTGTGGATTGCGATCTTTCATGAGATCGAACTTCTCGATCAGTTGTTTGGTCAGCGATCCGCGCGGCCCCTCGGCGAGCACCACGACCTTCGCTTTTACGTCATAGCCGGGTTCGAAGTTCGACTTCGGCTGATTCTGCTTGTCGACACCTTTATCGTCGGTGCGCACACCAGCGACGCGATTGCCATCGTAGAGGAGCTCGGAACCGGCGAATCCGGTAAAAATCGTGATCCCCGCCTCTTCGACCTTGCCCGCCAGCCACTTAACGAATCTGTTGATTGAGATGACATAGTTGCCGTGGTCGCGCAGAGCTGGAGGTGTGATCGGCAGCTTGTAATGACCCTCGCGGGTGAGGAAATAAACGCCCTCCTTGTGAACCTGGGCGTCGAGCGGTGCCTCTTTTTCGAACCCCGGCAGCAATTCCTTCATCGCGCGCGGATCGAGCAGGGCTCCGGATAGGCAATGTTGGCCGGCCTCGCGCGCTTTTTCGAGCACATAGATGTTTTCCTTCGAAAGCGGCGCGTCGGGATGTTGCGTGTTGTGCTCATCGATCAGTTGCGAGAGGCGCAGGGCGCAGGCCATACCAGCCGGGCCGCCGCCGACGATGACCACGTCGGCGGGCATTTCGGGATGCTCGATGTTGGGGAGAGGTTTGCGAAAGATGAGCATTTGGCACTTCGCCTTTTACCAGTTAGCTTGACGCACTCTATGACCAGGCTCCCGGCGCGTTTCACGGCTTCAGGCCGAAATCTGGATTTTTTCGCGAAGGATCTTTTGGCCCTGACTCGGCTTTCCGCTCAACTCGCGATTGGCTTCGATCAGGAGTTCAATGGCGTCACGCAGATTTTCACGAGCCTCATCCAACGTCTCCCCCTGCGTGATGGCGCCTGGCAATTCCTCGGCATATGCTACGTAGCCACCGCCTTCTGACTCGGGAACCTCTTCATAGACGGCTGTAAGAGTAATGTCCATGCAGCCTATTCTAACGCCGAAAGGCAGAGTCGCCATTGCTACCGGCCGGTGAACCTCTCAGGCCCGGAAGCGATCATTAAATTATTGAAAATGAAGAGTACGACTGGACCTGATCCTCTATTGAAGAACTTCGGCGTTCGCCTCGCGCATTGCCTCCAAAAGCTGAGGCATTTGCTCGCTCGTGCCGGCGGTGATGCGGACGCATCCTTCGCAGCCCGGATTGGGTGAAGCGTCGCGCACCTCAATGCCCCGGCGGTGCATTGCGTCGACGAAGGCCGCTGCAATCGCGCTGGCGCTCTGGCTGACGTCATGCTTCGCGTTCATTGACCTTGACACGCGGACCAGAACAAAACTCGCGGAACTTGGCCAGAAGCGTAGATTCAATTCCGCACACAGGTTCTCGATTTGCCGGCATCCGCTCCGGGCTTGTGCCACGGAATCGCGCACGAACGACTGGTCCGCCAGCGCCCCTTCCAGACCTGCCAACACAGCCGAGTTCACGTTGAAGGGAGGACAGAAACGACGGATGTATCCGATCTGTTCGACGGCTCCGGTGAGCACGCCGAGGCGAAGTCCGGCAAGTCCGTAGGCTTTCGAAAACGTGCGCGCGACGAACAGATTCGGGTGATGCGCCAAATCTCCGATCAGCGTTTCGCCGCAAAATTCGAAATAGGCTTCGTCGATGAGCACGGCCGCGTCGGGAGCCGCATCCACAATGCGTAATAAATCGGCGCGCGGCGCCACCAGGCCGGTTGGATTATTGGGATTGGCGATCGCGACCAGGCGCGTGCGTGGAGAAATTCGTTGCAGAAAATCGGTGACTGGCAGAGCCAAGTTTTCACCCGACTGCAACCGCACGACCTTTGCCCCGCAGGCCTGCCCCAACATCGGATACATGACGAATGTGGGGTCGGCGAAAAGCAGTTCGTCGCCAGTATCCTGCTCCAGCGCCGAAGAAAGGTAAGCCCCAAACAGCTGCGCCAACGCGTCGTCCATTCCATTGGTCAGCAATACCTGCCCGGCAGGAATGCCCAAGAACTTCGCGACCAGCCGCTCGCCATCCTCGCGCCGGGGATAGCGCGACACATCTTCTGCCGAGAGCGCGCGGAGGCGGGCGAGGACACGTGGCGAACAGCCGGCTGCGTTCTCGTTCAGATCGAGGGCTAGTCCGTCGCGGCTCACGATGGGCGAGTGATAAGGATGCAGACTCTGGATGGATGCTCGTGGCTTCAGCATGGGATCGTCTTAACCATTGCGCATGGGAGACGGGGCCAGCCCCATCTCTACGACGGATGAGTTTACGATAGCATCCGGCAAGTCGGCCCGCGTTCGGGTGACTTTACTGGCGGGCAATCTTCACCGCGAGAAAAACAATCGTACAGGTCGCAAAGTCGACGAGAAGTCCCCAGTCTTCCTTGAACAGCGAATGCCGCATTACTCGCGGCAGGTGCGGCATGAGCATAAAATAAATCGCATTGCCTGCGAGCACAGCCGCCAGCGCATCCAGGAAATTTCTGACGGTCGGACTCTTCGCCATCTGCGCCTCCAGCAACGTCCGCGTATGGGACGGGCGGGGACGCCCGTCCTCCATCCTGACCTTCACCCGCACGAACTGCCCGACTGCCATCGTCTTTATCCTTCAGGCTGGCAACTGGCAACCGGGTTCCTGCTAACATCCCTTACGATGCTGGAACCTTCCACCCCAGTGCAGTATGTCAAAGGAATCGGCCCGCGACTGGCCGAGGTGCTTGCCGCCAAGGGCATCGAGACCGTTGACGATCTGCTGCACTACCTGCCTTTCCGTTATGAAGACCGCCTGAACCCGCGCTCGGTGGCCGAATTGCGCGCCGGAGAAATGGCGACTGTGATCGCCGAGGTTCGCAACTCGGGCCTGTTCCGCACGCGGCGCATGCCGATCTTCCAGCTTACCGTAGGCCAGGGGCGCAGCCGGCTGAAATGCCTCTGGTTCAACGCTCCCTACCTGCAAGGCCGCTTTCAGCCGGGACAGATGCTCGCGCTCTACGGCAAAGTTGAAGCGGACCGCGACGGGCAGTTGCAGATCATGCAGCCGCAGTTCGAAATTCTCGGCGATATTAACGAAGAAGGGGGCGCCGATGAAGCCGAAAAGAAAGCTGCCGCGTCGCTGGAGATCGGGCGCATCGTTCCCATCTACGAGTCCACAGGCCAGGGCAAACTTACGCCGCGCTGGTTCCGGAGAATCATCCGCTGGGCGCTGGAGAATTTGAATCCCGATCTTCCCGATCCGATTCCGGCGGCGGTACGCGCGCACCTCAGCTTGATATCTCCGCGCGAAGCATTGTGGCAAGTGCACTGGCCGGAAGCGGGTGAGAGCTTCACGGATCTGCAATCGTCGCGGACGCCGGCGCACATCCGGCTGATCTTCGATGAGCTGTTCTTCATCGAGCTTGGGCTCGAACTCAAGCGCCGCGAGCAGAAGGCGCAAACCGGGATCGCCTTTCAGCTCGACGATCGCGTCCGGCAAGCTATTAAGAAGATATTGCCATTTCATCCGACGGCTGCGCAGAAGCGCGTGCTCAAGGAAATTGCGGGCGACATGCAGACGCCTTATCCCATGCGGCGTTTGCTGCAAGGCGACGTCGGATCGGGCAAGACCATCGTGGCCTTTGAGGCGGCCATCATCGCCATCGAAAACGGCTACCAGGTCGCGCTCATGGCGCCTACCGAAATTCTTGCGCAGCAACATTATTTTTCGGCGCGCCAGATTCTCGAAAAAGCCGGTTATCGGATCGTGCTGCTCACCGGCTCGCTGGAACAGGATCGCAAGCGGCTGGTTCGTCGGCACATCGCGCAGGGCAATGCGCAGCTTGTCATCGGAACACATGCGCTGATTCAGGACCGGGTCGAATTCGAAAAGCTGGGGCTTGTGATCGTCGACGAACAACACCGCTTTGGAGTGATGCAGCGCCTGAAGCTGATGAAGAAAGAAGGTGGCGGCGCTGCGGTCGCCCCACCCGTCGAGGGTCGTGTGGTGACGGGGCTCCGCCCCGTCCAAGGAGAGCGCAGCTCGGTATACAGTGCCGCCGAACCGGATGTCCTCGTCATGACGGCCACACCCATCCCGCGCACCTTAGCTCTTACCCTGTACGGCGATCTTGATGTCTCCGTGCTCGACGAACTTCCGCCCGGACGCACGCCGATTGTCACCAAGGCGGTCGCCGATGAGCGTGCTCCCAACGTCTGGGATTTCGTCCGCCGCGAGATCGCTGCCGGACATCAGGCTTATGTCGTTTATCCCGTGATCGAGGAGAACGAGGAGCGCGAACTGAAAGCCGCCGAGCAGATGCACCGGCAGTTGCGCGAGACGATTTTTCCCAATCTGCACGTGGGCTTGCTGCACGGGCGTCTCGATTCCGATGCCAAAGAGCGGGTCATGCGCGAGTTTCAGCAGGGCAAGATTGAAATTCTTGTGGCCACGACCGTGATCGAAGTTGGCGTTGATGTGGCCAACGCGACCGTGATGGTGATCGAACATGCTGACCGCTTCGGGTTGGCGCAGTTGCATCAATTGCGCGGCCGCATCGGACGGGGGGCTGCGAAATCGTATTGCGTGCTCATGCACGGCGGCAAAGTGTCGGAAGAAGGCCAGCGGCGGCTGGACGCTATGGTTCGCACCAATGATGGGTTTCAGATCGCCGAACTAGATCTGGAGCTGCGTGGCCCGGGAGATTTTTTCGGGACCAAGCAGGCGGGCATCCCGAGCTTTCGCGTTGCGAACTTGATTCGCGACCGTCAACTGCTGGAGGCGGCGAAGCGCGAGGCTGCGTTCGTCGTCGCGGGACCGAGTGCGGAGCTGTCAAAAGAAGAGATCGCGCGGGCGTTGAAGCATATGCGTTCGCTCTGGGCGCTTAGTTATGGGTTGGCGGAGGTGGGGTAGAACCAGTTGTCAGTTGTCAGTTCTCAGTAAGGCTTGTGGCCTCAGCCCTCCTCCCAGCTCGCGATATCCTCATTCTGCTATCATCGCGGCAAGGCTCGGCGAAGCCGGTATTTGCGGACTAACCATTGGCCACTGACTACCAGTTTGAGGAGTTTGATATGGAACTACCCGGTCTTTCTCTCGGCAATCGCCGCAACGAAGACATTGCGCTTGACCTGATGAAATTCATCGCCATGACAACGAGCTATGGCAAGACGAGCGGTGCGGCGGGAAGCGTGGGCTTTCAGGGCGGCCCGGCCGCTACCAAGCCCGAGGAGTACGCCGACCACCTGCTCGAGTTGTATGACAAGTGCCTGAAAGCAGTGGACGGGAAATAGCTGTCAGCCGTCAGCTCTCAGCTTTCAGTTAAGGAGTAAAATCGCCTGCTGTTCGGGGATCCCCAGCGGATGGTTTGCGGGCAAGGCTGCGTCGCCATGGGTCCTTGATAGCTGATGGCTGATGGCCGACAGCTGACAGCTTTCCCAGTAACCCCTTTACTCTGAATCTGTTCGTTGACAATGTCTTCGGGGTTAGGCTATTCTTGAGGTCTTTGGAAGTCCTGCGGCTGCCCGCCCGGAACACCTTGCGCGCGTTCGGCGTGGATTTTTTAGATTCGATCTTTACTTGGAAGATCAGGGCACTCAGCGGTCTTCATGCGTTCTTTAATTTTCTGGGAGAGTTCCGATGTCAACCTATTTCCCGAAAGCCGGGGAAATTGCGCGTAAGTGGTTTGTGGTGGATGCAGCCGGGCAACCGCTCGGCCGCCTGGCTTCGCGCGTCGCCCGCATTCTGATTGGAAAAGAAAATCCGCAATACACGCCGTTCATCGACACCGGCGATCACGTGGTGGTCATCAACGCAGAACTGGTGAAGATCACCGGCATGAAAGCCGATCAGAAGGTATATCACCGTTACACCGGCTATCCCGGCGGACTGCGCTCGGAGGATCTGAAGAAGCGGCTCGTCCGCAGGCCTGAACTGGTGATCGAGCAGGCCGTGTCGCGCATGCTGCCCAAGAATAAAATGGGCAAACAGATGTTCACGAAGCTGAAGGTTTACAAGGGCGACAAGCACCCGCACGAGGCGCAGAAACCGGAAGCGAAGGTGTTTGCGTAGGAAGAAGCTGCGAGCTACGAGCCGCGAGCTTCGAGCTTAACAAGTTTAAGATTTCTCAGAAAGGTTATTAGGCCAGACGCTTCAGTCTTCCGCGCGGGCGATTGCTCGGAGCTCGAAGCTCGAGGCTCGAAGCTAAAATGGCAGAAACGGTTCAATACTACGGAACAGGGCGACGGAAGGCGGCGATCGCGCGCGTTTATCTTCGTCCGGGCAGCGGCGAGTTCAAAGTTAACGGCAAGGCGTTCGAAGAATATTTCGTGACGTCGTCGCAGCGGGTGAGTGCGAAGTCCCCGCTGGTTTCGACCGATACGGCGGCCAGCTTTAACGTGCTGGCCCGGGTCTGCGGCGGCGGCGTTGCCGGACAGGCCGATGCCGTGCGCCTTGGGATCACGCGCGCGCTCATGCTTTTTAATGCGGAACTGCGCAAGAAGCTCAAGGCCGAGGGCATGGTGACTCGTGACCCGCGCGCGAAAGAGCGCAAGAAGTACGGACAGAAGGGCGCGAGGAAGAGATTCCAGTTCTCGAAGCGCTAAAAGCAGTACCCAGTATCCAGTTGCCAGTACCCAGCAAAGGCCTGCTGGCAACTGGGTACTGGCAACTGAGTTTTAGGTGTTCAATTCATCCCCCCACCTCCCCCGAGATGGGGTGGACGGGAATGGCAATCCGGAAATGCAGTTGCCGGTTGCCAGCGGCCAGACTTCAGTGGATTTCACTGATAACTGGCAACTGGCTGCTGACAACTGGTTCTTAATCCGGATGTAGACCAACTGAGGAGGTTGATTGGCTAACATCACCATGAAGGAGTTGCTCGAAGCGGGCGTTCACTTCGGGCACCAAACGAAGCGCTGGAATCCGCGGATGAAGGAGTATATCTTCGGCGAGCGCAACGGGATTTACATCATTGACCTGCAGAAGACGCTGAAGATGTTCAAAGAAGCGTCGAAATTCGTGCAGGAACTGGCGGCGGCCGGGAAAGTCGTTCTTTTCGTGGGCACCAAGCGCCAGGCGCAGGACGCGATTGCCGAAGAGGCGGGGCGCTGCTCCATGTTCTATGTGAACCAGCGCTGGCTGGGCGGACTGCTGACCAACTGGGTCACGGTACAGAAATCCGTGAAGCGGCTGAAAGAACTCGACGAGATGGCCACCGATGGCCGTTACGACCTGCTTCCGAAGAAGGAAGTGATCAAGCTCGAACGCGAGCGCAAGCATCTGCAGGCCAACCTTGCCGGCATCAAGAATATGACGCGGTTGCCGGATGCGATCTTCGTGATCGACTCGAACAAAGAGCAGATTGCAGTGCGCGAGGCGCGCAAGCTGGGCATTCCGGTGGTGGCGGTGGTTGACACCAACTGCGATCCAAGCGAAGTGGATTACGTTATTCCGGGAAATGATGATGCGCTGCGCGCGATCCGGCTGTTTACGTCGAAAATTTCGGAATCGATTGCCGAGGGCGTGAATGCCATGGGCGACAAGCAGATGGCCGAGATTCAGGCGGTGGCCGAGATCGAGGCGCCCGCCGAACCCGCCGCCGACGAAGCAGTGGACGGTGAGGCTCCGGTTGCAGGCGATGGTGCGGTGGCTGCGAGTCCGGAGGGCGAGGACATTCGAATGGAAGACGTGCTGGGCGCGGGCACACGCAAGCGTCCGGCCGCGATTATCGAGGATGTCGACGAACTGCAGGCTGAAACGCGGCGTTCATAACGTCCGCGATCCGCTGCTGGCTGCCCGCGACCAGTTTTGGTTATTAATGACCATTCGAGGATCTGACCCGCGCAGCCAAGCTGTGCGCGGGTCAAGTTTTATAAGGGCAGGTTTCAAGGTTGCAAAGTTTCAAGGTTTCAATGATTGATTGGCCTTCCGATTCTTATTCCTTGAAACCCTGAAACAACGCAACTTTGAAACGAGGTTTTCATGAGTACGACTATGGCAAACATTTCCGCATCGCAGGTTAAAGAGCTCCGCGAAAAGACCGGAGCGCCCATGATGGACTGCAAGCAGGCTCTTACCGAGGCGAAAGGCAATCTCGAAGAGGCCATCGTGGTGTTGCGCAAGAAGGGCGTTTCGGTCGCAGCCAAGAAGGCGGCGCGTGTAACCAGCGAGGGTTCGGTCGCCAGCTACATTCATGCCGGTGGCAAGATCGGGGTGCTGGTCGAAGTCAACTGCGAAAGCGACTTTGTTGCGCGCACGGAAGACTTCAAAGAACTGATTCATGACATCGCCATGCACATTGCGGCCAGCGATCCAAAGTTCGTGCGCAAGGAAGATGTGACGCCCGAAGCCTTCGAGCGCGAGAAGGACATCTACCGGGCGCAGGCGATCGCCAGTGGCAAGCCGGCGAACATCGCGGAGAAGATGGTGGCCGGCAAGATGGAAAAGTTCTACGAAGAGGTTTGCCTGCTCGAGCAGCCCTTCATCAAGGACCAGACCATCAGCATCTCTCAGCTTATTGCCGCCAAGATCGGCAAACTGGGCGAGAACATCGCGGTTCGCCGGTTCGCCCGCTTCAAGGTGGGAGACGTAACCGCTACTGTTGCGTTTACGAGTCCCAAGGCCGATGAGGGCGGGGACGAGGCGGCAGCACCGGCTGCCAAGTAAATTCAGGGGCGCTTCGGCTGCCCTTGTTGTTTTACGGTTTCAAGGGGGCAGAGGTTTCAAGGTTTCAAAGTTGGTAAGACGTTCTGATTGAGTTACCTTGAAACTCTGAAACCCTGAAACTTTGAAGTCTGAGGTTTCCATGCCCACTCCCATCTTCAAACGCATCCTGCTCAAGCTCTCCGGCGAGGCTTTGGCCGCCGACCAGGGCTTCGGCGTTGACACTGCGCACATTCACTCGATTGCGGGAGAAATCGCCGACGTACACAATCTCGGGGTGGAGGTTGCCATTGTGGTTGGCGGCGGCAATTTTTTCCGGGGCGTCGCTGATCAGGCCAAGGACATGGACCGGGTCTCCGCCGACCACATGGGAATGCTGGCGACGGTCATCAATGCGCTCGCCCTGCAGGACGCGCTCGAAAAGCAAAAGGTCTATACCCGCGTCCAGTCGGCAATCGAAATGAACCAGGTGGCAGAGCCCTTCATCCGCCGCCGCGCCATCCGCCATCTTGAAAAACGGCGCGTCGTCATCTTCGCTGGCGGTACGGGCAATCCGTATTTTTCGACCGATACGGCCGCCTCGCTGCGCGCCATGGAGATCAAGGCCGACGCCATTCTCAAGGGGACCAAAGTCGACGGCATCTACGATGCCGATCCCATGAAGGTGAAGGACGCGAAGAAGTTCTCCCACATCACCTACATGGATGTTTTGCGGAAGGGCCTGAAAGTGATGGACTCGACCGCCATCTCGCTCTGCAAAGACAACAACCTGCCCATCATCGTCTTCAACCTCAACGAGCACGGCAATCTCCGCAAAGTGATTCTCGGGGATAAGATCGGCTCGCTGGTCAGCGCGTAGGGCGAGGGCAGAGGGAAGTAGCTTCGAGCCGCGAGCCACGAGTTTCGAGCAATCCAGCCATCCGATGACTCGCGACGCTTCACCTCTGCAATCTGACTTCTGACTTGCCCTGCGCGGTTTATAATCGGGCGTTTGAATCCCTGTTGTTTTCGGAGTCCTGCGATATGGCACAAGCCTCGATAGCGGCGAATCCCGCACTGAAAGAGACCTACGTCCAACTCAAGACGCGGATGGACAAAGCGGTGGAAGACTTCCGGCGAGAAATGGCAGCGACGCGCACCGGTCGCGCGAACGTTCACATGCTCGACACCGTCTCGGTCGATTACTATGGCTCGCAGATGCCGCTCAACCAGATTGCCACCATCCATGCACCCGAGCCGCAGATGATCACCGTTCAGCCGTTCGATCCGTCCTCCCTGGGCGCGATCGAAAAAGCTGTGCGCAGCGGCGATCTCGGCCTCAATCCGATGAACGATGGCAAACTAATCCGCGTGCCGATACCCGCGCTCACCGAAGAGCGCCGCAAGGAGATGGTGAAGCATCTGCATCGCATTTTGGAGGAGCACCGCACGGCAATCCGCAACATACGCCGCGACGGCAACGACGCGATCAAGAAGGCGATGAAGGACAAGAAAATCACTGAGGACGACGAGAAGCGCTCGCTTGATGAGATTCAGAAGCTCACCGACGACGAAATCAAGAAGATGGAAGAGATGAGCAAGTCGAAGGAAAAAGAAGTGCTGGAGTTCAAATAGAGCAGTTGCCAGCTACCAGTTGCCAGTTGCCAGAAAAACCGGGGTTGGGTACTGGCATCTGGAATTTCAAGGAACTGCATCGTATGAGCGAGAAAATGACGGAACCAAACAAAGCCATCATTGATAATTCTGCCATCGTCGTGGGCTTGATGTGGTGCTACTTTAGCGGATACCCGCCGAAGATAGTCCTCGGGTGCGGAGTCTTCTTGCTGGTGTTTGCAAACATCTTGATGTACGTGAGGCATCGGCGCTCCTCAACGCAAGCTTAGGACTCTACTGGCAACTGGGAGCTGGCAACCGGCAACTGTTTTCGCTTTATAATCTGACGATGAAGTCGGTCGTCCATGCCGCCTGCCCGCATGATTGCCCGGATGCTTGCGGCGTTCTGATTACCGTTCAGGATGGGCGCGCCCCCAGGATTCAAGGCGATCCCGCACATCCTGTCACGCGCGGATTTCTTTGCGCGAAAGTGGCCAAGTACCTGGATCGCGTCTATTCACCGGACCGCGTACTGTACCCGATGCGGCGGGTCGGACCCAAGGGACCGGCGGCGGTTGGCGCAAACGAGCGGAGCTTCGCTCCCCATGGACGACCGGGGGCGGCCGTCCCCACGCAAGCCTTTGAACGTATCTCCTGGGACGAAGCCCTCGACGAAATCACCCATCGTTTCCGCCGCATCATCGCCGACTGCGGCCCAGAGGCTATCCTTCCTTACTCCTATGGGGGCACACTTGGTGCGCTGAATGGCGCTTCGATGGACCGGCGGTTTTTTCATCGCCTGGGCGCATCGCAACTGGAGCGCAGTATTTGTTCCAGCGCCGGCGAAGAAGGGCTGAAGTCTGTCATTGGTGTCAAGCTTGGCACCGAACCGGAGCAGTTCGCGCATTCGCGCTACATCATCGCGTGGGGCTCGAACATTCACGGCAACAACGTGCATCTCTGGCCCTTCATTGAAGAAGCGCGCCGTAAGGGCGCCAAGCTGGTGGTCATCGATCCCTACAGGACACGCACCGCGAAATGCGCCGACTGGTACCTGCCCATCAATCCCGGCACGGATGCCGCGCTCGCGCTGGGCTTGATGCACGTGATCATCAATGAAAATCTTTTCGACTACGACTATGTGGCGCGCTACACGGTTGGCTTCGAGGATCTGAAAGCGCGTGCGCAGGAATATCCGCCTGAGACAGTGGCGCACTGGACTGGCATTTCAGCCGACGACATCCGCAAACTGGCGCGCGAGTATGCCACCGAGCGGCCGTCGGTAATCCGCGTGAACTATGGCATCCAGCGCTCCGAGCGTGGCGGAATGTCGATACGCGCCGTCACCATGCTGCCCTGTCTGATCGGATCGTGGAAAAAAATCGGCGGCGGACTCCAACTCTCACTTAGCGGCTCGTTCGGATTGAACAAAGCGGCGCTCGAAATGCCGGAACTCATGCAGAAGGCGTTGGGACGGCCTGCCCGCATTGTCAACATGGTGCAACTCGGGAGGGTTCTGAATACTCTCGATGGGCCGCCGATCCGCGCGCTGTTTGTCTACAATTCGAATCCGGCGGCGGTTTGCCCCAACCATAATGAGGTCGTGCGCGGGCTGAAGCGGCCTAACCTTTTTACGGTTGTCCACGAACAGTTCTTCACCGACACGACGGACTACGCGGACATCGTGCTGCCGGCGACCACCTTCTTCGAGCACAAAGACCTGCAGGCCGCCTACGGTCACTACTACGTTCAGGTCTCCAATCAAGCCATCGAACCGTTGGGCGAATGCCGGTCCAATGTGGAGATGTTTGCCGCGCTCGCCCAGCGCATGGGGTTTGAAGACGAATGCTTCCGCGAGACGGTCGATTCCATGATCGATCGCGCCCTCGATTCGCCGAACCCGTGGCTCCAGGGAATCACACGCGACCGCCTGGAACGCGAGCCCCAAATTCGCCTTAACTTTGCTGCGACGGATGGAGCGACGGGCGGGCTCGCCGGTTCAGAAGAGCAGAACTCGGCGGAAGGCGCTGCGCCTTTTCTTCCTTTTGCTTGCGGCAACTTCCCGACGCCCAGCGGTAAGGCAGAGTTCTACAGTCAGGCGCTCGAGCATCAGGGCCTCGATCCGGTGGTCGCTTACACTCCCCCCGATGAATCTCGTTACGGATCGCATGCGGCCGCATTCCCGCTCGAACTGCTGGCTCGTAAGGCCGACAATCATCTGAACTCGACGTTTTCCAATGTGCCTTCGGTCCGCCAGATGGAGCCCTGGATCGGTATGCTGGAAATGCATCCGGCCGATGCCAGCGCCCGGGGCGTTCGTGATGGCGACCGCATTCGCGTCTTCAACTCCCGCGGCGAAATCGTTCTACAGGCTAGGGTCGACGGATCGGTATCGCCCGGCGTGGTGGCCGCTCGTCTGGATTGGGCTCGCTTTGGCGCCGATGCTCGCAACATTAATGTGTTAACCTCAGAAAAACTTGCCGACATGGGCAACGCGGCGACGTTCTATTCCGTCTGTGTTGAAGTGGAGCTTTTTCGGGCGTGATGTGCAGGCGAAAACCTGTGTCCTGCCTTGGACGGTTCCCGGTCTCTACCGTATAATTACCGTTTTCCTAACTCTAACTTTTCGAGGTAGTTGCGATTCAACGTCCTCATCAGGATATCCCTGTGCGGGCCCCGCTCTTTGGCCGCTCCAAACGCGCCCACAGTGGGCTCCACGTTTCGTTCTCTTGGCCGCAAAGGGCAGGCCATAGCTCTGCCTGGACGGGCATCCTCAGTCTGCTTATGCTTCTTCTGCTTTTCGCCATCCCATCGGGCGGACAGCAGGACCTGATCGTCGGCATCCAGGTTCACGGCAACCGCCGCATCCCCGCCGAAACCGTCAGAGCCCGCATCTTTACGAAGGTCGGCGACGTCTATGACACGGCGGCCCTGGAACGCGATTTCAACGCCCTCTGGAACACTGGCTACTTTGAAGACATCCGGTTTGAGCGGGAGCAGAGCGCGAAGGGCTGGATTCTTCACATCTACGTCAAAGAGCGCCCCACCATCCGCGAGATCAACTACACCGGCCTGAATGCAGTCTCCACCAGCGATGTGCTTGACCGCTTCAAGGAGCGCAAGGTGGGCCTGTCGGTCGAAAGCCAGTACGATCCGACCAAAATCAAGAAAGCCGAAGTTGTGCTGAAAGAGTTGCTGGCCGAGCACGGACGGCAGTTCGCGACCATCCGCACGGAGAAGAGAGATATTCCGCCGGCTGCCGTGGGCATCACGTTTGTTGTTAAAGAAGGGCCGAAGGTTAAGGTCGGGAAGATCCGCTTCCGGGGCAACAAGCACATCAATGACCGCACCCTGCGCGCGGCCATGAAAAATCTGAAGCCCATCGGAATTCCGCACTCCATCTTTCTGGAAAACATTTTTGCCAAGACCTACGACGCTACCAAACTCGAAGAGGACACGGAACGCGTGCGGGCCGAGTTTCAGAACCGCGGCTATTTCAAGGTTCTGGTCGATGACCCGAAGACGGAAATCCACGACACCGGGCATACCGGGTTCCATATCCCACTCATCCAGGCCGGCCTCGGCAAGTCAGTCGATATCACGATGCCCATCGAAGAAGGCGCCCGTTATCGACTGGGCACGATTACCTTCAAACACAACAAAGCGATTCAGAACGTCAATGCGCTGCGCAGTCTGTTCCCCATGAAAGATGGCGATATTTTCAGCCGGGAGAAGGTCGCCAAGGGTCTGGAAAACCTGCGCAAGGCCTATGGCGAGGCGGGCTATATCAACTTCACGTCCGTGCCCGACACCAAGTTCGACGACGAGAAGAAGATCGTGGATCTGGTGATCGACGTTGACGAAGGCAAGCAGTTCTACGTGCGCCGGATTGAGTTCCAGGGCAACACCACCACCCGCGACAAGGTTATCCGCCGCGAAATTGCGCTCGAGGAAGGCCAAGTCTATAACTCCCGCTTTTGGGAGCTCAGCCTTCTGCGTCTGAACCAGCTTGGCTACTTCGAGCAACTCAAACCCGACGACCCCAACACCACCGAGCGCCACCTCGATGAAAAGAACGGCACCGTCGATCTCACGCTCAAAGTCAGAGAGAAAGGGAAGAACAGCATAGGACTGCAAGGCGGCGTCAGCGGCCTGGCGGGCGCTTTTGTCGGCATCAACTACAGCACGAACAACTTCCTGGGATTGGGCGAAACTCTCTCCGTGCAGGCCAGCGTCGGCAACTACCAGCGCGATATCGTGTTCGGATTCACAGAGCCGTACTTGTTTGACCGCCCCATCCAGGCCGGATTCAATGTTTATGTGCGCAAAACCAGCTATAACCAGGCGCGGCAGTATGCCGTCCTCACGGGTATGAATCTGAACCTGCCCTCGGCATATCTGCAGAATCTGCAGGATTACTCGCAGTCCAGCAGCGGATTCACGCTGAGCGTGAGCTACCCGCTGCGCCGTTCGTTCAAGCGCCTCGGCATCAGTTATTCGTTTGATCGCTCATCATTG
Organism: Terriglobales bacterium; assembly: GCA_049300475.1. Classification (GTDB taxonomy): domain Bacteria; phylum Acidobacteriota; class Terriglobia; order Terriglobales; family Acidobacteriaceae; genus Acidiflorens. The sequence continues at coordinate 10,598 of JBAQJU010000278.1, read as the reverse complement.
ATTGCCCTCAGCGACGCTTCGAAGTTGCTGTTCGACAATCTCAACTTCAGCGGCATTACCGGGCCCAATGCGCTGAACGGCATTGTGACCAGCAAGATCACTCCCAGCTTTTCAATGAACACGCTCGATGCCGCCTACGCTCCCCACCATGGCAAGAGCTTGTTCATCGGTGGAGAGTTCGCGGGGGTCGGAGGCACGGTTCACACCATCCGGCCCATTGTCCAGTACAAACAGTTTTTCCCCATGCAAAAGCGCCGCAATGCGCTCGGCTTCAACGTTCAGAGTTCGTTCATCACCGGTTATGACGGGGTGGTTGCTCCACCCTTTGAACGCGCCTACCTGGGCGGCGAGAATGACCTGCGCGGTTTTGATATCCGGACCGTTTCGCCCATCGCCTATCTGCCCAGCGTACAGACGGTCGCGCTGCGCAACCACGATGGAACCTACGTCCCATCCAACCCGAACTATCCGGTCCAGACCAACTCCAGCGGGGCTTGCATCGCGAACTGCTGGAATATTCCCATCCCCTACCAGCAGTTGGTTACTCCAGGCGGCGACTTCGCGGTAAATGGCAATCTGGAATACCGCATTACCATCGCCGGTCCGGTTGCTATTGCGCCCTTTGTCGACGTCGGCACCGATTCCATCCTGCGGAGTTCGCAATTGCAGATCAATGAGACGCAATATGACCAACTCCTGAATACCCTATTTGGCTGTCCGGTGCACAATGCGGCCTACGCCTGCGACCCTACTTACACGCTCCAGGGGACTCAGTTGGGTATTTCGCAGTATCTGAAGGCAGTTCCTGGCACCAACTGGGTTCCGCGCATGTCTACCGGGCTGGAATTGCAGGTGATGCTCCCCATCATCAATGCGCCGTTCCGCATTTATTACGCGTATAACGCCATGCGTCTCGACGGGAGCGCGACGCCGCCCATACAAATTACGCGCAACATGTTCCCTTGTCCGGGAGGAAATGTACCGTGCCAGGATTACGCTGCCGGCAAATATACCTATGACCTGACACGCTCGACCTTGGGCTCCTCTTACACATTGCTGGAGCCGCGCAAGACATTCCGCTTCACGGTGGCTACGACGTTCTGAGAACAGCTATCGGCTCTCAGCCGTCAGCTCTCAGTTCGCGATTCATACATCGCCGATAACGCTTGCCGCCGGACGAGAGTTTCCTCCTTCCACTGGCGATCCTGAGCAGGATTTTCGGAAAAGGTTTTACTGAAAGCCGAGAGCTGACCGCTACTCGATTTGCACCAATCCGCGGGCGGGCTCCGAAACCGGCGCTGGACGCTGCGGCGCGCGCCAGGCATCCAGAATCGAGACTTGATGCACACACGATACCGTGCAGTGCGGTGCGCATGATTTCTCGGTATAAAACTCCCGCCGCAGATCGCTCACCGTGTACTTCTCCAGCGGAATCGCCGGATAGCCGCGCTGCTGCGAGCAATAATGCACCAGTCCGTCCTCGCAGATGTAGAGGTAGCGCGCACCAGCACGGCAGCGCCACTGGTTTGGACGTCCCAGTGCGATGTTGTCCTGGAAGGCGTTCACGCGCGTGAAACTGCGCTTCTCCAGTTGCTTCATCTCGTGATACACGCGCCGCTCGTCATCGGCCAGCGGCTGCAACTGCCCGGAACCGTCGTGAATGATTCCCACGGTCGAACTAAATCCCAGTTCCAGAGCGCGCCTGCCGATCGCGAGCGCGTCCCGAGGGTTGCTCACACCGCCGCCCACCACCGAATTGATATTGACGTGAAACTCCGCGTGCTCCGCCAGGTTCTGGAGCTTGCGGTCGAGCACCTTCAGGCTCTTCTTGGAGACCTCGTCGGGATTCACATTGTCGATCGAGATCTGCAGCCATTCCAGCCCAGCCCGGTTCAGGCGCTGGATGCGGTCCGGTGTCAGCAGATAGCCGTTGGTGATCAGGCCGGAGACAACTCTTCGCTGCCGCATGCGGTGAATAATGTCGTCCAGGTCTGGATGCAGCAGCGGCTCGCCTCCGCTGATTGTGACCACGGAAGTGCCCAGCTCGGCGAGCTTGTCCACCCGCCGCAACATGAGCTCGGTCGGCACCGGCTTGGAAAAATCGTCGAACTCGTTACAGTAAGTGCACGCCAGGTTGCAGCGCCGGATCGGGATCAGGTGTGCGAGTAGAGGATGGTCGGTCGAGGCCACTGCCTTGAGGATTTGCCACAATCCATGGGCGTTGCGCTCAAGCGCTTTGAATTTGCGCCGCAATTTGACTTTCGTCGACGGCAACGTCATTTCCGCGTGTCCCATCCCAAATCAACTCGCTCCCATTGGATCATTCCATTTTGCTTATTATCTAATTTACAACATTGGGTGGGAGAAAACCGGGCCTGGACGGCGAAAACTGCTTCGCCACGAGGCACAGAGACACGGAGAAAATCCGAATCTTCGCGGTTTCCGCAATCTGACTTCAGCACTCCCGATGTCCCGCCGCTCCCAGCGCCACCAATGCCTGCTGTCGATTTTCGCCCCTGATGAGCACGTAATCCGTATCGAAGCTTGAAATCGCAAAGACCGGAATCTCCGCCTCTGCCAGGGGCTGAATAAACGATGCCAGAACGCCAGTCATCGCGAACGGGAACGGGCCTTCGAGCATCAACGCGATCCATCCGCCCTCGACCACCACGCCGGCGCGGTCCGGTGGTGCGACGCGATCCTCCGGACACACAATCGATAGCTCATCGCCCGTGCGCATGACGCAGAAAAATTCGCCGTTCAGGCTCCAGGCAGGAATCCGGGCATCGGCAGCGGCCCGGCAGACGGCCAACCGCTCCGGCAGTACGCGGTATTTCAATTTGTGTGGCAATCCACAAGGAGAGTACTACAAAGCTGGTGGCAAGCAGAAAGAAGCCAGTGGCGAGGAGATCGTAGTCACTAGCAAGGCGCTATTGCATATCTCCGCCCATCGGTATGTAGCGGAATTTTTTCCCGTCGAAGAACACGGCCGAGCTTTCGCCCATGTCGCCGGCTTCCTCGACGTAGATGGCTTCGATCGTCTTCTTTTTTCCCAGCTGCATCTTTCTTACGGAGAGCGCCTTGAAAGGCAGGTTCACGATGACGTATTTTGCTTTGGGCGTCGCCGAGCGCCATGCGTCCGGGCCCGCCCCATCAATCACCAGCACGACCAGCCCGCGGAGGGCTGGATTCCCCTCGGAAAATGTCGTGGTGATCCTCGGGTCGCCATACCCAAAAAAATCGTAGTAGGGGTCCACCACCCTGTAGCTGTGCTCGGCCTGGTCGATCATTGGATTCTTGCAGCGCGCCGCGATCACAACGTCCTCCACGCCATCGCCATCCAGATCGCCGACTGCCGCTCCCACTCCCGGCAGCAGAGTGAACTGGTCGCCGAACTGCTGGAGCACGAATTCCTGATCTATTTTCTTAAGTGCCGCCGGCCCCTGCGCGGCCATCGGAACCGTGATCGCGAGACTGAACGCTACTGCCAGAAGGATTTTCCGCATGGGCTTACTTTAGTCCCGCACCGTCACTACCGGCAGATAACTAAAGTCACCGTCCCCGGTTGACGCCTCGGCCACGGTCTTCCACTGTGAATCCGTTACAAATTCCGAATCGCCGGTCAGAGACTTCCGCGAAAGTGCTCCCATCCCCCCGGCTCGAGCAACCGCATTCTTCCGTCCGAATCGATCAACCTCATTCCCACCGAGGCCGTCATCCGTCCAATGCGCGTGACCGGAATTCCTTCGACCTCAGGTGGCACGGGCTGCGAAGAGGTGAACAGGAGTTCGTAATCTTCTCCACCATTAAGCGCCAACGCGATGTCCACTAACCGCTTCCCGCCCTTTCCCCAGCGCGCTCGGGGAATCGACTCGACCTCCATTTCGGCTCCAACGCGGCTCTCTTCGCAGATGTGGCTGAGGTCGGTGGAGAGCCCGTCACTCACATCGATCATGGCGGAGGGCACTTCGTGCTGACGCAGCCATCGGCCCACGGCAATGCGCGCTCGCGGACGAAAGTGAGGGAAATATTCCGCGCCCAGCAGTTGCGAATCGGCCAGCCGCGCCAACGCCATCGCCGCCCCCCCCAGCTCTCCGGTCACATAAATCTGATCGCCGGGCTTGGCCCCTGAGCGCAGCACGGCGGTCCCCCTGGGCACCGACCCGACCACCACGATGTCCGCCTGGATGCCGCTGGCCGCTTGGGCAAGATCTCCACCGGCTAATGGGACTTTGTATTCTTTGGCCAGAGCCAGCAATCCCTTGAGGAATTTGTCGACCCAGTTTTGGGGAACGTCGCTCGACACCGCCAGGGATAGAAAGGCGGCCTGGGGCTCGCCGCCCATGGCTGCGATGTCGCTCAGTCCGCGGGTCAGGCAGCGCCAGCCAACCACGCCGGGCTGGTGCCATTCGCGGCGGAAATGGACTTTTTCGATGGAGAAGTCGGTTGTGACCAGCACGTCGTGTTCAGGAGGCATACGCAAGACTGCCGCGTCATCCCCTATGCCGGTGATCACGGACGGCCCGCTGACGGCCATCCGGCGAATCCCCTTGATCTGATCTTTTTCGCCTCTCCTTACGCGCTTTCTTTCGCGCTCTGGCATGGCATCACTATAACTCTGGATTGCACCAGAACTCCGGGGTATGGCTCGGGTGATCGCCAAAAAGCCGACTTTTTTGCGGGCCGCCGACGGTAACCCGGCTGGATAGACATCGCTGATTACGCTGCCTTCGTAACCATTCCAATGGCCGTAGGGCGTTGACAAGGGGGAATCAGGTTTGTTACGTTTAACGCGACATTAACAGAGACTTTGCTGACCAAGTGCTGCAACCAGAATCGGTTGCCGTCCATTTGGTTTCGGTTTGACCTGGTTCCGTAGGTAAGCGTTACCCCAGTCCGTTCCCGATGCGGCTGGTGGAATCAGGATTCCGAGCCCGAGCTTGACCGTTCCCGCTCTGGCAGGGTTCCGAAGCTGAAGGAAGCACCCAATTTCGCGATCAGGATGAGGGATATTGCGTAAACGCTCTTACATTTTCTTCGTGGCGCGCGACGAAGCTGGACAGCTTCGGAAGGTCTCCATTCCCATCCATTATCTTTATTTTCTCGCCGCTGGGATTGTAATCGGGGCGCTTAGCCTGACCGGAATTCTCGGTTCCTATGCGCGGATGCTGCAAAAAATTTCTCATTACAACCAACTGCGCGCCGAAGAAGCTCAGCTGAAGGACCGCTATTCGCGGCTGGAGCAGGTTGCCAAAGAGCGCGACATTCAGGTAGCGTCGCTGGGTTCGCTGGCCAGTGAAGTTTCGGCTCTCTACGGCCTCAAGTCCAATCCGGCGATGGTTTCGGCCTCCACTGAACAGATTCAGAGGGCGCAGGTAGACTCCTCGCTTGAGCAGTTGTACGCGCTCCGAAACACCGCCCTTACCGGCGCCGCCAGCGTGGGAATTTCCATGGGTCTTACCCGGAACTCCACGACGGCCGACTGGATCCGGGCGAACTCCGCCCCCAACTTGTGGCCCGTCGAAGGGCAGATTACGGGAAGCTTTGGGGAGCGTATTGATCCGTTCAACGGAGAAGGCGCATTCCACTCCGGCGTGGATATTTCCGCCAACGTCGGGACCGCCGTAATAGCGCCCGCGGACGGCTTTGTGACCTTCGCCGATTTCCTCGGCGGCTACGGACGCGCCGTGATGGTCGATCACGGACATGGCATCTCCACCCGCTACGGGCATCTTGCCAGCTTCGCGGTCGCCGCTGGTCAGCATATTCACCGCGGCGATATCATCGGCTACGTTGGATTGAGTGGACGCTCGACCGGTCCGCATCTCCACTACGAAGTCCGCATCAACGACACGCCCGTAAATCCCTACAAATACCTCCGCATCACCCTGGCGCAACTCGGCGGGTTTGCCGCCGGGTCTTAGTCTTCGTACGTTCCCGATCGATCTGATCTAGCTCCAAACTGACTGTCCCTCGCTGATTTCACGCTTGAATCTTGCTGTGCTTTTGTTTTGGGGATTGTATAATTGCCGCCGTTCCTGAAGTCAGAAAGAGATCCCCCTCAATATTCATCTCCCCAGAGAGGAGACTCTACTTGGCATCGACCCCCGAAATTCCCCAAGCGCCGTCTTCCGCGCCTGAAGCGAGCCCCCGTCCGGAATCGTCCAGCCGTCGCAGCTTCATGGGCAAATTGAGTGGCGCAGCCGCGGCTACGGCTGGCGCTATCGTATTCTCTCCGGCATTCGACTCCCCGGCCACAAAGGCGGAAGCGGCGACGGTGCAGCCACCGAGCGGCTCCCACGCGCGCGTGGCAAAGAGTTTCGCTCTACGTCTTGAGGCCGCGACGAAGGACGCCCAGGTACCCGTTCCGCTACACACCACCAACGGCGACGAGGCGCGTTATCCCGATAAATCCGGTACCTATACGAAATGCCTGCTGCAGGACAGTTACGGACGGGTAAATCTGAACGCTTACCAAAGCATGAAAACGGCCTTTGACACCGGCAACCCCGCCGATTTCGAGAAGATCATTATGGGAGGGGCGCGAACGCTGAATGGGCCGCAAGGCGCGCTGGCCTTCGATATGGAGGGCTGCGACAGCGTGCAGTTCGGCAATGCTCCGTGTTCGGCCAATCAGGAAAGCCGCGTGGTTGTCCCTCCACCTCCAACGGTGGCCAGTGCAGCCTACGGCACGGAATTGGTGGAGATGTACTGGTGCTCGCTGCTGCGCGATGTGGCTTTCACCGACTACAAAAATAATCCAACGGCGATTCAGGCGGCCTCGGAGCTTTCGACGATGCCTCACTATGCCGGGCCAAGAAATGGCACTGGCCAGGTGACTCCGGACCTCTTGTTCCGCGGCATCTATCCGGGGGAAACCGTGGGGCCGTATATTTCACAGTTCATGATCACGCCCACGTCGCTCGGCCAGCAGCCAATCCGTCAGCAGTTGATGACCTACCTGCCGGGCATCGACTACATGACTGACCTCACTACCTGGTTTGAGGTCCAGAACGGCATTGATACCGGACTTCAAAACCAGATCGATCCGCAGCTGCGCTACCTGCATAATGGGCGCGGTCTGGCTGCGCTCACCCATGTCGATGTGCTGTACCAGGAATACATTACTGCCTTTCTGGTACTGACGACGCTCGGGGTGCCCCTGAATCCTGGCAATCCCTATGTCAATTCCAAAACTCAAAACGGCTTCTGCACCTTCGGCGGTCCCGACATGGCAGCGGGCCTGGGGGAAATTGCGGCCCGTGCTTTGGATCGAGTCTGGTACCAGAAATGGATGGTCCATCTCCGTCATCGTCCGGAATCAGGCGGCGGACTCCTCCACCTGATTGAGACTGGCCAGGGAAATTCTATCGATGCGAAGTTGAATAAGAATGTTTTGAACTCGAACGCCGTTCAGACCAGCTTCAATAAATATGGGAGCTATTTGCTTGCACAGGCATTTCCTGAAGGCTCGCCGGCACATCCGGCTTACCCAACCGGCCACGGCACGATTGGCGGCGCTTGCATTACGCTGCTGAAGTTTTTCTTCGACGGTAATTATGTCATTCCCAATCCACTTGTGCCCACTGACGATGGTCTGTCGGTGGTTCCCTATACCGGTTCGGATGCAGGCCAGATGACCGCCAATGGGGAGTTGAACAAGCTCGCGCACAACGTCACGTTCGGTCACGGGCTGCACGCGGGAATTCACTGGCGCAGCGATTCCGATGACTCCATGCTTCTGGGCGAAGCCTTTGCCATCAGCGTGCTTCAGGACAAAGCGCAGTGCTACAACGAGAAGTTCACCATCAACTTCGCCAAACTTGACGGCACCACCGCGACGATTTCGAACCAATAGATTTGGGCGGTCGTGCCCTGTCCCGTCCATTCGCGCGATAACCCACTCGTGGTGGTGCCAGCTCCGAGGGCGAGACGCCCCTTCGGCAAGCTCAGGGCAGGCTCTCGGGATCGCCGGCAGGATGCCGGCGCTACGCTTTCGCTTTCTTCACTTCCTCAATCAGCGGCGGCACGATGTCAAACAGATTGCCGACCACCGCGTAATCGGCGATCTCAAAAATGGGCGCTTCCGAATCTTTGTTGATCGCGACTATAGTGCGCGATCCCTTCATGCCGACGATGTGCTGGATCGCTCCCGAGATTCCAAGCGCCAGATAAAGCTTGGGCGCGACGGTTTGTCCGGACGACCCAATCTGCCGGTCCATAGGCAACCAGCCGTTATCGCAAATTGGACGTGAGGCAGCCAGTTCCCCGCCGAGCGCGGTGGCCAATTGCTGCGCCAGTTCGATATTCTTCTGCTCTTTGATGCCGCGTCCGACAGAGACAATAATTTCAGCCTGTGTCAAGTCGACGGCCTGCTTCGCTTCCTTGAACACTTCCTGCGGCTTATTGCGGACGATGCCGTCGGGGATCTCGACGTTCACGGTTTCGACGGGAGCCGGCGCCGGGCCTGCCTCGGCCTTATCGGCGCGAAACGACCCATTCTGGAAGGTCGCAAAACAGGAGCCGGCGCCCGCGAAGCTGACATCGGCCACGAATTTTCCCTGGAACATCTGCCGCGTGAACAGCAGCTTTCCGCCTTCATACTTGCAGCCAATCACGTCGCTGATGGCTGTTGTCTTGAGCGCGGTGGCCAGTTTGGGCACAAAGTCGCGCACCTGATAGGTGTGCGGCATCAGCACCAGTTTTGCCGGATGCTTTGCCAGGAATTCCTTCAATGCGTAGGCGAACGCGTCGGGAGTGTAAGGCTCAAGTTTCGCCGACTCGACGTCATAGACTTTCGCCAGCTGCTTCGCGGCCACTTCGGCCGCAATCGCCGCGACGCCGGAGCCGACGACGGCTGCCTCCAGGGTCCATCCGGTTTGCGCGGCGATCGCCTGCCCGGCTGCAATTGTCTCCCATGAGACGCGATTCAGTTTGCCTTCACGCTGCTCAACTACTACGAGTATGTTGTCGGACATATTGAGTTCTCAGTTCCCGGTTCTCAGTTCTCAGAAAATCAGCTCTTAGTTCCCATTTTCCACTCACAGCACCCGTACGTCGTTCTTCAGCTTCTCCACCAGCTTCTTCGCCACTTCGGCTGGAGGTCCTTCCAGAAACTCCGTATTCTTTGACTTCTGTGGAACGTACATCTTCTCGATCTTCTGCAGATTCGGGCTCAGATCTGCCTCGACCTCCGCCATCGTCACTTTGCGCATGGGTTTCGTCTTGGCCTGTTTGATCCCGATGAGCGTCGCATAGCGCAGCTTGTTGATGCCGGACTGAATTGTCAGAACCGCTGGCAGAGGCATATCGACGAACTGGAAAAATCCTGCCTCAAGCTCGCGCTTCACGCGGATGCCGCCTTCATTCTTTTCAATTTGCATGATGATGGTGGCGTGCGGCCAGCCTAGAATCTCGGCCAGGATGACGCCCGTCTGCGCGTATCCGTAATCGTCCGATTGCAAGCCCGTAAAGATGAGGTCGAACTGCTCGTCTTTGATGGCCGCCGCAATCGCCCGCGCGGTGTTGTAGGCATCGAGCCCGACAAAGCCCTCGCCCTCGAGATGGATGGCGCGATTCGCGCCCTTGGCCAGAGCCTCGCGCAATACCTGCTGCGCGCGCGCCGGCCCGGCCGTCACCACCACCACTTCGCCCGAGTGCTTTTCTTTTTGGCGCAGAGCTTCTTCGAGCGCGAACGCGTCCGGCTCATTGACCTCGTAAGACACATCTTCCCGAATCCATGTCCCCGCCTCATTCAACTTCAGCGGAGCGTCTTTCTGCGGGACCTGCTTCATGCAAACCAGGATCTTCACGATTCCACTCCCGTCCCAAACTCGTCAGGGCAAACTGGAAAGTATAAACGTTTCCTGCCATGAGTATCGGTGACATTGCGGGATTCCATTTAGTTCAAGACAGGAAGAAAGAGAGTCTGAGTCGTGTGAAGCCTGGGTAGGATTGGATTCAGTTCCTCGGCGAACTCTGCGGTAGAACGCGTTTCCTCTACTCCAGTTCGGGATTTTCCGGCGGCGGAGGAACATCGCGAAAGTCGTTCTTCCGGCCACGGAGCGGTCGCGTCATGGTCTGTCGTGTCATGGTCTGAGGAAGACTGCCCTGCTTTGCCGGAGACGGAATCCCGCCCTGCGTTTTGGCCTTGAAAATCCGCCGCAAAAACGAGAGGAGGATCAACGCAAAGATCGCGATCCTCAGCCATGAATCCATTGCACTCTCCCTATCTCCTAATCCAGAAATGCGACGCTCTGCACGCTCGTGATTTCGAAGCGCTTGCGGCAACGCATGTTCTTGCACACCATCATGTCATCGCGGCGCAGCATATAGGACTGCGCCTTGGCAAACTTTGCCCGGTCGCGCTCATCGGCCCGTGGCGGCAGACTTTTTTTCTTGGTGCGCACCAGCCATTGGATCTCATACTCGGCGGCCTGATGGCAGTGCGGGCAGTTCAGATTGACCGACTTCTTGTCGGCACGTTCGTCAAAAAAATCACGTTCATCCATAGTAGGGCTCTCGACAGCAGTGCTCTCGGCTTTTCGATTATTGCACTTTTGCCGCCTTCAATGCGAAGATGCGAAGCAAGGTAGAGA
>JBAQJU010000277.1:0-30144 GCA_049300475.1 Terriglobales bacterium | reverse complement strand
TGGCCACAGATCGGCCAGCGTACCGAATTTCGCGCCGCGGCAAATATTGACCGAGATCTCAGTCTCAAATGCGTAAGGATTGGGCGCTGAGTTGCCCAAATATTCCACGTGGTCGAAGAGTTGCTCGAGCTGTGAACGGCGATCACCGAGCACGATCAGGCAATTGCCGGAGTAGCCGCGAGGTCCCCACAGCCACCAGGTGCGGTCTCCGCTGAGCGCGTTGGGAAGGCCGTACTTTGGACCGAGAAAATCGATTGCTCCTGCCTGGCCGTAGTCTTGAGCGAAGATGGCACAGTCTTTATTTTTGCGATCGGCGGCAGGAATCTTCTGCCAGGCTTCGGCGGTTTTCTCCACGATCTCATTCCATCCGAACTGATCGGCGTAGTGCTGAGGCAGGGCCACGCGCTCGTGCTCGTACTCGCTGCGTGGCACTTTGATGGGCAAGCGGTTCATGTAGGGAATAAATTTGTCGATGGGAAGAATTGGCATGGCGAGGGGCGCAAAGACAGCGCCGGTTGCCAGCACCAGTACTATGATCGCGGGCTTCAGCCAGGGTTGGCGGAGCCGGCGGATGGCTTCGGCAATCACGATGGCCCCGGCTGCCTCATACACGGGGTAGATTGGAGCGAGGTAGTAATTTTTTCCCTTGAGGATCACGAAGAGGACAAACGCCACGAGGTAGGCCCATCCCAGAAAGCGGTACGGCTGGAAGCGGCGGGCAACCAGCAGAGCGATCACCCCGACGATCCAAATGACAGCTGAGGCAAAGTGCGTGAGCAGCATCTGCTGGAGAAAGAACTGCCAGGGCGAGAGCACGACATCGCGGCCCTCGGCTCGAATGTTCCTCATCAGTTGTACGAACGGCCAGTCATTGTGAATGTTCCAGAGCAGGTTCGGCAGGAAGATGAGAAACGCGGCGAGACCGCCAAGCCATATCCATTTGTTCAGCAGAAATCGTCGCTGGGGGGTGAGCAGCAGCCCGGCGACAACGGCGAGGCCAAGCACGACAATCGAGTATTTTTCCTCAAGTCCAATTCCCGCTACCAGGCCGAACCACAGCCAATAACGCGGTTCATTGCGCTTGGCGGCCAGAATCGCGAAGTACAGGCAGCCCGTCCAGAGCAGGACCTCGAGATCGCAATTGGTGGTGAGCAGGCTTCCGCCAGACAAATAGATCGGCCCAACAAGAACGGCCAAGGCACTGAGCACGACAGCGAAGCGCTTGCCGCCCAGTTCGCGAGCGCTCATGCCGGTCAATACGATCAGCGCGGCACCTGAAAGCGCAGGCAAAAGGCGGACGCTACGCAGCGAATCTCCGAACACGCCCATGAATACGCGGGTGAGAATTGGCAGCAGCGGAGGCTGGTCGACATAGCCCCATGCCGGGTGGCGTCCGCAGGCGATGTAATCAAATTCATCGCGAAAATATCCGTAGCGGCCGTTGCAGATCAGATGCAGAACGAAGGTAGCCAGCGCGATTCCCCAGAGAGCAGGCATGCCAGTACCTTGGGAAGGTTGCTTCGGTGGCTGAGTGACATCGGACTCAATCGTGGTGCTGTTCATGGTGCGAGATTCGCGTTACCAGGCTTTCGTGTGGTGACGGGGCTCCGCCCCGTTCGCGGGGCAGAGCCCCGCCAGCACACAAGAAATTTCGAAGCCACTGACCTGATCGCCAACGCTAACACATACGTCCGCTGACCATGCAAGGTTCCGCATGTAAAAAATTCGCCGAAATGCGACAATAGAAGTTCCCCCCATGACCACCTCGGCGATTTCTCTTTTGACACCTGAACTGATCCGGGAGCACGGACTAACGCTGGACGAGTTCGAGAAAATCAAACAACTGCTGGGCGGGCGCGAACCTACGGTGACCGAGCTTGGCATCTTCAGCGTGATGTGGAGCGAGCACTGCTCGTACAAGTCGTCGCGCGTGCACCTGAAGCGACTGCCAACGCGCAGCAAGCTGGTGGTGCAGGGCCCCGGGGAAAATGCCGGCATCGTTGACATCGGCGACGGCTGGGCCTGCGCATTCAAGATCGAATCACACAACCATCCATCGTTCATTGAGCCGTTTCAGGGTGCAGCGACTGGCGTTGGCGGGATTCTGCGCGACATTTTCACGATGGGGGCGCGGCCGGTTGCGGTGATGGACTCGTTGCGGTTTGGGCCGATCTCTTCGGCGGAATCTGCAAAGGAACAGGTGGTGACGGGGCTTCGCCCCGTCTTAGCGGGGCAGAGCCCCGCCACCACACGAACTGCCGCCACACAAACTGCTACCACTCAGGCTGAGATTCACAAGAATCATTCGGTGATGGAGGGCGTGGTCAGCGGGGTCGCATCTTATGGCAACTGTTTTGGCGTTCCGAACCTGGGTGGCGAGGTCAAGTTTGAGCCGTGCTACTCCGGCAATCCTCTGGTGAATGCTTTCGCGCTTGGACTGGTGCGGCGCGATCAGATTTTTTACGCGCGTGCAGCGGGCGAGGGTAATCCGGTCATTTATGTGGGCTCCAAGACCGGTCGCGATGGTATCCACGGCGCAACCATGGCGAGCGAGGAGTTCAGCGAGGGATCGGAGGCCAAGCGTCCCAACGTGCAGGTGGGCGATCCCTTCCTTGAAAAGCTGCTGCTCGAAGCATGCCTTGAAGCCATGCAAACGGGCGCCATTGTTGGCATTCAGGACATGGGTGCGGCCGGCCTCACATGCTCCACGTGCGAAATGGGTGCGCGCGGCGGCACTGGAATTGAAATCGAACTGGATCGCGTTCCGCAGCGCGAAACGGGCATGACTCCTTACGAGATCATGCTGAGCGAGTCGCAGGAGCGGATGCTGCTGGTCGCGCAAAAGGGCCGCGAGCACGAGGTATTCCGCGTATTCGAGAAATGGGGACTCGATGCGGTGGAAGTCGGCCGCGTCACTCGCGATGCGAAAATGCGGGTGCTGCAACACGGCGAAGTTGTCGCGGAGATTCCGAATGCAGCGCTGACCGATGATGCGCCGGTTTACAAGCGTCCACTGGCTCGCTGGGAACCGCCCGTCGAGCGCGAGATGCCGGCACACATTCACCTCGCAGAGAGGGGCGATTTCACGGCGCAACTCAAAAGACTGCTCGCCAGTCCCAACATCTGCTCGAAGCGCTGGGTGTGGCAACAATACGATCACATGGTGCAGACCAATACGGTTGACGCGCCCGGGTCTGGGGATGCCGGCGTGATTCGCATCAAGGGATCGAAGCGTGGGTTGGCGATGGCGCTCGATGGGAACGGGCGGTGGTGCTATCTTGATCCCCGCCTGGGAGCGATGCACGCGGTCGCCGAAGCGGCGCGCAAAGTGGCGTGCGCCGGAGCGACTCCGATCGGCGCTACCAACTGCCTGAACTTTGGCAACCCGGAAAAGCCGCACATCATGTGGCAGTTCTCGCAGGTGATTGACGGCATCACCAAGGCTTGCGAGGAGCTGGATACTCCGATCACTGGCGGCAACGTCAGCTTCTACAACGAAACTCTGGGCGAGGGCATTTATCCGACGCCTGTGATTGGAATCGTTGGCCTTCTCGAAGATGTGCACAAGGCTGCGAAGATGCACTTCGCGAAGGCGGGGCGGACGATTATTCTGCTGCGCGCCAACGAGCCGGGGGATGCGGTTGATGCCCAATCGGAATTTGGCTCGTCCGAGTATGCGAAGGAAGTTCTGGGCGCGGTCTGGGGCTATCCGCCACAAATCGACATCGAAAAGGAAGCCGCGCTGCAGCGCGCTCTGGTGTCGCTGATTCAGTCGGGACTGGTCGAGTCCGCGCACGATTGCGCGGATGGCGGCTTGGCGGTGGCGCTGGTGGAATCCGCGCTGCGCGCGGCAGTTGGCTTGAGCGTCAATTTGCCCGGGCACGAACTGCCGCCCGAGTTTCGCCTGTTTGGAGAAGACGCCAGCCGCGTCGTGATAAGCTGCGACCCGGCCAACCTGCCGCGAATCAAACAAGCAGAGGAAGAATACGGCATCGCAGCGGATGTGCTCGGCGAAACCGGGGGTGAGCGGGTCGAAATTTCTATTGACGGCCAGCCCGTGATTTCGGCGAACGTGAAAGAATTGTGGGCAGCGTATGAAGGCGCACTGGAGAAGGCGCTGCGCACGGAGTCGCGTGATGCCGGCGGCGACTGAGTGGTGGCAGGCTGCACCTGCCTGGACGGGGCAAAGCCCCGTCACCACACGAACAGTGGCCACGCCGACTTCGCCACACGATTTTTGTGCCAGGTGCTAATTTTGTGCCAGGTGCTAAAGGCTGACTGCTAAATGACGATTTCGGACAAATTTCGTGATGAATGCGGCGTGGTCGCCATTCATGCCCACCCTGAGGCGGAAAAGCTTGCTTATCTTGGGCTCCACGCTCTGCAGCATCGCGGGCAGGAGTCGGCCGGCATCGTGACGTCCGATGGAGAGCGGCTGCGCCAGCACAAGTCCATGGGCCTGGTCGCGGATATCTTCAGCGAGGAAGTGCTGTCTTCCCTGCGCGGCATTCTGGCCATCGGGCACACTCGCTATTCCACGGCTGGCGATTCCGCGTTGCTGAACGCGCAGCCCATCATGGTGCAATCCAACAAGGGGACCATTGGCATCGCCCACAACGGCAACCTCGTCAACGCGTTGGCGATTCGCCGCAAGCTCGAAGGCCAGGGCTCGATCTTCCAGACCAACAGCGACACCGAGGTGCTGGTTCACCTGATTGCACTGTCGCGAGAAGAAACTCTGCCAGACGCCATCGCCGACGCGTTGCGCCGCGTTGAAGGCGCGTTTTCGCTGGTCATGATCAGCCGCGACCGGATCTTTGCAGCTCGGGATCCGCGCGGCTTTCGGCCGCTGGCCATGGGCCGCATTCCGGCTCTGACGGGTGAGAAAAAAGATACGATCGTCTTTGCTTCGGAGACTTGCGCTTTCGATTTGATCGGTGCCATTTACGAACGCGACGTGAAGCCCGGTGAACTTGTGATCGTCGGGCCCGAAGGTATCAGCTCGCGGTTTTATTCTCCGTCTCCGGCGCTGTCGAGTTGCATTTTCGAGCACGTTTATTTTGCGCGTCCCGACAGCGTAGTCTTCGGTCGCTCCGTGGATCAAAGTCGCGACAACATGGGGCGCCAGCTTGCCGGAGAGGCTCCGGTCGACGCGGATATCGTGGTTCCCGTACCCGATTCCGGGAACACCGCCGCCATTGGATACGCGGCTGAAAGCGGGATTCCGTTTCGTCTTGGACTCATCCGCAACCACTACATCGGGCGCACCTTCATTGAGCCGCAGCAATCGGTGCGCGACTTCGGCGTGAAGCTGAAGCTCAATGCCGTTCACAGCCTGCTCGAGGGCAAACGCGTCATTCTAGTTGACGACTCGATCGTGCGTGGTACCACCAGCCGCAAAATCGTTCGCATGATCCGGAATTCCGGGGCAAAAGAAGTGCACATGAGGATTTCGTGTCCGCCGACAATCTCTCCTTGTTTTTACGGAGTCGATACTCCCTCGAAGAAAGAGCTGATCGCCGCCAATAAATCGATCGAGGAAATCAGACAATTCATTGGCGCCGACTCGCTGGCTTATCTTTCGATTGAAGGTCTGAAGAAGGCTTGCGCTGACGGCGAGAAAACGACTTACTGCTCCGCCTGCTATACCGGAAATTACCCGACCAAGATTGATGTGGAAGAGATCCTTCCGGTCGGCGCTGCGCGCTAAGTGTGTGGTGACGGGACTTCGCCCCGTCAGGACGGGCCAGAGGGCCCGTCACCACACAAGCATTTCTCTCTTCGCGCGTGGCGCTCGCCAATGGTATTCTTATCGTTCATCCCGGCGGCCCACGCTAGGCGCGCCCTTTGAAATAATGACCAGGAAGTTTTCAATTTTAGGATCGAGTTCCACGCCTCAGCTCGGGCCATTCGAGCAGCAGATGCTCAAGGAACTCTGGGTGCGCGGCACCGCTACCGTGCGGGACCTCGTCGACGATGGAAAGATTCATCAGGCCTATACCACCGTCATGACAACTTTGGACCGGCTTTATAAAAAGGGCCTGCTTGACCGCGCGACCGAAGGGCGGGCGTTCCGCTACTCTCCGCGCCTTACTTCAGAAGAAATCCAACGCAGCGCTGCCCTGGATGGCATTCGGCAATTGCTGGGGTCAGACAACACTTCTTCGCTTCCCCTCTCCTACCTGGTGGAAGCGCTCAGCGCACACGACGCGCAACTGCTCGATGAACTTCAGGTTTTGATTGAACGGAAGCGGCGGGAACTCAAAGCAGGCGCACAAGCCCCCGAGCCCGGGGCGCGGGAACTCAAAGCGAAGGAGCGGCGATAATGTTCGCCTTGCGTGGAGTCGCCGTCTCGCTCACATTCTTCGTTCTGATTTACTGTTTCTTGTCGGCGGTGGTCGCCGGGTCCTGGCGATCGCTCAAATGGCGGCGCGCCGCCGAGCAAACCGTCGCGAATCTGCTTTTTGCGTTGCGCGTTGTGCCTTTGCTTGCTTCCATAGTCATCACGGCTGCTTTTGTTGTGCCCTCGTTTCAGATTCTGGAACCTCGTTCGATTGACGAAGGCCTGGGTACGTTGCCGCTTGCCCTGGGCGTGGCGGCGCTCCTGTTTATCGCCTATGGTTCCTATCGCGGGATCGCCGCGCAGATGCGGACTTCTCGTATCGTGGCTCGATGGCTTGAAGGCGCTCGCCCGCTTGATGCCTGCGAGGAGGCCATTACTTTTCGCTCGCGACGCGAGACGCCACCCCTCGCCCTGGTGGGAATGCGCAAACCGCGAGTGCTCGTCTCCGATTCGACGGTTGAGGTTCTCAGCGGTGACGAGCTGCGCGTCGCGCTGAAACACGAACTTGCCCACATTCGCTCGGGCGACAACCTGAAGAAGCTTGTGTTCCGCTTTTCGCCATTTCCCGGACTGGCCAAACTCGAAGCCGCATGGTCTGAAGCCGCCGAACTTGCCGCCGATGATGCCGCTGTCTCCAACTTCAACGACGCCATCGACCTGGCTGCGGCTCTGGTCAAACTTTCTCGCCTGATTCCGTTTGAAGCAGCGCCCGCTTGCACCGTTGGCTTCGTGACCGGATCCATCAGTTCTCGCGTGGCTCGGCTGCTGGCGTGGGATGATTCCGTCAAATCCCGTCAGCGCCGCATTCCGCGCTGGGCTGCAATTTCCCCGGTAGTTGTGGCTGTAGTCTGCGCCTTCGTCACGTATGGCCCGGTTTTGGCCTTCACCCACGAAATCACGGAGTGGCTCGTCCGCTAGTCGTTCTAGCCCTCGACCATTTGCGGGCGTGCGTCATGTGATGACGGGGCTCTGCCCCGTCGCCACAGCGATATGGAGTCTCCTTTCTATTCCGATTCGCGCTGCTACGACTACTGCTGGTAGTAATTCCCTCTGCTTCGCTATGCTGCCTGCGAGCTACTGGCTCGACCGCTTCCAGATGATTCTTTGGGCAATTGCCAGACAGGCGGCAGTTTTTGCGTTCATCGGATGGTTCTTGCATGACGCTTTCATTTCTCAAGGTTAGTAACTCGCGGCGGTGGCTCCTGGGTGTTCTATGCTGGGCATTCCTGTCCATGGCTTCGAACCTAGCCGCACAGAATCCAAACGGCGCTCTGCGGGGCGAGATTCAAGACAGCAGCGGAGCTCGCGTTGCGGGCGCCCGCGTCAAGGTGCAATCGGCAGGATCCGCTATCGCGCGCGAGGCCATTGCAAGTGACCGGGGAGAATTCCGCCTGGAGGGCCTGTTGCCCGGGCGCTATCACATGGTGGCCAGCGCCAAAGGATTTGCCGACGCCGATGCCGATGTGGAGGTAGTGGTCAGCCTGGTGCGCGATGTCTCGATTACGCTTCAGCCCCGGAGCACCCGGCAGACGGTAAACGTGCAGGGACAGGCTTCTTCGATCACCACGGAAACGGTCGACACGTCGAGCGCCGTGCGAGGAGGCGCGGTTGGCATCCGGGATCTCGAAGATATGCCGCTCCCGGCACGCAGTTTTGCGAACATCGCGTATCTTGTGCCCGGAACCGAGCCGGTCGAGCCCTCCGACCCCACCAAGGCGCGCATTACGGCCGTGTCTACGGGCGGAAGCTCGGGCTTGAACAACGAGTTGTCGGTCGACGGAGCGGACAACTCCGACGACTGGATCGGCGGATTTCTGCAGAATTTTTCGCCCGAAGCCTTGCAGGAATTTGCCGTGCGCACATCGAACGAAGATGCCGACACCGGTTGGACGACGGCCGGATCAGTCGTCATCACCACCAAGACCGGAACCAACGACTGGCATGGGAGCGCCTCTTTTTACGAGCGCGCGAAGGATCTCAATGCGCGTTTCCCCATCGAAAATCCAGACGAAACCTGCACCGACGGGACCTGCGTGCACAATCCGAAGCAGCCCTTCTCGCGCCAGAACTACGTCGGAACGCTGGGCGGCCCGATCGTGAAAAACAAGGCTTGGGTTTTTGCGTCATTTGAAAACGTGCATGAGAACGCCAGCATCGCGTATAGCCCCGCCAGCACTGCGGAATTCACGGACCTGGCGGAACTCGCGGTCCTCTCGCAGGCCCCGTACGATTCTCCGATTACCGGCTTTCCGTCGGTGGTTCCCCAAAACGTTCCGATTCCATTCCGCGATTACATCGGCACGTTGAGATTTGACCTCGCGCAATCTCCGAAATCGAACTGGTTCCTGCGCACATCGATGGACAGCTACCTCACTCACAACGCGCTGGTGCAACAGGCCACCCTGCCCTCGACCGGACTGACCACGCACAACAATTATTGGAACGTCGCCTTGAGCAATACCTATACCTTCAGCCCGAATTGGGTGGGCACGCTGGTGCTGGACGCCAGCCTGCTGCATCTGACGCAGACGCGCAATTCGGATCTCGGCTTCGCCATTCAATTTCCGTTCAGCGTGACGGCACTGACCGTCTCCGGCTTTGAGACGTTCGGCGACAATCAGTTCGCAACCCCGATTACGCTTTTCCCCGACCTGCGGAATCAGGACAAGTATCAGTTCCGGTACGATCTGAGCCACATCATGGGCAAGCACACGCTCAAGTTCGGCGTCGACTTCATTCACGAACCGGTGCTGGGTGGCGCGTTCGCCGCGACGGCGGAGCAGTTCATTACCTATCCCAACAATCCCGATTACTACGTTGCCAATCCTTCGCAGTTTTATTTCGTTCCTCCGAATCCGGCGGATCCGTGCGATCCCATGCCACTAAACCCTCTAATCACTTGTACGCCCACGCCAGCCGGCGACGGCAGCTTCTCGCAGAACGTGCAACGACTGGGAATTTATGCGGAAGACTCATGGCGCGTGTCGCACCAGCTCACCATCAACTACGGTCTGCGCTACCAGAACACCTGGGGATTGATGGTTGGTTCGGGACGAAGCGAAGCCGACAACAACGCGTATCAGACGCTGCTGGCGCTCCAGATTCCAATCGTGCCCAGCGTTCCGACCGACTACCACAAGCAGATCGCGCCCCGGCTGGGAATTGCCTATTCGCCCGGCAACAGCGAAAAGACCGTGATCCGAGCCGGCATCGGCATGTATTACGATGACCTCGCACAGAACGGCTGGGCGACCGCCTTTCAAAGCGTCAATAACACAAATTTCACCACCGGAACGTGCAGCTTCTCGGGATCGCCGGGCACATATGCTTTCAGCGGCCCCGCTTGCCTGCAAGGCGGGGCGGGCGCGGCCGGCAATCTGATTGGCTCGAATTACAAGACGCCTTATTCGATCCACATCACGGGCGGCGTTCAGCACGCGTTTAATCAACACTGGCTGGCGAGCGCCGATTACGTGCACGAGCAGGGCAATCACGGCTACCGCGGTTTTCCCTACACCAGCGGCATCAACCCTGCCACTCCTAACGTGCCGCCTACCATTACCTCTCCGCTGATTCCGGCTTCTGACCCGGATGATCAGAAGGCCTTTGTGCCGAACGTGAATGTATTCGAGTCCAACAACCGCTCCAGCTACAACGCGCTCATGCTGCATGCGCAGGGCAATATGAGCCGTTTCAACGTGGTCGCGAACTATACGTTCTCCAAGGCGCAAACCTGGGGATGCCTGCTCGGCGAACTGTTCGACTACGTCGACGGCGTTTGCCCGGTACCGTATGGATCTCCGAACGCCGGAGCTCTGAACGCCTTTGGACCGGGCGACTACGGCCCCTCTGGGGAAGACGTGCGTCACCGCTTCGTGCTCGCCGGAACCTTCCACATTCCGGGCGGGATTGAACTGAGCACGGTCAATCAGCTCGAGAGCGCGCGTCCAATCACGATTACCGATGCAGGCAACGTCAGCCGCATCTGGGTTCAGCTGAACGGCGGCACTCCGGCCTACACCAGTCTCGATGAATTCCGCGGCACGCCCTACCTTCAGTCGGATCTGCGCGTCGCGCGGCCCATCAAGGTGAATGAGCGCTGGCAGATTTATCCCTTCGCCGAGTTCTTCAACCTCTTCAACCGCAACAACCCCGGAGCCAATTTCGCCGTGAACGTCGCCCAGTTGCCCATTCCGATGGCTCAAATGGCGCCCGATCAATACGGGCGGACCATCGTCAGCAGCGTCTGCACAACACCCGATTGCTCGGTACCAGTCCCCCTCACCAGCCTGAAGCAACTCGAAATACCCGAAGGCGGACTAGGCGATTTCTTCGGCCCCGGCACCACGGTCGGAATTCCATTCGCAGCACAGCTCGGCGTACGCGTGACGTTCTAGAAATTAGATAGAGACGGGGCTGGGCTCGTGTTTTGGCAGACGCGCAAGGAGATGCGGCAAGCCGCGTCTCTACTAAAATCTCTCCGCGCTTTAGTCGCTCGCGGTTTTCCTGGCCATCGCCACCCTCGGAATTCCTTGCAAATCGTTCTTGATGGCAACCTCCGACCAGCCCGAAAGGAGCGTGCGCGCGCGATCTGCAATCGTGCCACTGATCTCGAACACCAGCCAGCCGCCGGGGGCGAGGGCTGCGTGTGCTTGCGGAATCAGCCGTTCGATCACTTCGAGTCCAGTGGAACCAGCGAACACAGCATTACGCGGCTCGAACTTACGCACCTCGAGCTGCACCGAGTCTTCCTCCGACTCACCGACATAAGGTGGATTCGAAACGACGAAATCGAACTTCTCAAGCGGCAACCCGGAGAGCAAGTCGGCGTGATGAAATCGAATTCGCAGACTCAGTTCGTGCCGGGCGGCATTAGCGCGCGCCACTTCGAGCGCCTCTTCTGAAATGTCAGTCGCATGAATTTCAGACGCCGGAAATTCCTTCGCCAGCGCCAAAGCGATCGCTCCCGAGCCGGTGCCGACATCGACGACGCGCAGATTGTGTGGAGCGGAGCCGCCCTGAGCGACAGTCGAAGAGGCCCCCGCCCGCTGCCGTTGATTTTGGTTTTGTGCTTGCGCTGAATCCGCCCGCGAAACCAGTTCCAGCACCGCCTCCACCACATGCTCGGTCTCCGGACGCGGAATCAGCACCGCGGGAGACACAATCAAATCCATCCCCCAGAACTCCTGATGGCCAGTGATGTACTGCGCAGGCACGCCGGTGGCGCGCCGCGCCAGGGCGTCGTCGTAACGAGCACTCTCGTCCGCAGTGAGTTCCCTCTCCGGGTGCGCATAGAGGTATGCCCGGTCGCAGTCGAGCGTGAACATGATGAGCAGTTCGGCATTCATGCGCGGGGAAGGAACGTGTTCGGCGGTAAGGCGTTCGATTGCCGCTTTCACAATTTGACGAAGTTGCACAAATCTATTTCATCACGGAACGCATGGAAGGAGAGATTACTTCGAATCGAATTCTTAGGGGTTGCCGGAGTCAGCCGACAATGAAAAAGGCATGACGACGTTTCGGACCAAAGCGAAACACCGCAAAGTGATCATCAAACGAGGCTGCGCGCTCGATTCCGAGACGACGCATGACTGCAAAACTTGTGCGATCAACCAGAGAGAAATCTTGGTCGCGATACGCCAGTCCTATTTGCCAGGCGGCTTCCAGGTCTGCGGGGCCCACAGACTCGATTGCAGCGGTGCCGTTTCGCAACCCGTCCCAAAATCGTTCTGCTGCGTGGCGATGAATCCGAGAACGCAGCAAAGTCCATGTTTCCGCGAGCACGTGGTCGGTAGTGAGCAGCGGCTCGCCGCTGGCAAGAATCGCTTTGGCGCGGCTGTTGTCCAAGTCTGATGAGTCGGCTGCCGCAAACCAGACAGAGGTATCTACGAAAATACTCATGGGCATGGGTGCCACCGGAAATCAGGAGCGCCGCGATTTTCTCCGCAGCGACTGGAAGGCTTCCGCGATCATTGCATCTTTATTTTTGGCAATGTTGGAACCACCGGAGCTGCCCAAGTCGAACACGCAGCTGACGTCCACATCGGCTTGAGGACTGGCAAGGTCGCGCGTTACAAGCCGCCGGACGTATTCCGCGAGAGAGACCCCAAGTTCGCTGGCACGTTGGCGGGCGCGCCGGTGAGTCTGGTGCTCCAAGGTGATTTGGGTGCGTGCCATCATGATGGCACCATCATACCATGGATTTGTTGAATTCCGCAAAGAGTGAATGGCGATTATTTCTGCAATTTGCCTTCCACCAACTTCTGCCTCACACCACGCTCGCCGTTTCCTGCTTCAGCTTCTCCGCTTGAAAGTGCGTGATTAACGCGTCGATTAGCGGCTGGATCTTCCCATCCATCACCTGCTCGAGCTGATGAATCGTGAAGCCGATGCGATGGTCCGTGAGCCGGTTTTGCGGAAAATTGTAGGTGCGGATCTTTTCCGAGCGGTCGCCTGATCCCACCATCTGCTTGCGTTCTTTCGCCAGGGCATCCTGCTGCCGCTGCATCTCGACTTCATAGAGCCGTGAGCGCAAAACTCGCATACCTTTTTCGCGGTTCTTGATTTGCGATTTCTCGTCCTGGCAGCTCACCACCGTGTTGGTCGGAATGTGCGTGATGCGTACCGCCGAATAGGTGGTGTTCACGGACTGCCCGCCCGGGCCAGAGGAACAGAAGGTATCGATGCGCAGGTCTTTGGCCTCGATCTTGATGTCCACGTCTTCGGCTTCGGGCAGGATTGCCACCGTAATCGCCGAGGTATGCACGCGTCCCTGCTGCTCGGTCGCCGGCACGCGCTGCACGCGGTGCACGCCGCTTTCGTATTTCAGCCGCGAGTAGACGCGATCGCCTTCGATCAGCGCAATCACTTCCTTCAGGCCGCCCACGCCCGACTCGGACGTTGATAGCACTTCGATCTTCCACTTCTGGCTTTCCGCGTAGCGGGTGTACATGCGGAAGACCTCCGCGACGAACAGCGTCGCTTCATCGCCTCCGGTGCCCGCGCGGATTTCCAGAATCACGTTCTTCTCATCATTCGGATCCTTGGGAAGCAGCAGCACCTTGAGGTCTTCTTCCACGCCCCCGACGCGCGCCTGCAACTTCGCCAGTTCTTCTTCGGCGTAGGCGCGCATCTCGGGGTCGGTCTCGTCGGCGAGCAGAGCCTTGCTCTCGGCGATGCCGCGCGTCAGATCCTTGTATTCGCGATACTTCTCGACCACCGGCGCGATTTCGCTGTGCGCCTTGGCGGTCTTCTGGTATTTCATCGAGTCGTTCGTAATGCCCGGCGACGCCAGCGCCTGGGTCAGTTCCTCATAACGCGCTTCGATTTGATCCAATCTCTCGAACATATTTCTCCGTGGAGAGGGGGCTTGCTCCGTCTCACTCTGCGGCAGAGCCGCGGAAGCCGCGCTCTGCACTCAATTGTATGTTGAACCTATCAAGGGGAGAGTAACCAGTTCGCGGCGGGGGCCGCTAGGCAATAACGAGTTCGCCGCCATGTTGTTTTTCCAGCGCCATGGCCTCATTGAGGGCAATCATCGCGCACTCTACCTGGTGGTCGTCTGGGGGTTGCGTCGTGATCCGCTGCAGCCACAGGCCGGGGGCTGTCATCAGCGCGAAGAGCGAGCCGCGATGTTTGGCCGCGAAGCGGATGATCTCGTAGGACACTCCCGCAATCACCGGCAGCAGGGCAATGCGCTCGCCGAAGCGCGCCCAGAAGGTCGTCACCGGGATCAACATGTAGACGACCATGGAGATGATCATCACCGTCATCAGGAAACTCGTTCCACACCGCGGATGAAAGGTCGAATACTTTTGTACGGCAGCGGTCTCCAGCGGATCGCCATTCTCGAACGCGAACACTGTTTTGTGCTCGGCACCGTGATACTCGTAGACGCGCCGGATATCCTTCCACAGCGAAACGCCCCATACGAACAACAGGAACATCGAAATCCTGATCAGGCCGTCAACGAAGTTAAACACAAATTGCTGCCCGAAGACCGGATTCACCTTCTTCAACTCGGTGGTCGCCAGAAGTGGCAGATACTTGTACATGAAAATGAAAAAGGCGACCGAAAAAACTACATTCAGGCCAGCCACCCACCCGTTGATCTCCATCTTCTTGCCGTTATCGTCGGGGGGAATCTCATCAAGCACGGCATTGGCCGAAAATTTCAAGGCGCGGAACCCGAGCGTCATCGCGTGGCCCAATGTCATTACGCCGCGCACCACCGGCCAGCCCATCCATTTATGTTGATCGGAAGGGCGGTCGAGCGACTCGCTGTGGGTGAGAATCTCTCCCGAAGGCTTGCGCACCGCAATGCCCCAGGCGTGGGGCGAGCGCATCATGACGCCTTCGAGCACGGCTTGGCCGCCGACCAGAGTGGTCTCTTCGCCGCTCTCCAAAGCCGGGAGCAGTTGCACCGCCGCCAAAAAACGCAGAATTGTCCGCCAATGCCGCATAGTGGTTAGATGTCGCTTGGGGTGGGACGACTCCACGACCTTCCTGAGCTAGGGTACCACAGAAAGCGCCGATTTCAGCCCTGCAATCGAGGCTGCTAACTCGCTGTGTGGCTGACGGTTAGACGACAGTTGTTCCTGTGGGGACGGGCGTCGCCCGTCCAAGCGGGGCAGAGCCCCGCCACCACACAATCTCATCCAATCTCATCCAACGTAAAATCCTGATTGCTATGCTCCAGTTCGCCCAGACTGCGGAGTCCATCGGCGCCACCAGCAGCAAACTTGCCAAGACGGCTCTGCTTGCCGATTATTTTCGCTCTTTGCCGGTCGATCAGGCTGCCATTGCCGCCGTTTTTTTTTCTGGGCGCCCCTTCGCCGCCTACGAAGAAACCACTCTGCAAGTCGGAGGATCTTTGCTCTGGCGGGTCATCGCCGAACTCTCCGGCAAATCCGAACAGCAACTCACCGAGATCTACCGCCGGCACGGTGACGCCGGGTCTGTGGCCGCCGATGCGGTTCCGCCGCGGTCCGATGCAGTGCTTTCTCTCACCGATGTTCAAAATACCTTCGTCGAAATTGCGGCCGCGCGCGGTACCGCGGCCAAGGCGCATCTCCTGCGCCAACTTCTTCAGCGGGCCACTCCGCTCGAAGCCAAGTACATCGTCAAGATCATCAGCGGAGATTTGCGCATCGGCCTCAAAGAGAGCCTTGTGGAGGAAGGCATCGCCCGCGCTTTCGAGGCACCGCTTGACCAGGTAAAGCGCGCCAACATGCTGCTCGGCGATCTGGGCGAAACTCTTCGCCTCGCTTCATCCGGGAAACTCGCCGAGGCGCGGTTGCGCCTTTTTCATCCGATCGACTTCATGCTCGCCAGCCCGGTCGAGTCCGCCGAAGAAGCGCTGAGCTATTTCGAAAATCCGGCGGTCGAGGATAAATATGATGGCATCCGGGCGCAGGCGCATATCAGCGCGGGGCGGAAAGAGGTGCGCCTGTTCTCGCGCACCCGCGACGACATCACTGAATCTTTCCCTGAACTTCCTGTTGCTCTGGCAGCGCTTTCCGAAGACGCGATCCTCGACGGCGAAATTGTCGCGTGGTCGGGTGGCGCCCTCACCCGCGAAGCCGAGCGAAGCGATGGCAACGGCCGCGCGCTCCCGTTCGGGGTGCTCCAGCAGCGCCTCGGCCGCAAGAAGGTCAGCGCCAAACTTATGCGCGACGTCCCCATCGCCTATCTGGTTTTCGACGTCCTGTACGCCGGAGGCGAGTTGCTCCTCGACCGTCCGCTTCAGGAGCGCGCCAAGATTCTTGACCGGCTCCTTGCTCCACTACTCGAACGAGATCCTGCGGGGGCTGGCGTCTCTTCTCTCCCGGCGGAGCGAACCTCCGGGCAGTCTCTTTTTGCGTTCGCTGCCGAACCTACCCCGCCCGCCCTTGTACTTCGCGCCCCCGTCGCCGCTGCACGTACCTCTGAAGGACTGGAACAGCTTTTCATTGCCGCTCGCAACCGCGGCAACGAAGGCTTGATGATCAAGGATCTCGACTCGTTCTACACCCCCGGACGCCGCGGCAAATCCTGGCTCAAGATGAAACGGGAGCTGGCAACCCTCGACGTGGTCGTGACCGCCGTCGAGTACGGGCACGGCAAACGCATCGGCGTGCTCAGCGACTACACGTTTGCGGTTTGGGATGGCGATCGCCTGGTGAATATCGGCAAAGCTTACTCGGGTCTTACTGACGCCGAGATCGCCGAAATGACGAAGTGGTTTCTCGCCCACACCATCCGCGAGCACGGATTAAGGCTGGAAGTGGAGCCGAAGATTGTGCTCGAAGTGGCTTTCAACAATATGATGCGCTCCACGCGCCACGAGAGCGGCTATGCACTGCGCTTTCCGCGTATCATGCGTTTGCGGCCCGACAAACTGCCGGAAGACGCCGATACGATCGAGACTGTAGGGGAAATTTTCAATCGGCAACATCACTAGCTGGATTGGGCTTTGGAGCGTCCGGTCGGCTTCCGGTGCCCCACATCCGGTTTCAGTGCCTGTGCTCACCGTGCTCGTGTTCCGAATGAATGTGCTCGACAGATTCACTTTCCGCGCGCACCGCAATCACGCAGGCGTGCGCCGTCTCGCATACCACGTGCTCCAACTGGATGGTCGTGTGGTGGATGCCGAAGCCCCGCCCCAGCTTCTCGTTGATCTCGCGCAGAATCGTGTCGCTTTCCGACGTCGGCATGTCGGCAATCTTCACATGCGCGGAGAGCGCGTGGTTCTCCGACCCGATGCTCCAGACGTGCAGATCATGAACGTCACTGACCCCCGCGATCGTCCGAACCGCCGCTTCCACCTCATCCAGGCTCATCCCGCGCGGCGTGCCTTCGAGCAGAATGTTCAGCGTCTCGCGCACGATGCCGAAACTCGACCCCAAGATCAGAGCGCCAATTCCGATCGACAGGGCCGAATCAATCCAATATTGCCCCGTCCACAGGATCACCCAGCCACCCACAATGACCGCGGCTGTTGAGATCGTGTCGCCCACCTCGTGCAGCAGCGCGCTACGCACATTTACGTCGCGTCCGGAGCGCCAGAGCAGAAGGGCGATTGCGCCATTCATGGCCACGCCCGCCGCTGCTACCCAAATCATCACTCCGGCGTGCACGTGCTCGGGGTGCTGTATGCGGCGTACCGCCTCGTAGAAAATGAAGAGCGATACGACCACCAGCGACAGAGAATTCACGAGCGCCGCCAGCACTCCCGCTCGCCGATAGCCATACGTCTTGGTTGCGCTCGGCGGACGGCCCTCCAGATATACCGCGGCCAGCGACAGCAGCAACGCCAGAAAATCCGACAGGTTGTGCCCCGCCTCCGACAGGAGCGCCAGAGAATGGGCACGAATACCGGCAACGACCAGCAGCGCGATGTAGAGCGCCGTGACGCCGAGCGAAATGCGCAGCACTCGGCCCGTCCCATACGAGTGCGAATGGCCGTGAGCACCGTGCGAGTGCATTCTTTAAGGATACGGTCGCAACCTGCTCCCAGCAAGGTGCCGGTCGTGTAGCGCGGGCGCCTTCACCCGCGTTATCCTTAGCAGCACATCGGAGGATGGCCATGAAACTCATTAGTTTTTCTCTAGCTGTGCTTCTACTCGCCGCGTCCGCGGCAGCCCAAGTCAAGAACCCAATCAGCAGCGCTTTGCGCGACACTCTTCCTGGGCGCCAGAAAAACACGGTCGCCGCGGTGGAAGCCATGCCCGCCGGCAAATTCTCATACCAGCCCACGCCCGAACAGATGACATTTGGCCACCTCGTCACTCACATGATCGAATCGAACAACAGCTTCTGCAGCAAGACCGCCGCCGTCCCAGCCCCCAAAGTGGAGGAGGCAAAAGAAACAGACGGCAAGGACAAGCTCGTCGCCGCGCTCAAAGCATCGTTCGACTTCTGCGGTGATGCGCTCTCCAAGATGGACGATTCGAAACTGGGCGAGAGCATCGAGGGCTTCGGCGGCCAGAAATTCTCACGCGCAAGGTTCGCCTTAATCCTGGCTGGAAGCTGGGCCGACCACTACGCGGAGACCGCCATGTACCTGCGCCTGAACGGATTGACGCCGCCGACAGCGAAGAAGTGATCTAAATTTGGGTGGGTCCCATAATCGGTGGGGCGCATAACCTATCCCAGGCCTGATTTGCCCTGGCTTGCAGAACTTCTGTGGGCACTGGTAAGTCCCTCCAATATCCCGTATCGGCACATCCTTACGCGCTTGCGCGAATCGACCTCAGCGATGTGCGAGGCTGATTTTTCAAGTCGCTCGGGCGTTTGCGGAACACTACCCGCAACTCCTCCCGCCAGCGCTCGTCAATCCCCAAAAGCTCCCATTCAATTTCCGGCGACAAATACCGCAGAATCGTATCCGTCGAAGGATGCACGCGCAACGCCGGCGCCACCAGCAGCAGCAGCGGCTTTTCCGCCGAGATCTCGCGGCCTGGAAAATATCCGAACTTGGCAAACTCTCCCCGGCTCTGGTGCCAGGCAACTCGTGACCAGTAATCCACGCCTTGCAGCGGCAGGTGGAGGTCCTCGTCCGCCTTGAGTTCGATCACAGCCAGGCGCCCATCGCAAGTCGCCGCCAGAATGTCGATCATGGCCCGATCGGCCGCCGAGAATGCCGGCACCTGCCGATACACGCAATCCGGCTGCAGCCGCCGATCGAGCGCCGCAATGTTCGCGCCTGCCAATGATTCCAGCCACCGCTCCGGATGCATCCGCCACAACACGTGATTCTTCGGTCCGTCCTTATGACGTATGGCCGCCGCCAGACGCACCAGGTCGGCGAACTGCGCTTGGTTGCGCTCATCCAGCACGCGTTCTTCCGCTCCCAGCCCGAAAACAATTTCCTCCCCGCTCTGAAAGTTTCGCGGATCGTGCGCTACTCGTGCCTGCGCGAACTCCAGCCCACATTGCCGGAACGAGACCAGCGCCGGCGAGAGCACCGTCACTTCCGCGTTCGGAAGAATGCCGCGAATGCGCGCGATGGATGCCGCAAAGCGCTCCCGGGCCTGACTTTCATCCACCGCTCGCACCAGTCGCGTGGCCAGATTCCCGCAATCGCCGGTTTCCAGCCGGACCAGCGTATCCTCGCGCTGATCGAACTCGTTCAAATGCCACGCCGCCGCTGTCGGATGCAGATGCGCGACGCGCTGCGCGGTCAGAGTGGCAGCCCCCTTGGGCACGATCAGCACCAACCCCTCCACCACCTGCCGTTCCTGCTGCGCCAGTCGACACTGCTCCAGCCAAAGGATTCCGCAAGTCAACGCTCCATCCACGGTTGCCTGCGTTTCCTGGTCATTCACTCCCAGCACCGCCAGAGCGCGCTGTCCGTGCCGCATCCACCCGCGCAGGTAAGCGGGGCCGAACGAGCGTTCCAGATCCATCGCCGTCGTCAGCCGGACCACCGTCCACCCGGGGAAATTCCGCTCCAGCGTTCGCCGCAGCCGAGGCTCGTATGCCACTCGCGAGGCGCGCCGCGACGCCGGGCTGCGGTGATCACGATCGCGACAGATGTCGAGACGTGTCGGCCGATTCTGTCCCATGCGCTGCACCTGCAACCGCAACGTCGCGCCCTTCACCTCCCCATTGAGCACCCGCCGCACCAGATTGCGCTCGCTCGACCACAGATGCACCAGGCACTTGTTGTACTCGACCGAGATCGAATACTTCGCCTGCGCCAGGTCAAAGACAACGGCGCCGTTCTCAACCACGACCGCCGCCCGCGATCCGCCGAGAAAGTCCGACAACATGGTGCCCAGCGATTCTGGAGTCATATCCCGGAATTATTTCGCCTGACCAAGGTGGTCAGCGGTGATGCCCGTACCCTGAATTTGTGTCGAATCCGCCCGCTAGAGTGGATGGAGAAAAGGGCGACGAGCGCCTGCCCACCCGCCTTCCGTTTCTCTGCAGACCTTCCCGCGCTAAGCGATTCTCGCTGGCTCTTGAATCCAGTTACGACCGTAATCAGGCCGTTTATCCAGGCAGCGTCCCCCGGCGGTTCCCGCTCGTGGGATAATGTCAAGAACGAGTCGATTCCCGGACAAAGGCATCCAACTATTGTGACCGCACATCAAGAGCGTTTTTTCTTTGAGCATTACGGCCTTACAAATCAAGACCTTGAACACTACCTGGCGGCTGCACTTTCAGCCGGTGGCGACTACGCTGACCTTTATTTCGAATACCTCACTTCGACTTCGCTGATGGTTGATGAGTCGATGGTCAAGTCTGCGTCGCAGGGAATTTCCGCCGGATGTGGCGTGCGCGTCGTCTCCGGAGAGCGTACCGGCTATGCTTACACCGATGATCTTTCTCCCGGGCGCATTCTCCACGCTGCGCGCACCGCCGCGCTCATTGCCAGCGCGCCCGCTAAGACCACCGTGACCGGATTCCAGCAGAAACCCGCGCGCAGTTTGTACCCTGTAGCCCTGCCTTCGGTAGATGCCGACATCACGGCCAAAGTCGAACTCCTCATGCGCGGCGATCAAACCGCCCGCGCCTTCGATCCGCGTATTAAAGAGGTTCGCGCCAACTACTCCGACGAACTGCGCAATATTCTTGTCGTCGGTTCCGATGGAACCTTCGCCGAAGACTCGCAGCCTCTGGCGCGCGTAAACGTCTCCTGCATCGCCAAAACCGACGCTGCCTCCGGCCGCGGCACCTCCGGTGGCGGAGGCCGCGTCGCTCTCGATTTCTTCTTCGGCGAAAAGACTCCCGAATTCTTCGCGAAAGAGGCGGCTCGCCAAGCCATTTTGCAACTCGATGCCCGCGAAGCTCCCGCCGGAGACATGGAAGTCGTACTCGGTCCCGGCTGGCCAGGAGTTCTTCTACACGAAGCCGTCGGCCACGGCCTTGAAGCCGACTTCAACCGCAAAAAGACTTCCGCCTTCGCCGGACTGATTGGCAAGCGCGTGGCCAGCGAAAAATGCACGGTGGTCGATAATGGCACGATGCCGTGGCGCCGCGGATCGCTCAACGTTGATGATGAAGGCCAGCCCACTCAGGAAACCGTCCTCATCGAAAACGGAATCCTAAAAGGCTATTTGAGCGACAAGCTCTCCTCGAAGCTCATGGGCCTCGCCGATACCGGCAACGGACGCCGCGAAAGCTACGAGCACATTCCCATGCCGCGCATGACGAATACGTACATGCTGGCCGGGCAGGACGATCCGGCCGACATCATTCGTTCCGTCAAGCAGGGCGTCTACGCCGTGAACTTCGGTGGAGGCCAGGTCGATATCACCAACGGCAAATTTGTCTTCTCGGCATCGGAAGCTTATCTAATCGAGAACGGCCAGATCACCGCTCCCATCAAAGGTGCGACGCTGATCGGTAATGGGCCCGATGTGCTGACGCGTGTTTCCATGGTCGGCAACGATCTCAAGCTAGACGAAGGCGTAGGCACCTGCGGCAAGGATGGACAAGCCGTGCCAGTGGGAGTGGGCATCCCGACCATCAAGATCGATCGCCTGACCGTCGGCGGCACTGCCCGCAAAGATCCCGGCGGGTATATGCAGTGAGTTCTGGCGAAACTCGGGGCACTCGCTGAACTCGAGACTTCCTACGGCTAGCTATGGTGAAATTTATTCAATCGCTATCGCTTGGCTCGGGCGCGCTCCTGATAGCTATCGTCTCGTCCGGGGCTGCCTGGCTCTTGGGCCGAGCGTTCCCCCGAGTAAATGGCGCTTGGTTGCTAGTTGTGCCTGCAGTGCTCACTATTGTCTTTACTGGTCGCCGGTCTGGTTCGCTGGCGAGCCGGGATCAGAATACGGTGCCTGGCAACTTGCCTTCTATATCCCTTGGTTTTTGGCTGGGGCAATCCCTACAGCTTTAGTGCTTCGTTTTGTTCTGAAACGTCGGTAGGTGAATCCCAACTGTTCCAGCGTCAAGGATTAGCGAGCGTCCTGCGCCCGCGAAACCTATAGGTCATCCGGCTCCAAGCCCGTGTGCTTGGCAATCTTCGCCAACATCTTCGGACCGATTTCCTCGTTCTCGTGGAAGCCGAACATGTAATTGCCGCGCTCGGGATGGCTCAGCTTGATGTGGGAACCACGCTGGGATACCACGGTCCAACCTTTTCTCAGGAGAGCGCGTAGAACAACTCTTGCCTTGGCGCTTGCCCACTGGCTCAAGCCGGGACTCTGGGCACAGTGATGGTGTCTGGAATTTCTTTGTCTCGCCGCTCGACGTCGTCCGCAATCGCGTATAGCGCCAATGCATACGCTTTTGCTTTTGCCTCTTCGACGGAAGTTCCGTACGCGAGCGCTCCGGGAACTTCAGGAATCTCGGCGATCCAACGGCCGTCGACTTCACGATCAACTTCAAAGTTGAACTGCACGTGTTTGCTCCTGTCGCCCTGAGGCGGTTTTCGTCGCATCGCCGTGTCCTCCGGTGCTCCAAGAGAGTATTAGAGCCACCGTTGCCAATTGTTCATAGGAAGACTGCCAGCATAGCGCAACCTTGCAACCGAGCGATACTCTTTGCGTGCTATGCCTTAGCCTACAACAGCCGTGCCGCCACCCCTTGCGCCTTAAGCATCTCCACTGCCTTGCGGTCGAACGAAACGAACGTCTCCCCTCCCAGCCATCTTCCCTCGTAAGCAATCGCGCCGTCGGCAAAATCGCCACCTGCATCCAGCATCGCCAGCCCAGCCTCAACCGCCAACCGGTTCGTTTCCACGTTCCCGGCTTCGAGCAGCTCGCGTATCGCAGCCGCAATCGCCGATGGTCTGTACCCATAGGCTCGTCGCAGAACCCAGGCAAATTCGCACAGACACGATATTCCCACGACGAGGACTTCCGCTTTGAGCAGGGTCTTGGCGGCTATTTCTGCCTGTTTCGGGTCGTCCCGCACAACGGCTCGCACAAGGATGTTGGTATCGACTGCGATCTTCATTTCTTGCCGGCTGAGTCACGGTCGGGCCCGCTTTCGTCAAATGAAACCTCCCCCGCCCATCCAGCCGCTGCCGCCTCATTCATTTCCTCAATGGTCGCGACCTTCTTTGTTTTGCCGGCTAACATCCCAATGAAGGTATCTATCTTTCCCGTTGGCCGCGCCGCCCGGATCATGCCCCGGCCATTGGGCAGCAGATCGATCTCAATCTTGCCGCCGGGCTTCACGCCCAGGTGCTCCATCACTTTCTTACGGAATGTAACTTGGCCCCTGGTGGTCACGGTCAACGTCGACATGGTGAACCCCCTAAATACCTTTATTGTAATGCATAATTGCATTATCTACAAGTAACCATCAAAATGCATGAATCCAAAGGGCTATTCGTGCACTTACGTGACTTGCGTGGCGGCGCCGCGCAGTGGTGTCTCCGTGGTAGATTTAGAGCTAAGCAATGACGACAACCGTAGAGACCAGCACAAAACAATCCGCAACCGACCTCGCATCCCTCGCCACCGATGTCGTACGCCGCGCCACCGGCGCCGGTGCCACCGCGGCCGAGTGCGTCGTCCGCGAAGGCGATGAATTTTCGACCGTCGTCCGCCTCGGGCAGGTCGAAACCTTGAAGGAATCCGGCTCGCGCGCTATCGGGGTCCGCGTTTTCTTTGGACAGCGCGCCGCTTCCACCTACTCCAGCGACTTCTCGGCCGCCGGCATCGACCGCATGCTTTCGTCCGCCCTGGCGCTGGCGAAAATCACTTCGGAAGATCCCTACTCCGGCATCCCCGAAGCCGCCATCCTGGGAGCGCTCTCCGGTCCGCTTGATCTTTACCATGAAGATGTCTATTCGCTCCCCGGTCCCGAGCGCATCGACTACGCTCGGCGCGCCGAGAAGGCCGCGCTCGACACCGATCCGCGCTTGAAAAATTCCGACGGTGGATCCTTCGACGCCGCCACCGGCAGCAAAGTTCTGGCCAATTCGCACGGATTTCTGGGCGAGTACCGCCGGTCGTACTGCTCGGTGGCTGCGGTTCCGATTGCTCAAGATGAGCACGGCAACATGCAGCGCGATTACTGGTATTCGGTCGCCCGCAGTCTGGCCAAACTTGAACCTGCCGAACAGGTTGGCAAAGAAGCCGCCCGCCGCACCCTTCGCCGTCTGGGCGCACGCAAAGTAAAAACCGCGCACGTTCCGGTGGTCCTCGATCCCATGGTCGCCGCCTCCATGCTCGAACATATTTTCGAGGGCGTGAACGGCGACTCCGTCTATCGTGGAGCCTCATTCCTCGCCGGCAAGCTCGGCGAACAGATTGCCGGCCCGAACGTCACGGTTATCGACGATGGCACCATGCCCGGCGGCTTCGGCACCGCTCCCTTCGACGGAGAAGGCGTCCCCACGCGCCGCACCGTCGTCATTGAGAACGGAGTGCTGCGGTCGTATCTGCTCAACACCTACACAGCCAAAAAGCTCAAGCTGGAGACCACCGCCAACGCTTCCCGCGGACTCGCCGGTACTCCCGGCATCGCGCCCGGCAATTACTCTCTCCAGCCCGGCCGGAAAACTCCGCAGCAGATTATCGGCGAAATAAAAGACGGCCTCTACGTCACCGAATTTCTTGGCCACGGCGCGAACCTGGTCACTGGCGATTATTCCCGTGGCGCTTCCGGCCTCTGGATCGTCAATGGTGAATTGGCCTATCCCGTAGAAGAGATCACGGTCGCCGGCAATCTGAAAGATATATTCAAGAACATCTCCGAGATCGCGACCGACCTCGAATTCCGCGGCAGTGTAGCCTCACCCACCATTCGCGTCGACGGCCTCACCGTCGGCGGGGAATAACCCGGGCCGCTACCAGCCCCGGTTGGGGATATTTTTCCACCGCAGCTTTTGAGAATGTCCATCTAAAGCGCGCCGTAACCCCGCCGATATATATCAAGTCAGCCGGAAAGAACGGCGGCAGGCGGCTTTGCGGCCCGACCGCGAATCCGCATATTGGTGGAGATCATGGATAAGATTCGCGCACTCATTGTGGACGACTCGTCGGTGATGCGCAAAATCGTGGAACGCTCGCTGCGCCAGGCGGGCATCGAACTGGAAAAAGTTGTGGAGGCGGGGAACGGGGCGGAAGCCCTGGCCGCCTTGGCAAAGGAACCGGTCGACCTGATTCTGTGCGACATCAACATGCCGGTGATGGATGGCCTGGAGTTTGTCAAGCAGTTGCACACGGTGGAAAACGCCAAGGGAACTCCGGTGGTGATGATCACCACGGAAGGCAGCGAAAACCACGTAGTGCAGGCGCTTTCGGCGGGCGCCCGCGGATATATCCGTAAGCCCTTTACGCCCGATCAGGTCAAGGAGCACGTTCTGCCGGTCATGGGGAAAAAATCATGAGCACAGATACTTCACTGGTGGTGCGCTCGCACGAAGAGAACTGGCTTCCGATTCTGGAACTGGCAGTCGAGGAAGTCTTTGAGATCATGCTTGGTAGCCGGGTCAAGCCGGTACCGAAAGCCGAGCATCCCACCGCACCCGGAGGCTATACGGCGATGGTGGGTCTGGCCGGTGGGCTGTGCGGGATTTTGACATTTTCGAGCGACCGCGACGCCGCTCGCGAGCTCGCCAAATGCATGCTCGGCCCCGAAATCGCCGACTCGGAAGAGCAGGTCTCCGATGCGCTCGGCGAAATCTGCAACATGATCGCGGGCAATTTCGAAAGCGGCCTTGCCCAAATGAAATCCGCCTCGCAGGCCACCTTCGATCAGATCGCCAGCATGCTCCTGCAGCGTAATTGCCGGGTGCGGATCGAAGGCCATACCGATAACATTCCCATTCACAACCCGCAGTTCTCCTCAAACTGGGAGCTCTCAACCGCTCGTGCCACCGAGATCGTGAGGCTTCTCATTGTGCGCTACGGCTTCGACCCCGCTCGTCTCAGTGCGGCCGGATACGCCGAATACCACCCGATCGCATCCAACGCCACCGCCGACGGCCGCGCCACGAACCGGCGTGTCGATATCGTCATCCTCGGCCACGATCCGCTACCCGATCCTGCTGTCGCGGTAGTGACGCCAACGTCGACTCCGCCTGCAACCCAAGCCCCGAGCCCAGTCGCGCTCGAACCCGCCGCCCAAATCAAGCCGGTCAAACCTTCGCCCGCTGTTGGCCGTAAACCCGCGCCTGCACAGTAAGGCGCGCTAGTTTTTAAGAGCTACGAAAGGGACTTTTGCAGGCAGTTGGGTTTCTCCGTG
The DNA here is from genome assembly GCA_049300475.1 of Terriglobales bacterium. Taxonomy (GTDB): domain Bacteria; phylum Acidobacteriota; class Terriglobia; order Terriglobales; family Acidobacteriaceae; genus Acidiflorens. The sequence continues at coordinate 3,662 of JBAQJU010000277.1, read as the reverse complement.
TCTCCGTGACTCCGTGGTGAAAACTGGGACTGACCGACCAACTGGCTCAATTCCCATAATTCGCGCCGCCTGTGTAAAATAAGGTGTTAATCCCAAGTGCGGCGGAAGCCCCCGGCGACCTACGCCCCATCGGGCCTAGAACAGGCCTGCGGGGAACCCGGACCTGCCTCGCTACCGAAAATTCCTGGCAGAGTGAAGGAGATGTAAACCAGCAATGTCGATTCCCGCGACCCAACTCCGTCCCGGCATGATCATCAAACACAACAATGATCTGCATTCCGTGTTCGCTGTCGAGCACCGTACCCCCGGCAATCTGCGCGCCTTCATCCAGGCCAAGCTGCGCAACCTGCGCACCGGGGCTATGTTCGAGCACCGCTTCCGCTCGCCCGATCCGATCGAAAAGGTCAACGTCGATGAGGTCAACATGGAGTTCCTCTACAGCGACGGCGACGACTATTACTTCATGAACACCGAGAACTATGAGCAGACCCACCTGACCCGCGAAACCCTCGGCGATGCGGTCGAGTACCTGACCTCGAACCTCCAGATCAAGGTGGAGTTTTTCGACGGCAAGGCCGTGGGCATCGAGCTGCCGCAAACAGTCGTGCTGACGGTAATCGAAGTCGAGCCTGGCCTGAAGAGCGCAACCGCCTCCAGCGTCACCAAGCCGGCAAAAACGGAAACCGGTCTCATCGTCCAGGTTCCGCCCTTCATCAATGAAGGCGAAAAGATAAAGGTTGACACCGCCGAAGGAACGTATTTGTCGAGAGCGTAGAACGAGGTCAGAGGTTCGAGGTCGGATTGCAGAGGCAAGAACCTAAGCGTTCGAAATCAGAGTTCGCGCCTACAGATTTTAACTTCTGCAATCAGACCTCTGACCTCTGCAATCCACGATGACTTCCTCAGAAGATCAACCGTTGACCCTCGCCCGCCGTTTCGTCGTCCGGGGCCGCGTCCAGGGTGTCGGCTTCCGCTGGTTCGTCGAGCGCGAAGCCTGCTTGCTGCGGGTCGCCGGGTGGGTGCGCAACAATGCAGACAGCACGGTGGAAGTCATGGCCCAGGGCACGCCCGACCAACTGGCCGGACTCCACTCTCGTCTTCGCGAAGGCCCCCGCGCCGCTCGCGTTGACGCTGTGGAAGTCAAGGACGCCGACCCGACGCCTGGTCTCGCCGCGTTTCAGATTCGCGGCGCATAACCGCGCCCGCAGATAAAATCATTGCAGCCGTTTCGCCACCAATTCTGTGGATTTTTAAGACCACCTGCGCTCCCTTACGGCAGCGCAGAGACGATGTCGGTTTTCCCGAAATCGCCTCCCTTAAAAAGAAGCGGTTCCGCAGTGGTCCGGGCGAGCGCGTATGCAAAGCAGTCCCCGAAATTCAATCCGGCCGGATGCCGTCCCTTTCCGAAATCGTGGTATGCCTGTCGCGCCACGTGAATATGCTCGACCGTGACCGGCTCGATTACGATCCCAACCCTCCGAAAGAGCGCGTCGCACTGGCGTAGCACGTCGCTCCCGAATTGGCTTTCAATGACAATGGAGAGTTCGAGAAAGTTGGCGGCCGAAATACGGCATAGCGAGGCGCGGCTGATTGCCTCGATATACCGCTCAGCATCCGGTTCTTCGGCAATTATGGCCACCAGCGAGGACGTATCGAGAATCATTTCGGCAGGCCGCGCTCGTCATAAAGATACTCGGCGTGGTCGAGGTAGGGGCGCTTGATACGCGCAGACGCGCGCTTCGCAATGGCTCGAATGTCGGCGGCGAGAGCCTCGTGATCCTGTTTTCTGAGTCGCTCATGACGCTGCCGAAGAGCCTCGGTGACCGCCCGCGTTAGCGTTTCTCCGGTCTCCTGAGCGATGGCTTCAGCCAGCCGATGCGCCTCTGGATCCTTGATGTTCAAGCTCACGTCTCTTGCTTTCTTTACCATCATTCTGCCTTTCTTTATTCTATCCCAGCCGGCAGTTCTTGAACAGTTAAAAGAGATTTACACTCAAACCAGCAGGAAATCGAGTGCAATGACAATCAGAACCGCGACCACCACCGCCGCCGACTGCGCCGAACTCAAGAACCTGATCCGCGAAGTTCCCGACTTCCCCAAAAAAGGCATCCTCTTCTACGACATCACCACGCTTCTGAAAGACAAGCTCGGCTTTGCCCGCCTCATCGACGCGCTCTCCGCCCATTACATTGGCGAGGAGATCGACCTCATCCTCGGCATGGAGGCTCGCGGCTTCATCTTCGGTCCCGCGCTCGCCTATCGCCTGAACGCCGGCTTCGTTCCCGTGCGCAAGCCGGGAAAGCTTCCCGCGGAAACCGCAAAGATAAGTTACGACCTCGAGTATGGCAGCAATGCGCTGGAGATCCACAAAGATGCGATTCAGAAAGGGCAGCGCGTTCTGATTGTCGACGATCTGCTCGCCACCGGTGGAACCGCCGTCGCGACCGCGGAGCTTGCAACCGGCCTGGGCGCAGAAATTGCAGGACTGGCATTCGTCGTCGAACTCGACTTTCTGAAGGGACGGGAAAAGCTCGCGAAGTACGATGTGTTTTCGCTGCTGCACTACGATCGCTAGTTTCGACACGCGATCTTGTGTGGAAACGGGGCTCTGCCCCGTTTGAGCGGGGCGAAGCCCCGCCACCACACGAACTCGGTCATCTGTAAACTCCGGGTAGTACAATCCCCGCATGGGCGGCTTGTTCCCGTCAAACGCGAATCCCACCACAGAGCCGGCAGAATCCAGCCTGCGTCCCGTACTGATCGGAATCGTCATTGTTGGCGTTATCATCGGAATTCTCGCGCTGATTTTGCGCTCCCAACAGAAACCGCCCGCCGAGCCGTCGCCCTATGCAGCCAATCTTAGATTTTCTGATTTGAAGGCCAGTGCCGCGCAGAATTTCGCCGGCGCAACGGTCAGCTATCTCGATGGAGTGATCACCAACACCGGCAATCAGTCGGTCATCCACGCGGCCGTCCAGGTCACGTTCAAAGACGACATGGGACAGACCGCCCAACGCGATGAACTGCCTATCCATGTTCTGCGCGTCGGCGGACCCTATGATGAAGCGGTCGACCTCAACATGTCGCCGCTCCTGCCGGGCCAAAGCAAGCCCTTTCGCCTGACCTTCGAAAATATCTCCAATCAGTGGAACCACGCCTATCCGGAGTTGAAAGTGACGCAGGTCGTAGTGAAATAAAAAGTCAAAAGTAAGAAGTCAAATTGAAGAAGTAAATCATAGCGATCGACAGCCCCAAACCACTTGCGACTTTGACTTGGTTTTTACTTTTTCAATTTGACTTCTTACTTTTGACTTGCATTTACAATCTCTTCGTGCCCGAAACAAAACCATTCCGCCTCACGGAGTCCGTAAAAGCCGCTGGTTGAGCGTCCAAGCTGAGTCCGGCGGTGCTGGACACGGTGCTTGGGAAATTAGCCCGGCAACACGACCCGAATGTTCTGGTCGGCTTCGATCACGCCGACGACGCCGGAGTGTATCAACTCACGCCCGACACCGCCCTCGTCCAGACAGTGGATTTCTTCACGCCCATCGTCGACGACCCATACACCTTCGGCCAAATCGCCGCGACCAATGCGCTCAGTGACGTTTACGCCATGGGCGGAAAGCCCCTGACCTCGCTCGCCTTAGTCTGCTTCCCCGACA